>NZ_JAGJEK010000015.1:0-154808 GCF_018101015.1 Pseudoalteromonas sp. MMG005 | reverse complement strand
AATTTAAGTTTTACTCGACGCTGACTGCGTTTTGCTTTGCTAAGTTAGCGTAGCGCTCCGTGTCAGTGGGGTCGCATTATAGGGAGATGCAGAAAAAGCGCAAGCGTTTATTTTCAGAAAAGTGATAAAAACAATGAGTTCGAGCGAATATCACTCGAAAAGCACATTTTTAATACATTAAAAAAAAACCAGCATGTTTTACGTACAAAATAGCGCCGCTTTTAAGTTTACTTTTCAATTTCGAACTTAGGTTAAAGTAGCATGTATTGGCCGTAATCAATTCTCATACCATTAAAGTTAATTCGCTTTCCTGCAAACTAACTCATTAAACTGCTTAAATAACCTCAAGTTTGGATAAGGGTTTTGGAATAGAAAATGTTTTGCAAACAAACTTACGTACAATCAAATGATGATATTTTGTTCAATATCAAGGCGTTTTTATTCAGTAATAGCGGGCTATTACAAATGAAAGCAACGCCGAGAGTGAGAAAAATAGCTTTATTGGGCAAATTCGCTTATCCAGAGCTGAGGTTAAATACATTATTTCATAACGGAACAATGGTGTGCTTTTCTCCTATGAGATATTCGTCGTTCAAATAAAGGATGGACAATCTGCTTTAACTGACGACGATCTTTAAATTTACGCTCTTCTAGCAATGCTTCAAGCTGCTCTATAAAAATAATCGGTTTCATAAAGACACCCCACAATGTACTGTAAAGATAAAAATAGCTCAGCTAAGCACTTTTGCAATATTAGCAATTAAGTTTTCATCTCTAAAAGAGCAATGCACTATAATACATCGACTTTTAAATTAAATGCATTCTAATAACCACATCGGAATAGGTTGTTCGTAAATCATACAATACAGATAAAAGCATATTTTTTGACCATTTATTTTACAATTTATTATCAGGTTTATATACATATAAGGAATACATCAAAGAAGATAAGGATACAACATGAAATCAATACTATGCTTTTCAGTCCTCACATTACCCATAATGGGGTTTGTTCAAGCGCAAGGACAACATCACGAAGCAAAAGCGCTTAGCTCAAAACACACTGCGCGAATTCAAGCAATCACACACTCAGTAATAGCCATAGATCAGAGTGAATTTGTATATAACAACGAATTGCAAAACGAAGACTGGGATGCCTTTTTCTATAGTAATGCACCACATCTATTAGAATGGAAAACAACCTTACTACATTGGGCTGGACACTCTAGCATTAATCCCAAACTTTTATTGGCATTAATGGAGCTACAGAGCAGCGTACTAAGCAAGCCAACTAAATCGAATATATTGTCGCCTTTTGGCACATTAAGCGACAAAGTAGGTTTTGCTGCTCAAATCCAAGATTTAGCACTAATACTGAATCAACGCTTTTACCAATTCGAGCAAGAAGTTGAGAAAAAGCCGTTTCAAAGCCGTACAAACTCAGCTACTGCAAGTTTGCTCAGCGTGCTAATGAGCGCACAGGTCGTACCCTATAACTCTTTACATGAGTTAGTTAGTATATATAACACTCTCAGTAATACTTCCCTCTTACTTTCACAAAACCAAACAGCTAAAATACAGGTTGATTCAAGCAATAGCTTTTATATGAATTTTCCATGGCCTTCAGGCTACGCATGGTATAGCGGCGGTGCCCATTCAAATACGGGTTCAGGCTACCCTTACTCTTCTTTAGATTTTAATAATGGCTCTGGTGGTTGGGGGAGTAACACTCCTTGGGTGCAAGCTGCCCACGGTGGTACGGTAACTCGATACTCGTCATGTAACATACGCGTAACTCACTCTAGTGGTTACGCCACACAATATTATCATATGAGTAATTTACGCTACCAAACAGGGGATGTAATTAATTCTGGTGCGTGGCTAGGTCGTTATGCCAATAGAAAAGACCAAGCACTATGTCAAGGCGGGCAATCTAGTGGACCGCATGTACATTTTTCTTTGCTAAGTAATGGGCGCTTCACATCACTGCATAACTGGTACATCAGCAACTATAGAATAGATGTTGGTAACAGTAATTATGATGACAATTGCCGAAATTTTTATTTTGAGAAAAATGGATATAGAACGTGTGCTTGGAGGGCGCTCTATAAATAGTACAACGTATAAAGGGCTGTTCAAATACAGCCCTTTATTTTAGTTCTTAATTTAGAGCGCGTTCTACTTGATCAAAATGCGCAATCACTTCAACAATTTCAAGCTCCGCATCTTGATAAGCTGTATCAGATTTAAAGCCAAGCTTAGCAATCGCTTGAACTGTTGCTGGGTGCACTAATAAATCTTTTGCATGATAACAAACGGGGTCATCAAACTTCGGGAGTTTACCATCAGCATGATATCCCGTTTCAATTTCTTCTAATGGCAGTGTCGGGATCACATCAGCTGCAGCATCTAGTGCCCCTAAATATGTTTGGCACTGAGGGTATTTCAAGGTAAATTCCGAAATTAATTTACGAGAAGTTTTGACTAAGTTAGCTGAGCTTTGCTCTAATTCTTGAGCCGTATTTTGAGTTCTAATATCTGCTAACAAGGATTTAGCCTGACTCTTATATGCCTGAAGCGTAGTTTCAGCTTTTTCAACAGGTGCCGACTGTACCTGTGCGACTTCTTCCTTTTCTGAACATGCAGTCAAACTGGCTGCAGCTAGCAAAATTACCAACTGTTTATACATAAGAACCTCAAAGTATGATTGAAAACGATTCTCATTATACTCATGTGTCATTTTATTGAAACAAAAAAAGCCACACTAAGTGTGGCTTTTTCAGTATCGATATTAGCGTCTATGGCATAGCGTCTAAATCAGCACCCTCTTTCTCAACTTCAACAGGAATAAGGTCTTCTTTACTCACTCCCATGGCCACTGCAACTGAACTGGCAACATATACCGAAGAATAAGTACCAATAAAAACACCAAACAATAGTGCAGTCGCAAAGCCGTGAATTGTTTGGCCACCCCAAACAAACAAGGCTACAAGCACAAGAATGGTTGTAATTGAAGTAACTAACGTACGGTTAAGTGTCTGCGTCAATGAAATATTAATTATTTCTAATGTGTCATCAATACGTACTTTACGGAAGTTTTCACGGATACGATCTGAGACAACAATCGTATCATTGAGTGAGTAACCTATCACCGCAAGAATGGCCGCTAGTATGGTTAAGTCAAACTCTAAATCTAGAAGCGAGAATAGCCCCATTGTTAAGATCACATCATGGAACAGTGCAGCAACAGCACCAACCGCAAATCGCCACTCAAATCTAAATGCAACATACAGCAAGATACAAATTAAAGCGGTTAGCATCGCTAAACCACCTTGCTCTTTAAGATCTTCACCAACACTTGGACCAACAAATTCAATACGGCGCATTTCAACACTGCTATCAGCTTGTTGTAAGGCTGCAACTAGCTGATTACCAATTTCTTCAGCTTTAACATCATCACCACGTGGTGCCAATCGAACCAAAACTTCTTGGCTGGTACCAAATAATTGTACTGACGCATCAGCAAAACCATTTTCAGCTAATACCGAACGAATTTTCTTTAGATCAGCGGGCTGAGAAAAGCCAACTTCCACTGCTGTTCCACCAGTAAAGTCCAGACCAAAGTTCAAACCTCGTATTGCCATAGACGCAATCGATGCAACAATCAGCAATGCGGAAAATGCCATCGTTAACTTGCGTGCCGACATAAAACGAATGGTGTCTTTCAATTTTAATAACTGCATTTCGTTCCCCTAAATTGAAAGCTTATCGATACGTTTACCACCGATGAAGAAATTTATCACCGCACGTGTGCCAATAATGGCTGTAAACATAGACGTTAAAATACCAATCGCGAGTGTCACTGCGAAACCGGCAATAGGACCTGTACCTACTGAGAACAAAATCACAGCTGCGATTAACGTCGTAATATTTGCATCAAATATAGTACTAAATGCACTGTCATACCCTTGGTGTACCGCCTGCTGCGGACTACGTCCATCTGCTAATTCTTCACGTATACGTTCAAATATCAATACATTGGCATCAACCGCCATACCAACAGTCAGTACAATACCAGCAATACCTGGTAACGTAAGAGTAGCGCCAGGGATCATAGACATTACACCAATGATCAATACTAAATTTGCAGCTAGTGCCAAATTAGCAACCAAGCCAAAACCTTTGTAATACGCCAACATAAATGCTAATACAAACGCAAAACCTAGCACCACGGCTGTCATACCTGCCTCTATGTTCTCTTGACCGAGACTTGGGCCTACAGTACGCTCTTCAACAATTTGGATTGGAGCAACCAATGCACCTGCGCGTAACAGTAAACTTAAGTTATGTGCTTCAGCTGGGTTATCAATACCAGTAATTCGGAATGAGTTATTTAACCGGGACTGAATAGTCGCAACGTTAATAACTTCTTCTACCTTGATAGGCGGCAGTGCTTTACCATTTTCATCTTTTTTGCCCGATGGCTTATATTCAATGAAAACCGTCGCCATCCGTTTCCCTACAGCTCGTTTAGTAAAGGCACTCATTTTTGCACCACCTTTACTATCGAGGCTAATACTCACCTGAGGACGTTGATACTCATCAACACCTGATTGGGCACCTGTGATATGTGTACCAGCTAAAATAACGCGCTTCTTCATGACGACTGGATAGCCATCTTTATGATTAATTACTTCAGTTCCAGGGGGGACTCTACCTTGCGCTGCTGAACGCACATCTGCGTTTTCATCTACTTCACGAAACTCTAGCGTTGCCGTTGCGCCTAATATCTCTTTTGCACGGGCTGTATCTTGTACCCCTGGTAACTGAACAATAATACGCTCAGCGCCTTGGCGTTGAACATTCGGCTCTGCAACCCCAAGTTGGTTAATACGATTACGAATAATCGTTTCATTTTGTTTGATGGCGTATTCACGAATTTCTTTAAATTTTTGCGGTGAAAGACTAGCAAAAAATGCTAAATCATTACTGCTATCATTAATAAATGTATAAAGAGGGTAACGCCCTTTCAGGAAACGCTCTGCTGCATCCCTATCTGCATCACCACGCATTACAACTTGAATACGCTCACTACCGGAAACTCGTCGAACGCTGCGATAACGCAGTTTTTCACCACGTAAATCGCTCTTAAAATCTTGCTCCATGGTTTCTAACGCATTATCTAGCGCAGTGACCATATCTACTTCCATAGTAAAATGTACACCACCACTTAAATCCAACCCGAGTTTCATTGGATTACCACCTAAGTTTTTTAACCACTCAGGTTGAGCTGGGCTCATATTTATTGCAGAAATATACTCTTCACTTAATGAGTCACGCAAAATATCTTGAGCTTTTAATTGCTCTTCGACATTTTTAAAGCGTATTAGCACTTGCCCATTTTCTAACACTGTTGATTTAACAGTGACATTGTTATCGTTAAGTGTTTTATTTACTTGATCTACTACGCTTAAATCAGCACTAGCACCTTTAGTACCAGAAACTTGTATGGCCGGATCTCGGCCATACAAGTTTGGTGAAGCATATAAAATGCCCACCGCTAACACAGCGAGAACAAGTAAGTATTTCCACATTGGATACTTGTTTAACACTGGACTATCCCTTTTTTATTGTTATGTATTATAGCGACTTCATTGTACCTTTTGGTAACACTGCCGAAATTGCTGATTTTTGAACTGTTACTTCTGCTTGATCATTTAAAGCCACAACAACAAAGTCTTTGTCATCAGATACTTTTGATATTTTCCCAACTAAACCGCCTTGTGTTAAAACCTCATCACCTTTGCCTAACGCTCCCATCAAACTTTTATGCTCTTTTACACGCTTCGCTTGTGGACGGTAAATTAGGAAGTAGAACACCAAGCCAAACACGGCTAACATGATCAACATTTCCATACCACCACCTGCAGGTGCTGCGCCTGCCGTGCTTGCATGTGCACTCGACATAAATAAACTCATAATACTTCCTCTTTAATTTTTAAAATTTGCTATTTAATTTGTTGTAGTATCAGCCAGTGGCGGTACTGGTAAATTACGGCGTGAATAGAAATCAGCAACAAATTCATCCAATTTACCTTCACTAATTGCATTGCGCAACCCTTCCATAACACGTTGATAGTAACGTAAATTATGAATAGTATTTAAACGTGCGCCTAGAATTTCATTACATTTATCTAAGTGATGTAGGTAAGCGCGAGAGTACCCCTCACACGTATGACAATCACACTCAGGGTCTAATGGCCCTGTATCTGTTTTATGTACAGCATTGCGGATTTTTATCACCCCGCCTGTAATGAATAAATGACCATTACGCGCATTTCTTGTTGGCATAACACAGTCAAACATATCAATACCGCGACGCACAGCTTCTACTAAATCTTCAGGCTTACCCACCCCCATTAAATAACGAGGTTTATCTTCAGGCATTTTATATGCACAATTGTCCAAAATACGGATCATATCTTCTTTTGGTTCGCCGACTGACAAGCCTCCGAGTGCATAACCGTCAAAGCCTATTTCTTCTAATCCTTTTTGTGATACCGCACGCAGCTCAGGGTACATGCCACCTTGAATGATCCCAAACAAAGCGGAAGGGTTATCACCATGTCCTTCTTTTGAGCGTTTAGCCCAACGCAATGATAATTCCATTGAATCACGCGCTTCTTTTTCAGTCGCTGGGTATGGCGTACATTCATCAAAAATCATAACAATGTCAGACCCTAAGTCACACTGTACCTGCATCGCTTTCTCAGGTGACAACATTATTTTCTCACCATTAACCGGCGATTGAAATAAAACGCCTTCCTCAGAGATTTTACGCATCGCCCCTAAACTAAATACTTGGAAGCCACCTGAGTCAGTAAGAATTGGTTTATCCCAATTCATAAAATCGTGTAAATCACCATGTTGTTTGATGATTTCAGTGCCCGGACGCAGCATCAAATGAAAGGTGTTACCTAAGCAAATTTCAGCGCCGGTGCCTTTTAACTCATCTGGCGTCATACCTTTTACTGTACCGTACGTACCTACAGGCATAAACGCGGGGGTTTCTACAACACCACGGTCAAAAATCAAGCGGCCACGGCGCGCTTTTCCGTCAGTACGATCTAATTCAAATTTCATTATTACCTCAAAGTCGGAAAAACAGTCCAACATAAACAGCTATTAACAGTTAGTCGTTAATAATCAGGTTAAAAAATCTGCTCGATTCTACCTTGTTTATGGGTGCAATTCTAATTATTGGGCCGAAATTTGACTTTTAAAGCAAGTGAAGACTAAAAGTGATGATTTTGTTAACAAGCCCAGTGAGGTCTGGGCTTGTTTAATTACTACTTTTGGGTTTGTTTTGTTAAAAACATTGCATCACCGTAACTGAAAAAGCGGTATTGCTCTTCAACCGCAGTGTGATATGCACTCATAATATGCGCTTGGCCAGAAAATGCGCTCACCAACATAATTAGAGTCGACTCGGGTAAATGAAAGTTAGTCACCATTGCATCCACGACTTGAAACTCATAACCTGGGTAAATAAATATGTCAGTATCACCATAAAACGCTTTTAACTCGCTGTCACTTGCTTTGGCTGCTGATTCAAGTGAGCGTACTGAGGTTGTTCCCACAGCAACAACTCTCCCCCCTTTGGCTTTTGTTCTCGCAATGGCTGCAACCACATTATCTGGCACTTCAATATATTCAGAGTGCATAACATGATCATCTATATCATCTACACGCACCGGTTGAAAAGTCCCTGCGCCGACATGTAGCGTAATAAAAGCAGTTTCAATCCCTTTGTTTTTAATTTGTTCAAGTAGCGCTTCATCAAAGTGTAACCCAGCTGTTGGTGCTGCGACTGCACCAGGTTTCTCATTGTAGACGGTTTGATAGCGCTCTTTATCTTCATCTTCATCAGGTCTGTCGATATAAGGAGGCAACGGCATATGACCAATATCATCTAAAATAGTTAAGACGGTTTGCTCACCCGCAAATTTTAATTCAAACAGTTCCCCATGACGCGCCACCATCGTTGCCTGAGCCTTACCTTCAAGAATAAGTTCAGTGCCAGGCTTAGGTGACTTGCTAGCACGTACATGTGCTAGCACCCTATGCTCATCAAGGACCCGTTCAACCAGTACTTCTACTTTACCACCTGACGCTTTTTGTCCAAACATCCTAGCTGGGATAACTTTTGTATTATTAAACACCATCAAGTCATTCGGTTCGAGCATGTCGATAATGTCTTTAAAGGTTTTATGATCAAGCTGGCCACTATTACCGTTTAAGGTGAGTAAACGACTACTTGTTCGTTCTTTTTTAGGATGACGAGCAATTAATTCATCTGGTAATTCAAAGCTAAAATCAGCAACGCGCATGGCAACTTCTCTCAATATCTTAATTGGCGCCAAGTCTAGAGATCCTAAAAGCCTAAATCAAGTGCTTGTAACCTTGCAAAAATAGCATTAACCTAGCCTGATTGCTGGCTGCTGACAAAAAAGCGCAACGCACCAAAGGAGTTGGATATGCGAGTTACACTAGATAGCCAATTAGAAACAATTACTTGTGACATTACTATAACTAGAGGTACGGATTGTTACTAAAGACTGACATGGGTTTAAGGTTGTAACCATGGCAAGACAACTTAACTTGCTAATTGTGAACGCGAGCAATGAAGAACGCTGCGCGATAAAACAAACACTCTCTAATTTAGATGTGTTTCAATTCATTGAACGTGCAGATAGCCAAGCTGCTTTACAAGTATTAAAGAAACAAGCGGTTGATTTGATCATAACGGGGTTAGATGTCGGAAAAATAGATGGCTGGCGCTTCGCTAGGATGATCCGTTCAGGGTTACTTCAAACCCCAAAAAATACGCCGATTGTTCTCATACCGCCGATTTATTGCGAGCGCATTGCCGAAACAACCGCCCGCAGCTACAGTATAGATGCAGTATTACCATTCGAACGCCAAGAGATGTTGCCTCAAGTTTTAGCCAATGTACTATCGACACATTTAGAAAAAAGTAGTCGTTTGGATCTATTATTACTCGAAAGCGATACCCAAAGAGCCAATGAAATTTGCCAACATTTGGCACTTAACTTCTCGTGTACACATGTCACAACAGCTAATGCCGCGTTATCGCAATTTTTACAACATCAATACTCCATAGTACTACTGGACGCTACAGCCACCCGTGCTGAAGCGGCTAAAGAATTAGTTGATAGTATTTTAGAGCATAATCCCAACCAAGCAATCGTCACGATTATCGACAATAAAGACGCTGATTATGCTGAGCAGTTACTACTTCTGGGTGTCACTGACTTTGTTCGTGCACCATATGATATTTCTATGCTCGGCAAAGTATGTGATCATGCCGCTCGACGCGAAGATTTCATGGTGAGTTATGCCGAGTTTGCCGATAAGGTCTCTTTGTTAAGTCGCAGTGAACATCGCTATAAAGAACTTTTTTCAGCACATCAGCGTATCTTGTTACACTTAAACACCGTAGTTATGGAACTGGATACACAAGGCCATATACGTTTTATAAACCCAGCTTGGGAGTCTCTCTCTGGGTACCGAATAAAAGCGAGTATTGGTAAAGGGTTGTGTGATTATTTTGGAATAGAACATCAAGAGACATTACAAAAAACACTTGGTAATATCTTATCTGGTAAGTTACAACATGCTCAACTAGAGCTTAAGCTTGTTCACCAACAAGCACACAGTATATGGACAGAATGCCGCTTTCAATTGATAAAAAATAGTACCAATCGAGCTACAATCACTGCTACTTTAGACAATATTCATGAACGTAAGCAAGCTGAATTACAACTACGCCACCTTGCGCTACATGATACTTTAACAGGCTTGCATAATCGCTATTATTTCGATCAGCAATTGCAGTTGTTATGCAGTAAAGTTGAACCTGACTCGACAACCGAGCACGCCCTTTTATATATAGATTTAGATCACTTCAAAATCATCAACGATAGTAAAGGCCATCAACAAGGAGATATCGTATTAAAAGAAGTGTCACAACTATTTGGCAGCAATATCGATGATGAACATTTAATTTTCCGTATCGGCGGTGATGAATTTGCAGTCATTTTAAAAAATATTAATTTACTTGACGCCCATTTAGCAGCAGAAAGTATCTGTGTTGCTATCGAAAAACATATTTTTCATTCAGAAGAGCATAGCTATTCAATTAGCTGCTCTATTGGACTGACACAAATAACCCCCAGTAACCATGATGCAAATGAGTGCCTTAAACAAGCTGACATTGCACTTTACATAGCAAAAAATTTAGGTCGTAACCTAGTACATTGCTATAACAAGGAAGACGCTCAAAATAATACATTGCAGACGGGACTTGAGTGGGGCCACAGTGTGAGGCAAGCACTGCAAAATAACCATATCGAACTACATTATCAAGCTATTTGGGACTTCAAAAAGAACACGGTTGCTTACTATGAAACCCTCCTGCGTCTAAAAATTAATGATGAACTCGTTTATCCAAACCACTTTATTCCCGCTTTAGAGCTGCTCAACGATACTTTCCTCATGGACAAGTGCGTAATTAAACAAGCCATTAAAGACGTTGCAGAGCATCAGGAGCTCAATCAAATTGCCATTAACCTCTCTGCACACTCTTTCTTAGATGAGCGCTTATTACCACATATACAAGCGTGCTTGATTGAATATCAAGTGCCTGCTGAACATATTATATTTGAAATAACTGAATCAGCGAGTATTAACAACTTAAACGCAACACAAACCATGATAGCTAAGTTAAACCAACTTGGTTGCCACTTTTCGATTGATGATTTTGGTACTGGATTTAGCACTTTTAGCTACTTAAAACAGTTGCCTGCGCAGCACGTTAAAATTGATGGATCATTTGTTCGAGATATGCTTAATGACCCCATTGACCTCGCATTGGTAAAAGCAGTACATGATATAAGTCATTCATTAGATAAACGTTCTGTCGCTGAGTATGTTGAAAACATTGAGATTTTTTTAGCCCTTAAAGACATTGGTGTCGATTATGGTCAAGGCTATTTCATTGCTAGACCAATGCCTATTTCAGCATTAAAAGACAATTTAGAAACTATTTTAGCCAGTAAAACAAGTTGATAAAAAATAATTGCAAGGGCCCTCTTTTCCTTGTCAAAAAATCATCTATAATTACTCTAATGTGAAGATGTCCACCTAAGTTATTGATTTATTCTTTTCTAGTGGACATTCAATGGATTGAGCTACATCGCACTATGGATATCGAGGAGTGTTATTATGCTACTACTGATTTCATTTTTATTGACGGTTCATTTTATCGTCGCACAGCAATGCTACCGTATCTCACTAAATAAAGGTTACCCGAACAAGCTGTTTATAACACTTGCACTAATACCTTACTTCAATTTAGTGGTGTGGGTATATTTATTGTTTTTACCAAATCTCAATAGTGCTAGGAACTTTGAACAGCCACTATAAGTGATCTATTAACGTTAGTTAGTCTCTTTAATGGGTGCGTGATGCACCCATTTTTTATTTTGTTTACTTACACTGTTCAGAAACAAATACACCTACTTGCTCACTGAACAGTCTAAAGTCACGAATTCGACCTGTAGTTTTTCGCCACAATAATCCAATTTCGCGATAGGCATCTGCTTGAGAAGCTTTTGCCGTCATGTTTTTTCCATCTAAAATGCCCGCATTAATTGCCATTTTAGGCAAAAACGTCACACCATTTTGATACTCCACCATACTTAATAAGGTATGCAAATTTGCAGCTTCAAAGGGGTTTATACATGCACTTCGATTTAAATGGCATGCGCTAAGTGCATGGCCTGTCATACAGTGCTCCTTTTCTAGTAAAAACACACTTTGTTCTGGCAATAAATTAAAATCTTCAACGCCGTCGGCTACGAGATACTCTTTGTGGTGCACCAGAGAAAAGTGATCTTGCGCTAAAATTTGAGTGTGAAATTTGTCAGTATGATAAGGCAATGCAAGCATGCCCATATCAATATGACCATGCTCCAGCTTATCTAACAGGCGATCACTGGTGTCTTCGACCAAAACAAGTTGTAACTGCGGGAATTGTTGTTTACAGAACTGATATAGTGGTGCAGCAATAAAGCTCGCAATAGTAGGGATCACGCCTAAAGTAAGCTTGCCAGATAAAGGGTGTTTATAACTTTTAGTTAATTCTTTTACGCTCATCGTATCCGCAATTATTTTTTTTGCACGAACAACGACCTCCTCTCCGATATCAGTAAACATCAGACTGCGATTTTCTCGTTCTATGAGTTGACACCCCAGAGTTTCTTCCAGTGTTTGAATCGCGCTACTTAGTGTCGATTGACCGATAAAGCATGCTTCAGCAGCTCTGCCAAAATGCTGGTGTTGATGCACTGCGATTAAATATTGAAGTTGCTTGATACTAGGTAAGTTATTCACTGTATAAAACTTTGCTACGGCTTGAGATAGATAGTAGCAGTATAACCTTGATGCCAGGCAAGGAAAACAATTTGCTTATATCAATTGCTTAAAGTGCACTCCTAGATATATGGGTAATATTTTAATATGATTAACACATTTTTATTTGAGGGTGCCAACTAGGCAAAAAATGCCAACTTGAAGAACCGTGACTTATACGCGATTAAAAAATAAAAAGACCCCAATACCTAGAGTATTGAGATCTTTTCAAGCTAAAAGTCTGTTTTATTAATTACACGCCAAATGCGGTTCTTAATATGTAGAATATAACAATAGCAAGGGCAGCGCCAACTGGCAATGTGATTACCCAAGAAACTACAATGTTTCTTACCACCGACATATTCAATGCCGCAATACCACGTGCCATACCAACCCCTAACACCGCACCAACCAATGTTTGTGTAGTAGAAATTGGAAGACCAGTTCCTGAGGCGATAACAACGGTTGAAGCAGCTGCTAATTCAGCGGCAAAGCCTCGGCTAGGTGTTAAATGTGTGATCCCTTCACCAATTGTTTTTATTACTTTTTTACCTAAAATGGCTAGACCTGCAACAATACCGAACCCGCCTAAAGGTAAAATCCACCAAGCAATTGCCGCTTTCTTAGCAATTTCCCCATTGTTTTCAACAATGTTAACAACAGCAGCAAGTGGACCAATCGCATTAGCAACATCATTTGAACCATGTGCAAATGCCATACAACAAGCCGTCAATACCATTAAGATAGCGAATACTTTCTCAACGTTATTAAATTGCATTTGTTTATCAGCTTGTGGATCCATCTTCATACGATCTATCACAAACTTACCGATAATACCGATGACAACAGCAATACCGATAGCCAAAGCATAACCCTCAAAAGTGCCTAAGTTAATGCCTATGTGCTTCAAACCCTTTTTGATCGTTACCAAAGACATAACGAAGCCGGCAAGGCCCATATAGATAGGCACAAAGCGTTTTGCATTCTTTAGTGGCTGCTCTGTGTCAAATATGAGTTTCTGCGCACTCATAAATATGAGATAAGCAATAAAACCTGATATTGCAGGAGTCACAATCCAACTGCCCACAATTCCCGCAACTTTGTCCCATTGAATCGCTTCACTACCTACCGCAACTAGGGCAAAACCAATAATGGCACCAATAATCGAATGAGTTGTTGATACAGGCCAACCCAGCACTGACGCCAGTAGTAACCATGTTCCGGCTGCAAATAGTGCTGAGATCATACCTAACACCATCAGCTCAGGAATATCCGCAAATGGCGCGGCATCAATGATCCCTTTTCGGATTGTTGACGTCACTTCTCCACCAGCCAGATACGCACCAGCGAATTCAAAGATCATAGCAATAATAATTGCTTGCTTAATAGTTAGTGCTTTAGAACCAACCGAAGTACCCATCGCATTGGCAACGTCATTCGCACCAATACCATAAGCCATAAAAAAACCCACTGCGGCAGCTAAAAGCACCAACATGGTACCGTAGGATGCAATGATATCCATTGTAAAACCTTACTTTTTTAAAACTATTATCTTTAGATTAACGCGCAAGCATTACTTCTAATCTCGAACCAACACGTTCTGCAATATCTGCAAGCTCACCAACCCATTCAATGATTTTATATAAAAACATCACATCAATTGGATTTAGTTCACTTTCAACCGCTCGTAATTCTCGGCGGATTATTATTTGCATATCATCCGTGTCTTGCTCAATTGCATCCAACTCAACTAACATTTTTTCTACCAAGGTCACTTCGCGACCTCTAAAACCGGTTTCCAATAGTTCGTCAAGTTCGTTGATTGCTTTCGATGCCTGTTTTGTAGCATCAACACAACGTTGCAAGTAGGTAAGGAAGTAAACTTGGATAGACTCAGGGATCTCCATTTCACGTCCAACAACGCGACCTGCGATGTCTTTCGCTTTATTGGCGATTTTGTCTTGGTGGGTAATTAATTCCAATAGATCTGTTCGTTCTACTGGCATAAAAAGACCACGAGGAAGCTGTAAACGTACTTCACGTTTTAAAACATCTGCTTCGCGCTCTAGATTGCGGATCTGAACTCGTAGCGCTTCCGCTTCTGTCCATTCCCCTTTGAAAACATGATTAAAAAATGGCACCAAAGACTTACTCGCCTCATGTACTATTTTAATGTGTTCTTCCACTGGCTTAATAGGAGATTTTGCAAATACTCCTAAAAACGCGTTTGTAGGCATAATTGACCCTTAAATCATATTTATATGCTTTGCAGCACGAATTTTACAGCATTAAGCGCTATTGTGAACGGATTTTTATCTATAAGATGATTAAGTCGTGCATAATCGAAATTATGCACGCCTGAAAAGATAGCTCGGTATTAAAGAGATTTTTCTATATCTTCTTGAGATGTATGACGAATATCTTTTCCATTCACAAAATAAATTACGTATTCTGCAATATTTTGACACCGATCTCCAATCCGCTCTAAAGAACGCACAGACCAAATTAAATCCATAATTTTGGGTATTGAGCGTGGATCTTCCATCATATACGTCATTATTTGACGTGTTAATGCTTCATATTCTCTATCTACCTTTGCATCTTCTTTGTGTACTTCAAACGCTTTTTGTACATCCATTCTTGCAAAAGCATCAAGTACATCATGAAGCATTCGAGAAACCTGGCGGCCCATATTATCAATATTCAGCAGCAAATCTTGTTGATCTTTCGTAAACGAGTCTAACGCTACACGTGCAATCCTTTCCGCTTCATCACCAATACGCTCTAAATCTGCGATAGTTTTAGCAATCGCAACAACCAAACGTAAATCACTCGCTGCCGGCTGACGCTTTGCAATAATACGTGTGCACTCTTCGTCAATGTTCACCTCCATTGCATTGACTTTATAGTCATTTTCACTGACTTTACGCGCCTTCTCGGCGTCGCAACTGTTCACTGCATCTAATGCAAGATTGAGCTGTTGTTCAACTAAGCCACCCATACTTAATACATGGTTACGCACATTTTCCAGCTCTTCGTTAAAACGACCTGAAATGTGTTTATTTAAATTATGTTCCACTCTCATTCTCCTAAAAACTGATGCGCTTAACCGTAACGACCTGTAATGTAATCTTCTGTTTTCTTCTTTAATGGCGTCGTGAATAAAGTATTAGTATCCGCATATTCAATCAACTCCCCCATGTACATAAAGGCAGTTTGATCAGATACACGCGCAGCCTGCTGCATATTGTGCGTTACGATGACAACCGTATACTTGTTCTTTAAATCATTGATGAGCTCTTCAATGACCAATGTTGAAATGGGATCGAGTGCTGATGTAGGTTCATCAAGTAATAACACTTCAGGTTCGATTGCAATAGAACGCGCAATCACTAAACGCTGCTGCTGACCACCAGATAAACCAAACGCGCTATCATGTAGCCTGTCTTTTACTTCATCCCAAAGTGCAGCACCTCGTAACGACTTCTCTACAACTTCATCCAATTTACGTTTATCTTTTATACCCTGTAAACGAAGGCCATACACAACATTTTCATAAATAGATTTAGGAAATGGGTTCGGTCGTTGGAATACCATGCCTACATTTCTGCGCAATGCGGCAACATCTACACGCTTATCATAAATGTTTTGCCCGTGTAAGATAATTTCGCCTTCAATGCGACATGTATCAACCAAATCATTCATACGATTAATACAGCGAAGTAACGTTGACTTACCACAGCCTGATGGCCCGATGAACGCGGTAACCTGTCCTTTTGGAATAAGCATGTTCACATTACTAAGAGCTTGCTTGTCGGCATAGTAAAGATCGAGGTTCTTGATCTCCAGTGCGGTTTGCTCTGGAGACAAGTTTGCTAAATCTAATTTCATTTGGCCATTGGCCTGATTAACTTCTGGAGCTACTGTAATCATGTTTTTTACCTACTTAAAATCTTTACTATTAATGCTCAAGTGATCTGAACTTTTCACGCAAATGGTTACGAATACCGATTGCTGTAATATTGAGTGCTATGATCACCGACACTAACAAGAATGCGGTTGCATACACTAACGGCCTTGCAGCTTCTACGTTTGGACTTTGAAAACCAACATCATATATATGGAAGCCTAAGTGCATAAACTTACGATCTAAATGTATATATGGAAAATTCCCATCCAACGGCAAGGTTGGTGCCATTTTAACAACACCTACTAACATCAATGGCGCAACCTCACCTGCAGCACGTGCTACGGCTAAAATTAACCCAGTCATAATAGCAGGGCTTGCCATTGGTACAATAATACGCCACAGGGTTTCTGCTTGTGTTGCGCCCAAAGCCAAGGAACCATGACGTACTGAGCTTGGAATTCTAGATAACCCTTCTTCTGTTGATACAATGACAACAGGTAACGTTAATATTGCCAGTGTCAATGCAGACCAAATGACACCTGGTGTACCAAACACCGGACTTGGTGCAGCTTCAGGGTAAAATAGCTGGTCTAATGAACCACCTAACACGTACACGAAAAAGCCTAAGCCAAATACCCCATAAACAATAGAAGGTACACCTGCGAGGTTTATTACTGCAATTCTAATCATTTTAGTTACTGCATTTTTCGCAGCATACTCATGTAAATAAATCGCCGCAACCACACCAAATGGCGTCACAATTACTGCCATTAGCATAACCATAAATACCGTACCGAAAATAGCAGGAAATACTCCCCCCTCGGTATTGGCTTCACGAGGGTCATCACTCACAAATTTACCAAGTTGAGACAAATAATGTACAACTTTTGCAAATGTACCCATATCATTTGGAAACCAAACATCTAACACCTGATAAATGGGTAGTGTAACCAACTCACCGCGCATATCTCTTACAACAACTTGATCACGTTTTGCTTGATTACGCAGTTCAAATAAACGCTTTTCAAAAACCTTATACTCCTCACGCAATGCAACTCGTTGCGCTTGTAAATCAGCAACTCGTTCATCGGTTAATGCGTTATCGAGCTCATAGCCTTTTTCTTTTAAACGTAACCTTTCAAGTTCATAATTAATATGGCCAATGTCGCCATTTTGTAGGTCGAGTGCTTCATCGTTAAGGTCAACGGCGCGCTCAACTAATTCGTGAAGTTTATCAACAGACTGATTTTCGACAACTTGACCATTTTCAACGATATGATCAACGTACCCATAAAAGTTACCATTTTTACTACGCTCGAATACGGCCAACTTGGCTGGCATTGACTGCTTCATAATATCGGTAGAAAGTACCCATCTAAAATCAAGCTCTACGTACTCTCGGTTACCCGTTTTTACAAGTATACGTTCTATATCTTCAGCATCAAATGCCGATAGATCATAACCTGCCGCCTCTAATCGAGACTTTGGCACCATTTCTCTGTCATAGATTTCACCTATAACAGTTTGCTTTGCAACCGAACCATTGAGTTCTAATTCAACAACCTCTGATGGCCAGAAAAAGCTCAAGCCTTTCCATGCGATCATCGCTAATAGCCCAAGTACCGATATTAAACTGATACTAACGGCACCACCTGTCATCCAGATCCATGGAGAACCTGACTTAAACCACTGCTTTACCATGTCATGAACTCCCGTAATTACATTGAGCTGTATTTTTCACGTAACTGCTGACGAACAAACTCAGCAATCGTGTTAAATACAAAAGTAAAAATAAATAGTACAAATGCAGCTAAAAATAGAATGCGGTAATGTGAACTACCCACTTCTGATTCTGGCATTTCAACTGCAATATTGGCGGCCAATGTACGCATGCCTTGGAAGATGCTCCAATCCATAATAGGTGTATTACCGGTTGCCATTAGTACAATCATTGTTTCACCCACTGCACGACCTAGACCCATCATGACCGCTGAGAATATACCTGGACTCGCTGTCAGCAACACCACCCTAACCAACGTCTGCCACTGAGTAGCACCGAGCGCCAGTGAACCATTTGATAAGTGCTTTGGCACACTAAATACCGCATCTTCAGCAATTGAGAAAATAGTGGGAATAACAGCAAAGCCCATCGCGATACCAACTACTAACGAATTGCGCTGATCAAATGTCATTCCCAATTCATTGGTTAAATATTGGCGAACATTGCCATCGAAAACATACTCTTCTACACCACCACTTATCGTAAAAGATAACCAGCCAACCAATAACACGACCGGAATAAGTATGATTGAATGCCAGCCATCGGGTAGCAAATGACGTATATTCTCCGGCAATTTAGTCCACAAGAATGCGGTTGCTATCATCGATAGCGGTAACAAAATGAGTAATGCGACGATTGCGGGTAAGTGTATTTCTATGAGTGGCGCTAACCATAATCCTGCTAAAAACCCTAAAATAACGGTTGGTAGTGCTTCCATTATTTCAACCGTTGGCTTAACAACTCGACGTAATTCGCTCGACATAAAGTATGCGGTGTAAATAGCTGCAGATAGTGCAATCGGTACTGCGAACAACATGGCGTACATTGCCGCTTTAATCGTACCAAAAGAAATAGGTACCAAAGAAAACTTTGATTCAAAGTCATCTGAGGCGGACGTAGACTGCCACGTATAAGCTGGTTCTGGGTACCCTTCATACCATACTTCTTGCCACAATGCAGACCATGTTACTTCAGGGTGTTCGTTATGAATATCAAATATGGATAGCTTATCATCTGTAATAATCAACGCCGCATTTGATCGCGGAGATACAGCAAAAGCGTCAATGGCACCTTGGCTGACTTTACCTTGCCACAAATGCGCTTGGCTCGTTGTATAATAAAGCCCTAAATCACCACTATCCGTTGTTGTAAAGAAGGTACGACGATAAAATTCACTATGGATATCAACATTGCTGTTTTTGCTCGTTTCAAACGCGCGAATTTTATTAAACTGGCGACCATCATCTGTATTAATTTCAAACCACTGGGAAACTTCACCATTATCATTTGCGAGCATGAGAGAGTTAGCACCGGCTAATAAAGTGGTGCCTACTAAATTGGCATTTTCTTCATTTGCAGCCAAAATTTGGAGCTGTTTAACATCACTAGGATCGCGTGTATCAAATATGTAAACTTGATTTGCTGAACGAATGAATGTCCGTGTTGTGTCTGGTGACATAAGCAACTCATCGATGCGGCTGTCAACTGCCAACTCTGTGCGCTCAATCACCCACTCAACTTCTCCACTGAACATATTTTCTTCCGCGGTAAAAGAAGCAAATATAACGCGCTTATCACTCGTTAATGCAACCACGGCTGTTTTTTCTTCGTAATGACTAAACGCTAAACGTTCAATGGCGTGACCTTGTTCGTCCACTAATAATTGCTGACCATCTAGCGGATAGCTCAAGCGTGGTGTAATGACCCGTTCGTTGCCAGGAAAAGTTACTAAGAAAGAAGGGCGTACCAATTGAACTTGGCCATTATCAAGTCCATATGCATATTGCCCCAAAAAAGGAGCACTTTTTGCGAAGCTCGTAACTTGCCCATCTAGATTCGTTGCTAGACTTTTCAATTTTTTACCTGTATTGGCACCTTTAAGCTGAAAAAAGTCCACCCCACCGGTTTTATTCAATAGGTAAGCAATTTCTGTTTGTTCTTCTACGCCAATACCAACATATTGTTCAGTATTTTGCAGTACGATGTCGACACGTTTCTCAACTTTAGCTGACTCCAAAATTGGTTGTACAACATACAATAAATAGAAGAAGATCATCAACAAAGCGATCAAAACCATTACCCCACCAGCGGTAATGCCATATTGTGCGAACCGATCTTTTAATAGACGGCTTCTATCCGTTTTAAAAGACGGTTGCTGCGGATTTGAAGACATCAAAACACCCTTTTATCTTAAAGTTGCGCGCATTATATTTCATCAAGATGACAATTATGTTACACCGTGCATGTTACATGAAGCTAGGTATAACATCATGTTTTTAGGTACGGATTTTTCAACCGGAAAGTTGCATAAACTGAAGAAATAAGATTGACGTATAGCAGTTTGCATTTGTTTACATTTCAGCGTTGAATTTATTGGACAACCACAAACACTGAACTAATCTATAAATGCATTATCTACCTTAGTAGGCTATGTATAAGGATCATACCCACTTTGTTGTAGCCGCTTTTTTCAATGCCTTGTCATACTTAACAAGGCTACAATAATAAGAGATACGCATTATGAAGCAGTTAGTACTAACCATTATCGGAAAAGATCGACCAGGTCTAGTTGAAGAAATATCTTCAACATTACTTTCACACCACGGTAATTGGCTTACCAGTAATTTAAGCCATTTAGCAGGCCAATTCGCGGGCATTGTACAAGTTGAAATTGCTGAAGAGCATTTACAGGAAATTCAAGATGCTTTAAAAACGCTTGCAGGCTTAGAAATAAAAATAGAGCTAGGTGAGCTAGAAGCTGCACCTGATACACCCGAAACATTAAACCTCGTTATTACCGGCAATGATAGACCCGGTATAGTACAAGAGCTTGCTTCTGTGATCCGCCATAAAGGAGCAAACATCACGCATTTAAATTCTCGAAAACAAAGCGCGCCAAATTGGGGGGTACCTATATTCAGTGCGTTTGCAACTGTTACCTTGCCAACTGGCATGCACAAAGATAATGTTATTGATGCATTAGAATCAATAACCAGCGATTTAATTGTCGATATTGAATCGGATTAACCCCATATCGATTTCGTAAATAGTTAGTCATGACAAGCGTTAAGGCTTGTCATGAAAATGTCACACCTTGGACCTATATTACTTTTAATTTCTTCCTAAAGAATTAAAAAATGCAGGCGACCTCTCATCCTACTGAAACGATAAGTTACTTTTCAAAAGAGCTCAGTTGGCTTTCGTTCAATGAACGAGTTCTACAAGAAGCAAAAGATAACAGCAATCCAATAATAGAAAGAATGCGATTTTTAGGTATATTTTCCAATAATCTAGATGAATTTTTTCGAGTTCGTGTGGCCGATGTAAAGCGGCGTGTATTATTAAATAAATTATCCGATGCGCACTTTGATGCCGATGAAGCACTACTTGCTAATATTAATAAAAAAGTACTTGAACTCGGAAAGAAATTCAACGTGGTTCACCAGCAAATATTGGCCGATTTAGAAAAGCACAATATTCATGTGGCACAGCCCCGTGATTTATCGGAACTGCACTTAGCGTGGCTTAAACAATTCTTTAAAGACCAAGTATTACCACAGATGTCGCCCATGCTATTAACTGAGAATAAAGATTACTCTAACAATATCAACGATACGATGATCTATTTTTTTGTGCAAATGCTCGGAGAAAAGCAACATCACGCATTACTTGAAATCCCCACAGATCGCATTGAACGCTTTGTTCAATTACCCCCAGAAAAAGCCAAGCGTCATAAAACAATTGTGATGCTAGACGATGTCGTTCAATATTTCATAAAGGATGTTTTTAAAGGCTTTTTCAATTTTGATAGTATCGATGGCTATGCAATAAAACTGACCCGAGATGCAGAGTACAATCTAGATAACGAAATAGAAGAAGGCCTTTTAGATAAAATGTCTAAAGGCTTAAAACAACGCTTATGTGCGGAACCCGTTAGGCTCGTATATGACCAAGCTATGCCCGAAGAAATGCTTAAAATCATGAAAAAACGTCTCGGTGTTACCCATCAAGATGCCCTGATCCCCGGAGGCCGCTATCGTAATTTTAGAGACTTTATTTCGTTTCCAAATGTTGGACGAAAGCATTTAGAAAACGCGCCATTACAGCCATTACAAAGTGCAGCCTTCGACGCGCATGGCAGTGTATTCAAAGCGATTTCAGAGAAGGATATTCTGCTTTATTATCCCTATCATACCTTTAACCACATGTTGGAATATGTACGCCAAGCTGCTTTTGATCCCAAAGTTACACAAATAAAGGTGAATATTTATCGAGTTGCCAGTCGCTCTCGGTTAATTTCATCTTTATTAAGTGCAGCCAAAAACGGCAAGAAAATAACCGTCATGGTCGAGTTAAAAGCCCGTTTTGATGAGCAAAATAATATTGAATGGGCTAAATTACTTTCCGAGGCTGGGATTAAGGTAATGGTCGGTATTCCTGCATTAAAAGTGCATAGCAAACTCTGCGTCATTCACCGTAAAGAGAAAGGGAGAATAGTAAAATACGCGCATATCGGCACCGGTAATTTCCACGAGAAAACAGCGAAGATTTATACTGACTTTAGTCTGTTTACAAAACACACCGATATATGTAATGAATGTGATAGCGTTTTCAAATTTATAGAAAGCAGCTATCGACCCTTTCATTTTGAACATTTGATGATTTCTCCTGTCAATGCAAGAGATCGTATTCTTGATTTAATCGACCGTGAGGTACGACTGTGCGAACAAGGAAAGATAGGTAAAATCACAATAAAGATAAATAACCTAGTTGATAAGCAATTGGTAGATAAGCTGTACTTTGCAGCCCGTCACGGTGTTAAAATTCGTATTATAGTAAGAGGGATGTGTGCATTGGTCCCTGGTTTACCTCGTTTTAGTGACAATATCAAAGTTATCAGCATCGTTGATCGGTTTTTAGAGCACCCCCGTGTTATGGTATTTGAAAACGATGGAGATCCTCAGGTCTATATTTCATCTGCTGATTGGATGACTCGTAATCTTGACCACCGTGTTGAGGTAACTGCACCTATCTATGATGACGAATTAAAAAACGTCATTATAGAAATATTGGAGCTGCAATTACGTGACCGATGTAAAGCTAGGGTCATTGATAAAGAACAAAAGAACCTCTATGTTCGCAGAGGTAATAGCAAAAAGATCCGTTCACAGTTGGCAATATATGACTATCTAAAGAAATGGGAAAATAGTAAGAGCACACAATGACAGAATACCCCTCTATTGCCGCCGTTGACTTAGGCTCAAATAGCTTTCATTTATTAATTGCGAGAGAAGTCGACGGACGCTTTCAAATATTACATAAAGAAAAGCAAAGAGTGTACCTCGCTGCAGGACTAGACGATGATTTCTACCTATCATCCGAAGCAATTGAACGCGCATTGCATGCGTTAAAACAGTTTGCAACAACCTTAAAAAGCTTCTCTCATAGTCATGTACAAGTTGTTGCTACATACACATTGCGCAATAGTAAAAATATTCAACATTTTTTACACAAAGCTCAGCAATGCTTCCCATTTAAAATCAATGTTATTTCGGGGCAAGAAGAAGCACGCCTTATTTATCAAGGCGTCGCTAACTATATTCATAATGAACACAACAGATTAGTTATTGATATTGGTGGAGGTAGTAGTGAACTCATTATTGGCCGACATTTTAACCACCTCTTATTGACAAGCCGTAATATGGGTTGTGTTAACATGACGCAGCAGTTTTTCTCAGATGGTAAGTTAACAGAAAAACGCTTTAATAAAGCACTAATCAAAGCTGAGCAAGACTTAGAAGTAATTACGGCTAGTTATTTAAACAAAGGTTGGGAAACCTGCTTAGGTACCTCAGGTACCATCAAGACACTGAGCGCAATCAATCATGCTTACTTTAATGAGTCACACCTCACTCTGAAAAGTCTAACACACATCAAAACACTCATATTTGAACAACAACAATTACAACTATTGGTGCTAAAAGGGCTTCCTATTGAACGCCGCAATAGTATTGTCGGTGGCCTCATTGTATTAATTGCGATATTTAAACAACTCAACATTCACTCTTTAGAATACTGTGATTTTGCATTACGTGAAGGACTTATGCATGAGGCCCACCAGCGTAAAGAGTTTGATATTCGTGCCCGTACTATAAATACTTTATGCGAGCACTACACTGTTGATACAGCCCATAGCGATAACATTTGTCAAACTTTACGACAATTTTTTGCCGCAACAGAACGAAGCTGGCAGCTCAATAGCTGTGATTTACAGATTTTATGCTGGGCTGCACAACTTCACGAAGTTGGTTTGACTATCAATTCATCAGGCTTACACAAGCATAGTGCTTATATTATTATGCACAGCCAACTTCCTGGTTTTACACAAGAACAACAACTATTACTCAGCACTTTAATTCGTTTTTACCGAAAGAAAATCAAACCAACTGACATTCACGCACTTTTTACTGAGCAACCAAAGAACTTTGCTAAACTATTGACCTTGCTGCGCTTAGCAATAATTTGCAACCAGAAGCGACAGTATCAACAAACAGGTAAGATAGAATTGCAAGCACAAGAAGATACACTGAGCATTAAACTCGATGCGGATTGGGCAAACAAGCACTCGATTTTATTTGCTGATTTACAGCAAGAGCAACGTTATCTAACACCACTCAATATCAATTTGGCTCTAATTTAATAAACTGATGTTAAACGTGCACCACGGCAAAAATATCATCTGCATAAGTCCGGCTTTGCATCGCTAAATCAAACAAGTGCGTTTTATTCGTCGCGGGTCGAATGGCATTCAGAATGGCTTCAGCCTCTTGCCAGTTATTATGCTCAATTTCTAATGCTAAGCGCAACGCGCCCCCCATAAGTCCTTGATAATTTAACAACGCACTACTTAATGAACTATCTAAAGAAAACTCAGAAATAACCACCGACAACTCAATCTCTAATATGGCATCTAATATTGACATTAAACCGATTAAATAGCCCTGCTCAGCCATTTCATCTCCACCCGGTGCTAGAAATAGTTCAATAAACCGAGCTCGCATCAAGCCCATTTTTGTCAGCTCTGCTGGCTTATCAAGCCCGAGCTCACTCAGTGCTAATACTCGAACAAATTGGCGTATCGCATCCTCTCCCAAATACACAACAGCTTGAGCAATCGACTTCATTTCAATTTTATTATCGCCAGCTTTCGCATTTGCTAATTTTAAAATTCTTGCTGTTAAGCTTAAATCTTTCGCAACTCGCTGCTGAACTTCTTTAAAACACAAATTCGTTTTCGCTGTGCAACGTAGTAAATCGAAAATCGCAGCTTTGGAGGGTTCAATGTTGCCATGGTTTAACATTTCTGGACGAGCAAAAAAGAAGCCTTGGAAATAATCGGCCCCAGCAGCATGAATAAAGTTATATTCCTCGAGCGTTTCAATCCGTTCCACAACTATTTTTACATCCGGATAGGTCCGTTTTAGCTTTTTCAGCATCATCGTTGTTTTAATGATTGGCTGCTCGACTTCTAACTTAATATAATTCATAAGTGGCAATAAGGGTGCCCAACGTGCGTCCCCGTCATAATCATCTAAAGCAAAATGATAACCTTGCTTTTTTAGTCTTACGACCGTTTCAACCAACTCGGTAATATTTTGCGAGCGTTCGACGATTTCTACAATTAGATTTTCAGGATTAAGTAACTTTGGGAGCTCATGTAATAAAGATTCGTCAGAGAGGTTAATAAATGCTCTATGTCCTGCCGCAAGCCGATCAACGCCTACAAACATTAACGAATTGAAAAACATTCGGCCCGTGGCTTGACCATCGGTCACGCCAGACGGAAAAGCATTGTTATCTGAATCTCGATACAATAATTCATACGCATAGATATTTTGAGCTTTATCAAGTATTGGCTGGCGTGCAATATATTGCACTGAAGAATTTTTAACTTTTGCGATCGTGCCACTCATCAACATCAATACCCTTGTTTTAACTAATGAAGCTCGGGAACTATCAGAATACGATATGCATGTAAGCTGAGCAATTAAAAACTCATGTTCTTATCAATAATTATCAATATACGTATAAACTTATAAATAAACTTTACACGCATCTAGTATTCCTTCACACGGTTTTGGACTAATATTGTGATATGAATGTACCAAAAAGAATAGTAACCCTTTATTTAGTGTGTGCTGTTTGGTCATCAAACGCACTCACCAAAAACCACTTAGAGTATAGCTTAAGTGGCTCAGGTAACTATTACCCTTATTACACACATGACCCAAGGGCTCCTGGCATACTTCCTGAAGCAATCCAAGCAATTTTAAAAGAAGCAAATATTACAGGGGAAGATCTCCTCTTGCCAGCAAAGCGTACCAACTATTACTTACAGCAGCAAAAAATAGACTTTGATTTAGTGAGCCCTAGCTGGCTAAAAGACACTGAGTTAAACAATCCACAATATATATTTTCCATTGCAATATTACCAATCTCAGAATACATTGTGACTCGTCTAAAAACACATGTTCCCCCCTCTCTTGAGCATATGATTGTAGGCACGGTTCGAGGTTACTATTATCATAATGATGAAGTGTTTGAACGCGTCGATTTCAATTCTGAAAAAGAGTTGATGCTTGCACTACATCGTAAACGTGTTGATCAAATCATAATCGGTAATTTGCCAGCGCTGTATTGGTCTAAGAAACTGAATATTCCATTTTTTATGGCTGCAATACACTCTCAAGGGTATATCCACATGCGCTTATTGTCTAAGCATAAAAACCTATTGCCAATCATAAATAAAGCAATTGAAGCTTTGTCAAAAAAAACCTACTTTAAGAACATTGAACGAAAGTACTTACAATCTCTAAGCACCACTAGCGAGGGTCCATAATAATCACGTATAATTCCACTTTCATCTATGTTTGTAGGAATAAATTATGAGTATCGCCGCCACTTTAGCTCAAAGAAGCAACGGACAATGTGAATTATGTAGCAATAATACAGGTCTTGACGTTTTTGAAGTACCACCTGTAAATGAAGCTCACTCAGATAAATGTGTGTATCTATGCTCAACATGCAAACCCCAAGTTGAGGGCAATGAAACGCTACAAACAAATCATTGGCATTGCCTAAATGATAGCATGTGGAGCCAAACACCAGCCGTACAAGTCGTTGCTTTTCGTTTATTAAGCCAATTGGCTGTCGAGCATAGTTGGGCACAAGATGCGTTAGATATGTTGTATTTAGAAGATGACACGCGAACTTGGGCTGCTCAGGTACTCGCAGATGAAGATGAGATTGTTCATCTGGACAGCAACGGTGTACGACTCAATGCAGGCGATACCGTAGTGCTAATTAAAGATCTAGATGTAAAAGGCAGTAGTATTGTGGCAAAAAGAGGAACCGCAGTGCGTAATATTGGCCTAACCTCTAATCCGGACCATATAGAAGGTCGAGTTGATGGTCAACGCATTGTTATATTAACTAAATTCGTCAAAAAGTAACTCGGATTCAAAGTGGTGCCGCTATATGACAATAGGGGCACCGGCTAACTTATTCTTCGACAAGCTGTTCGCTGCGGTAAAACCCATTTTCATCACTCAAGATGTCAACCAACTCAGGTAATACATCGTCCATAGCCGCTTTCAATGTCCAAGGGGGGTTAATTACTATCATACCCGAAGCTGTCATACCATGTTCTTGAGTATCGCAACTGGTTGCCAATTCAAACAGTTGAATATTGTTAATACCTGACTCCTTAAGCGTCTCTTCTAACAGGTCAATACGCTCTCTATCCACAACTGGGTACCAAATCATATAAGTACCAGAGTTAAAACGTTTATGTGCTTTAATGATCATTTTCGCAGCTTGCTGATAATCCGTTTTTATTTCATACGGAGGATCCATTAAAACACATGCACGTCTTGATGCAGGTGGTACCAATCCAAGTAACCCTTTAAATCCATCTTCACCACGGACTCTTAAAGACTTTTTATGTGACAAATTCTCTTCTAAAAGCCCCAAGTCTTTAGGGTGTAATTCAAAAAACCATCCTTTATCTTGACGTCTTAAAAATTGCTCAGCCATTTTCGGCGAACCCGGATAATATAACAAGTCTGTTTTATTAAACGATTTAACCAAAGTAACAAAATGCGCCAACGTTTCATTGCCACCATCATAGTGCCAAAGCTTTGCTATGCCGTCTAAATACTCTTGGGTCTTTTGCGCATCACTACTGTTGAGCTCAAAAAAACCAGCTCCGGAATGAGTATCAATGTAATCCAAAGGCTTATCCTTGCGAGTCATGTACTCTAATACTGTCGCAAGGACTAAATGTTTAATAATATCTGCTGGATTACCCGCATGAAATGAATGTCTGTAACTAAGCATAAAGAGACCTTGCTTCGCAATTGAGCAATTTTGCTGAACCGCTTGTGAATAAAATAGGGTATATCCGTCATTATTACCCAAAGCCATAGAAAAATCAGCATAAAGGTGCGTAATGACTAGCATCCTACGTCACTTTGTTTTACATTTGCATGACAAAAATACTGTATAAGAGCGCATTTATGAATAACGACACTCTCCCTCAACTCGAACAGCTGATCGATCAACTCATTGCTCAAAATGAGCGACTAAATAATGAAGTTTCAGGACTTAAAGAGCAAAATAGTAAACTAATCGATGAAAATGAAACTTTACAACTTGAAGTACTTGAAAGTGAAGAGAAGCAAAAAGAAACAAGTAGTACTTTAACGAATCTACTTGATAAACTGCAAAGTGCAACCCAGGCGAGCTAATGTCTGAGAAGATCAATCAAGTTGATGTGACCCTGCTTGGCAAAACCCATCAATTTGCCTGTTCTGAGGGGCAAGAAAACGTGCTCCTCGATGCCGCGAATTTACTGAATGAGCGCGTTACCCAAATGAAGCAACGCGCCACAGTTCGTAATGAACAAAATGCATTGCTCATGGCTGCGCTTTATTTGTGTCACGATTTGCAAGCTCTTGAGCAGCAGCAACAAACGCACCATCAGTCGCAACAAATACTAATTGATAAGCTAGTATCACACCTTGAGGTAGATTGAAGTCTTTATAAAAAACGTATTTTCGGTTAAATTATCGACATGAGATAGATGGGTTTTTCTAATTATGCGTTTTTTCATTTTTATATTTCTATTGTGTTTTTCATTTTTTACCTTTGCCCAAAAGTGGCATCAGATTGATCCTAATACATTTATTATTTCTCCACCAAAAAATGCAATACAGTTACAAACAAACCTTGCCATACTGACAGGTAAAAATTGCGCTGCCGTTATAAATGCACATGGTGATTTCACCGCCATTGAGCTGACCATCAAGCAAATTAAGAACCGTATAAAAGTCCCTGTTTGCTATTTAATTAGTACGAGTAGTGACATTCATGAAGTACTTGGCATTGCTTTAATGCAACGTGCATTTCCTGCAGCCTCGTGGATTGCACCTTCACATGTGAAACATAACCTAAGCAATTATCAGCATGCCTACAACGACAAAATCTCCCAGTACTTAAATAGTTATGAGGTCAGCACTCAAAGAGTGGAAAATTTTGATTTAGAAGGCAAAGCGCTTTGGAAAAATAAAATGCGACAGGCTAATCAACGGATCCAAGATTGGAAAAATATTCCTCTTCGCGCTCCCATCGAGGTCAAAAAGCAATTGCAACTAGGTAACCATTTAATTGATATCGAAACGTATTCAGCATTCAGTAAAGAAGATTTATTTGTATTCAGTCACCTCAACAATGGCATGTTTGCGGGTACCAGCATCGATCCGATCCCCTACGTCACACACTCAAAGCTCAATCAATGGCTTCAGACTTTAAGTATTATGGAAAATACATCACAGATTAAATGGCTACTTCCAAGCCATGGAAAACCCTATAAGCGTGCCGCATTAAACAAACCTATCACTTTTTTACGCACCGTGATGAAGCACAGTATACGACAAAATAATGAGCTCCCTGAAGAATTACTCAAGCGATATCCTAAAAAGGAATTACAGCCCAAACTAACATTGTTATATCAGATTGCCGTGCAGCACAACCCAAAAAATAATAACAAAACGCTATCTGTGCAAATGCCCAATACCCCGCCTCCTCAATTGTAAAAGGCGAATCCATGCGCATTTTTTATTTACTGACCATCCTTGGAACTTTAAATGGCTGTACGACAATTCAGCCACAGGAAGATAATACTCAAGCGGTATTTACAGCTCTTACAAAGACCAACAAACCTGAGCCAAAAATAGAACCAAGCTCAACCAAGCCGCCAGCTAACAATTTTAAGTTACCCGAAGAGCCCCCTTTACTGCCTCCCATAACCAACCTTTGGCAAGTGATAGTTAACCAATTAAGCTTTGATGTCGTACCTACATCTCGGCTGCATAAACGTATTGATTGGTATTTAGCACAACCAACTTATTTGGCTCAGGTCAACAAAAGGGCCGCGCCATATCTATACCATATCGTGAAACGTGTTGAACAACGCGGGTTGCCTATGGAGCTCGTTTTACTGCCGTTCGTAGAAAGTGATTTTAGGCCCACAGCTGTTTCTCAACAAAAAGCCGTTGGCGTATGGCAATTAGTTGAAGCGACAGCATACCACTTTGGCGCAATATCTGATCCTTGGTACGATGGACGCAAAGACGTACTCTCCGCGACGGATGCTGCCCTCGACTATTTAAGCTATTTATACAAACGCTTTAATGGCAACTGGTTACATGCAATAGCCGCCTATAACACGGGGGAAGGCCGAGTAAAGAAGGCCATTGACCGTAATAGAGCAAAGGGGATCAGTACGCACTTTTGGCACTTAAAACTGCCAAAAGAAACATCTGAGTACGTACCTAAATTACTTGCGTTAAGCTATTTATTACAAAAAAAGCACCCAAAATTTACTCGGCCACACCTACCTAACTACGCGCTCACGACCGCATTAGATGTAGGTCAGCAATTTGATTTTGGCGTTCTTTCTTCCCTAGTGAATGTTCCTAAACAAACAATCCACCACTTAAATCCCGGCTTTCTTCGTCATCAAAGTTCCCCTCAAGGTCCACATAAAGTATTACTGCCAATGACTGAAAAAAAACTATTACAAAGTCAGTTCTTTAAGCGTCACTTTAGCCAAACATATACGGTAAAAAAAGGTGATACCCTTTATGGCATCGCTAAGCGTTTTAATACTAAAGTTAAAACAATCACGCTACTCAATAACAAAACGAGCTCCTTATTACATATTGGTGAAGTACTTTCTCTAAATAAAGTAACCCAATCTAATAGTTTACTCATTGATTACGAGATCAGTCCTTACCTTATTGAAAAGAAACAAACCAAGCCCGTCACAATTGAATATTTTCACCAAATCAAACCCGGTGACTCTTTATGGGAGGTCAGTCAGCTCTACAAGGTCTCGGTCAAAGACTTAATGATTTGGAATGAGATATCAGCACACAGCATGCTCAAACCAGGCAATACGCTGATTTTGCATTTACCCAAGCCACAGTTGGTATCTGAACCTGTAAACACTAAACAGTATTTGTCGGAGTTAGAGGTGCTCGTGAAACCAGAAAGCGGGCCTAGACCCTAGCTTAGTAGTGCATCGTCACGTAAAATGACTGTATAAATTACTTACAGAGACTGATATGCACATTACTAAAGACACCGCTGTTGAATTCCATTACACACTCAGTGAAGGCGATCAACATATTGAAACGAGCACTACTGATGAGCCGCTTAGCTACATACACGGTAATGACAGTATGCTGCCTGGTCTTGAAAAAGCGCTTGATAATAAAACGACGGGAGATAAATTCAGCGTGACACTTTCTCCAGAAGAGTCGTATGGAGAGTTTAAAGAAGGCTTAGTACAGCGTATCCCAATTAAACACCTACAAGGCTTAGGCAACAATAAAGCTTGGAAAGCAGGTATGTCTGCCATTGTGGAGTCAAACCAAGGTAGACATCAAGTTACCATCATTAAAGTGGGGAAGTTCAACGCTGACTGTGACCTTAACCACCCATTCGCTGGTAAAACTTTAACGTTCGACGTAGAAGTGATCTCGGTACGAGAAGCCACGGCAGAAGAACTCTCACATGGGCATGTTCACGGTGCCGGTGGTTGTGGACATTAAACTATGACAAAAGTTGCCATTGTTACCGGTGGCAGCTTTGGCATTGGCCTCGCCATTGTCGAAAAGCTGCTATCACAAGATTATCAAGTCTTTAACCTCGACATAGCCCCCAGTGAGCGTGGTCAGTTCATCCATTGTGATGTCAGTAACGTTGCACAAGTCAACGCTGCAATCGCACAAATCACAGAAAAAAACAAACGCATTGATGTCTTAGTTTCCAATGCTGGAAAACATTTAAGCGCAACGATTGAAGAGACTGATGAAAAAACTCTTGATCAGCTCTTTTCTCTTAATGTAAAAGGTGCATACGCGGCCACAAAAGCCGTATTACCAACAATGAAAGCCCAAAATAATGGGGCTATTATTTTCATTTCCTCAGATCAAGCTCTCGTCGGTAAACGCAATTCATTCGCTTATAATTTAACAAAGTCAGCACTCGCCTCAATGGCCAAAACAACAGCGCTAGATTACGCATCAAATAACATTCGCGCCAATGCAGTGTGCCCTGGCACAATAGAAACTCCACTATTCCATAGCGCAATCGATAAATATTGTGAACAAAGCAACGCAGATAAAGCCACGATAGTTGCAGAAGAAGCCGCATTGCAACCACTTGGTCGCTTGGGTAAAGCGCAAGAAGTTGCAGCATTAGTGGCATTTCTCGTCAGTGATGATGCCAGTTTCATAACCGGCAGCCTACAAACTATTGACGGGGGGTATACGGCGCAATGATTGCCATTATTGATCCTCACATTCATTTTTTTGATTTGCAAATGGGTCAATATGAATGGCTGGTGGGGGATACCCCGCCAAATTGGGCCAACTTATCTCTGATAAAACAAAACCATAATCCCAATCACTTAAAAAATCCCACTTTCTTAGTGGAAGCAGTTGTGCATATTGAAGCCGGATTTAATAATCAACATCCTCACAAAGAACTCGAATGGCTTGCGAAGGCAGCTCGGCCATTGCGGTACGGGGCTATTGCCTATATTGATATCACATTAGAGCCGATACACTTTTCTGAGCAGCTCTCTAAGTTGCTTCACGACCCTTGCCTTAGAGGTATTCGTGATATTACTGAAGGCACTGATGCAATACGTTTACTGCACCCCAATGTATTCACAAACCTCTCCACTTTGAGCTGTCACAAGTTATGCTTTGAAGCACAGTTTGAACTAAACAATCAACAAGTTGCTAACCAAGTTGCCAACTACTGCCTATCATTACCTCACCTATCATTGTTTCTTAATCATGCAGGGTTGCTTGAACGTAATACACAATGGGATCACAGCATGGCTAAGCTATCAAGCTGTCCAAATATAGCGATCAAATTTTCGGGTTTCGAGCATCTTATATCTCCATTATCAAAAAACACATGTCTACAACTATGTCTTCAATACTTTGGAGATGAACGTATCATGTTCGCTTCAAATTACCCCGTATGTTTGATGGAAAAAAGTTATGAAGAAATATGGCTGGAGTACCGTCAACTTGTTGAAAGTGAAGTGTTATGGAAAAAACTCAGTTACCACAATGCAAAACGGTTATATCGCCTTTAAGATCGTATTTGTACTAAATCATAAGCGGTTAGATCCGGCACTATTGCCTGAAGCCTAGCCTCCGTTTCATCCAAGGTATTTAAGCACTCACAATATTCTTCAGCTTTACTTTCTAGTTGTTGTGCTTTTTTCTCTAACGATTTATCAATTTCTTTCGTGATAATATCCATCCGCTGGCTCATATCAGTAATACGGTCTTCTATATTGCCCTCTCGCGATTTAAACGCATCGCCTAAAGAGACTAAAATCGCTCCTAAAGATCCATGAACAGCTGAGTGAATTTTTTGACTAATCTCTTTCGTGAAAAAATCATCTATCTTCGATAAAGACTGAGGTGCAATAAAGAAGAAATCATCCCCTCTTTTAAACTTATCCATTAAAGCACGCTCAACATACTGTAACTGTGTTTTAAGTACTTCAGGTTCTTTATCTGACATACCTTCAACAACTTGTTCAATCGCACTTAAACCCAAATTTACACCATCCGTTGCTAAACTTACCAATTCAGGAACGGTGTCTCGTATCCCTTTTGAATACTCATATAAAACTTGTGTTTCTTGTTCAGAGAGATCGATCCAATAGCCTTGAATTAAAAGTTGGGTATCATTATTAATTTGTACTCGAGTTTGCCCTTTATCAACAATACGGATCACTGAATCAGTTATAATCAAACCATGCCCAAGCTCAACCTCACACTTCCCCTGAGCAAAGCAAGTAAGTGGCAACATAGACAACAGCAAACTGCAGCGCTTTATGAATGACATAGAATCCCCTTAACGTACATCGCGTCAGAATATCAAACTTTTACGCAATACCAAAACTATTTGCTGTACCGAACGAGTCGTAAAAATATATCAGATGTTTTGGCTTTAATGTTGTTTTTCCCATCTGAAAACTGGTAAGCCCACGCATGGTCAATTTGTGTTATCGCAGTGGTACTCGTCCAATAGTTTTCATTCAGCGTTCCTGAGAAAATGGTGATATTGGCAGCAGGTTCTACACACTGGAACTCAACAATACTTGCCAACTCTTTTATATTTGGTACATGCCAATCTTTAAACTCCCCAAGCTCATCATTCGCAGCGGCACTCAAAGCTTGTTGCCAATTAAGTTGTTGAGCTGTACCTGTGCAACTCTGATCACCCGAATTATATATTTGGCCAAAATTACACCGTTGCCACATAAGCCCAGTGAAAGAGTCTGTCACAGTGCCTTCTGTTGAGATTGAAAACCGTTCCGTCGGCGACGTACTACCAACGGTTGATATACAAGTTTGCGCTGCTAATAACGACATTGAAGTCATAGATATGCAGATTAATATAAAAATTCTCACAAATAACTCCTAAGGTGTTCTAACCAAACGCACATACGCAGTATTCTTTTTCGGGTAAGCTAAATCATTACCTGTTTGCATATCGAGAATAAAAGCTTGGGTTAAACTACGACCATCAACGCTTGTTTGAGTTGTCCAATAATACTGATGATTTAATAATGCGGCAGACGGTATATTTGGAAAGAAGATTGGATCTAATAATTGCTTCCCATCACTATGGCCAAAGTCAATAATCCCGAGTAACTCTAAGTACGTTGGAAGGCGCCAATTACTGCCTCCACAAAAATTACTGGCATTAACATCATCTATTAAAGATTGAATCCCACAATTGACATTACTTGGGCACGTGGAATTGGCTGGACCAATAATTGAACCATCTTGTGCACTCCCATCAGCAGATAAATACCAAGTATAATGGTTTTTACCATCCCGTATTGATGTATTGGGGACTGTGCCAGTATTGGTCTCTTTTACTTCCCAAATTAAGCCTGTTACGTTATCACGAACACAGGTAAATTCGGTCTCAGAATCAGGGAGCTCATCAGCAAATTGATTCAATTTGGTAAAATCAAAGCCAACTCTACCTGTGCCTGTCTTATCAATTAAATTCGCGACGCTATCGCGCCCAACATCACCATCTTGATTGACAAATGTTGAGTCATTACAAGTAATGACAGAGGTATTGCTGAAGCAACTATCCAAGCCCGAATCATTTCGAAGACCTAAAGCTTTGGGCGTAATCGTCACTTTGACACTATCATCTTCAGATAAATTGAGCGGGTCTTTAATAATAACTTTAAAACTGACTTCAGCAGTACTATCGACATTTGGCGCGATAAACGTTGTGGTGCACGACGCAACATCATTAATTACAATAGGTAAGTTACTTCCCTGTTGACTCCAAAGGCATGTATAGCTCCCTGACACACTGACGCTTTTTGACGCATCAAGTGTTACCACATCAAACTCAGTCACTGTTTGCTCATCTCCAGCTTCTGCCAATACAGGGGTATTTGTCGCCGCCAATGTCATTGAAAACTCAGTACTCGCCTCGCCACCTTCGTCATCTTTAATCGTTACACTAAAACGTGCGGTTTGCGTCTGTAATAGCAATGGATGTACAAATGAAATTTCACTTTGAGTTAAGTCACTCAGTGATAATATTGGGCCTGCTAACTGTTGCCACTGATAAGACACAATCGCTCCGTTTGTATCTGGGTCTGACGATGTTGCAGCACTTAATTTAACCGTATCTGGATATTTAGCTGGTAGCACATCCGGCGCTGTTTGAGTAATGGCAGGAATAGGTAATTGATTTTCAGAGGTCACATTGATCGTGATTGTATCAGAAGCAGTTTTATCATTTGGCGCACGGTAATCCACCTGCAACATTATCACGCTATCTGTTTTCACATCTGGTGCCGTTATGGTTACTTCACTTGCCTGTTGAGGGAAACCTTCTAATGCTGGCCCGCTTATAACCTGCCAATTAAACACCCCATCAGCCGGGGAAGCTGAAGCTGCAATCGTCACGCTCGCTTTTTCAACTACGGTGATATTATTATTGACGTTAATACTGGCATTTTCTTGTGCAGGCTCTGAAGATGACGAACCACCACCGCATCCAACTAACAAACTCCCAATCAATAATGGAAGGACTAAACGGTTCAACATACTTCGCTCCTAGCCTGTTACATGTAGCTATCTTGATGAATTCTTACAAATAACTTCGTACCTACTTTACTATAATCCACTTTGTATTCTCGGCCGTCTAAAGACTGAATGAATAACAGCCTTTTTACTTCCCCAAATATATCTGCACTCGCAATATGTACTATTTCTAAATAGCGCTCTTTCGCTTCACGGCGGTTACGAGGCAACTCATCTTTAAACGGAATAAGCCCATTTACTGTGACTTGTATTTTAGGGTGCGACTCCCCGTTAACAATAACTAAATCGAGCTTTTTCTCTTTGTGAATGATCGTGTTACGACCGCTTTTAATATAGGCTCTATCATCGCTCATGGACTGTTCCTGTTACATCTGTTCATTGGTGGCTTGCTCTTCCAACAAGTTTTTAACCACCTGAGCTGGATCTAATTTCCAGCGGTTTAATAAGTATGAAAAACGCCATATATCTCGGTCTAATACATTTGCTGGCAATAGCAAGTCATAGCCCGTCAACGTTTTCAGATTGTGCATTCGATTGGCAAACATCGCGATCAAACCGGTATAGACTTGTCCTGAATCAGAGCTATACTCATCCGATTCAATTAGCCATTCTGATGGGCAGTTGCCATTTTTGCAATGCATTTTAACAGCTTGTAAAAATATATGCCTCTGTTCAATTAATAATTTACCTGCCAATCTCGGCTTTAATGCTAATAAAAATGGATCTATCGAGACCAGTTTAATGCCAACAGCATTTAATTCCAGTAATTCAGGTGCTTCACCAGCTTTAGGTATCCCACTTGAATGCACATTATCAAATGCAATTTTCCATCGCCCAAACTTATGAATATAAACGACGCTTTGTGTACCAAGTACTATACTATAATAAGGTTGTTGGCTTTTCAAAAAACCAAGCAAAATCGAAAAGATAGCAATACTCACCAACGCCGTTTCAACAACACTGATCACACTATCGCGCAAAATCACAAACGCCATAATGATGCAAAGGCACACTGCACCGACGAGCATAAATTCAATACTGTGTTGATTCGCTTGAGCTCTTAATTTAGCTTGCATTTGTTACGCCAACCTCACATATAAAACCCAAAATAAAATACAAACATAATGATCGTCCACGCCAACAATTGTCGTATCTTTTTACATGTTTGACATTCATTGTTTTTTTTCATGTTTAAAAATCAACATTTTAGGTACAAATAAGCCGATAATTTTAACTTTTACGGCCAACGCACAAATTAACAAGATACCCGACTCCATATTGAAGCGACATATTTTGTACACTAGAGTCATCAATCGCAGTGGTAAAATATCATGTATGCACAACAATCGGGTAAAGCCCTCTTTCCTTTTATTATTTTAGTCCTGATTTGTATAACAGGCTATTTGTATTTGCCAACTTCTCAAGGAAAACCGACAAATATTAAGCCAAATACAATCGTCGTCAGCACAATCACCGCACAAGAACAATCTCGTATTATATCAGTTGCAGCAGTTGGTAATGCCCGAGCCAATCAGGCTATTGATATTATCAGCTCACAAGATGATTATGTTACACATATCTATTTTGCTGATGGTGATTCGATTCAGCGAGATCAAAAATTGGTACAGCTCTTAGATGCGGAAGAGCAACTCGCCGTTGAAGAGTTAAATATTCAATTAAAAGAACAACAAAGACAGTTATCTCGACTAAATGAATTAGCAAAAACACAATCAGCTGCGCGCTCAGCTTTGGAAGAGCAACGCTCTGTCGCGGATGCTTTATTTACCCAACTGCAAAGCGCTAAAGTCAAATTAGCACAAATGACTATCAAAGCGCCATTTGACGGTGTGCTAGGTAAAAAACTTATTTCAACCGGCAGCTTTGTTGATAGCAATACCAGCATTACTACTTTGGATGATATCAGTGTTATAAAAGTGGACTTTCAAGTACCTGAAAAGTATTTGGGCCAACTGAAAAAAGGCATGACAGTCACCGCCATTAGTGATGCTTACAGACACACCTCATTTAACGGTTATGTTTCTCATATAGACCCTCGCATTAACGAAACTACCCGCAGTGTTCAAGTGACAGCCGATTTTGCCAACAATAATGCGCAACTTAGGCCCGGTATGTTATTGCAAATAACACTAGAGTTACGCGCACTTACCGCTATCATGCTGCCAGAAAAAAGCATTATCCCACGGAAAGATCAACACTTTATATACATCGTGGATGATCAAGATAAAGCACAGTTAACGAATGTTGAGCTTCACACGCGATTTAATGGCTGGGTGGCTGTTTCCAAGGGCGTAAACATTGGTCAAAAAGTTGTCACCGAGGGCACTACCAAAATACGTTCTGGTTCTTCTGTGACTGAAAAGGGATAACTTGTGAAAATAACTGATACTGCAGTCAAAAGACCCGTATTCGCCATTGTTATTAATTTACTATTACTGACTTTTGGTCTTGTCGCATTTAGTATGCTGCCGCTACGAGAGTACCCTGATATTGAAACACCCATAGTAAGTGTAAGTACCAACTACACAGGTGCATCAAGTGAGGTCGTTGAAGCAAAGATAACGCAGGTTCTGGAAAACAGAATTTCCGGTATAGAAGGCATTAAAAGTATCAATTCATCTAGTCGGAATGGTCGTTCAAACATCACCATTGAGTTCGATATCGACCGAGATATAGACGCTGCCGCGAACGATGTAAGGGAACGAGTTTCACGTGCACTCGACAGACTTCCAGAACAAGTGAGACCGCCTGAGGTTTCCAAATCTAACTCAGATGAAAGCCCAATAGCATGGTTTGTACTAAATAGTGAAAGTATGGACACTTTGCAACTGTCGGATTATGCCCAACGCTTCATTGTGGATAGATTGGCTGTGGTTGATGGAGTGTCTAATGTCCGTATTGGTGGAGAGCGCCAATATGCGATGAAGATATGGTTAAACCGACAAGCAATGGCAGCGAGAGGAATCACTACAAATGATATTGAACAGGTACTACGTCGTGAAAACGTCGAATTACCAGCAGGTGAAATAGAATCTCTAGATCGCGATTTCGCAGTCAGAATTGCCCGCAGTTATAAAAGCCAAAGTGACTTTAATAATTTAGTAATAAAGCGCGGAGAGCAAGGTTATTTAGTTCGTCTTAATGAAGTCGCTAACGTAATACTCGAAGCGGCAGACAACGAAAGTACTTTCAGGGGGAATGGAAAAAATATGATTGGGCTCGGCATTGTAAAGCAAGCCAAGGCCAATACACTTGACGTCGTAGACAACGCACGTCAAGAACTCGAGAAAATCAAGCGAAACCTACCCGAAGGAACAACGATTCAAGACAGTTACGACTCATCTATTTTCATTCGCGAGTCCATTACGGAGGTATACCGTACGCTCGCGATTGCGATGGCTTTGGTTGTCACCGTTATATTTTTATTTTTAGGCACGGTCCGAGCCACGCTTATTCCTGCGATTACAGTGCCTGTAGCACTTATTGCAACCTTTATGTTTCTACTGTCAATGGGCTACTCAATTAATTTACTGACCCTGCTCGCACTCGTATTAGCTATCGGACTAGTGGTAGACGATGCCATTGTTATGTTAGAAAATATTCATCGTCGTATTGAAATAGGGGAACCGCCATTACTTGCAGCCTACAGAGGCGCTAAAGAAGTCGGATTTGCGATTATAGCGACAACACTGGTTCTTATTTCAGTATTCGTTCCCTTGGTATTCATGGACGGTCGTATTGGCGCACTCTTTACTGAGTTTGCTATGGCGGTCAGCGCCGCCGTTTTATTTTCAAGTATAACAGCTCTCACTCTGGCGCCGGCGCTCAGTTCAAAAATACTAAAACCTACTAGCAGTAATAATAGATTTAGCCAATGGATGGACGCTCAGTTCTCACGTTTAGAGCGAGGCTATCGTAACGTACTAACTGCTAACCTGAAACGCCGTTATAGCCTTATTTTTACTCTTATCCTAGCAGGATTTACCAGCTTTACTTTATTTCAACAGATCCCATCAGAACTCACCCCCAAAGAAGATCGTGGTACCTTTTTTGTGATGATGAATGGCCCCGAAGGTGCAAGCTACGAGAACAATGAACTAAATATGGCTCAAATAGAACAACGCTTACTGCCTTATGTGGAGACGGGAGAATTGAGCAGAGTGCTTGTTAGGGTTCCAGGCTGGGGTGGCCAAGGCGGTGTTGCGATCATAGGCATGCCAGATTGGGATGAGCGAAAACGTTCAACATGGGAAGTAATGGGTGAGATAAGCACTAAAATGCGCGAAGTAACTGATATTAGAGCTTTTGCTATTATGCGACGAGGAATTGGTGGTGGTGGTCAATCTCGGCCTATTGAATTTGTGCTACAAGGTAATGACTATCAAGAACTAGCACAATGGCGAGATAAGATCATTAATCGAGCTCAAAAGAACAAAGGGCTCGTTCGACTCGACCATGACTACAAAGAAACTTTTCCACAATTTTTAATTCAAATAGATAAAACAAAAGCGGCTGATTTAGGTGTGTCTATCAGTGATATAGGTAATACGCTTGAAACAATGTTGGGGCAACGCAGAGTCACCACTTTTATCGATCGGGGTGAAGAGTATGATGTCATACTAAAAGGTACAAAAGCTGACTTTGGCGGCCCCAATGATATCGCAAATATTTTTGTCAAATCACGTACTGATGAACTGATCCCTCTTGACAGCTTGATCAGCATCAATGAAGCGGCCACCGCGTCACGTCTAAATAGATACAACAGAATGCGTGCTATAACTATCACGGCAAACTTAGCAAATGGCTATACGTTGGCTGAAGCTCTGGATTTCTTAAACACTGTTGCAGCTGAAGAAAATAATATTGATGGTGCAATAGACTACAAAGGTGAATCACAACTGTTTTATGAAGGTGAATCAGCCATGACTTACGTCTTTATCTTAGCACTAACCGTGACTTTTTTAGTGCTCGCAGCACAATTCGAAAGCTTTATTCACCCACTAGTAATTATGTTAACTGTGCCACTTGGCCTCGTTGGTGCGATGTACGGACTTTACCTAACCGATAGCTCGCTCAATATATATAGCCAAATTGGTATCGTCATGTTAATTGGTTTGAGTGCCAAAAACGGTATTCTGATTGTTGAATTTGCCAATCAACTGCGTGACAAAGGTATCGCATTTGAACAAGCCATCGTAACGGCATCGGTCCAGCGCTTAAGGCCTATCATTATGACTTCACTTACGACTGTAATGAGCGCAATTCCACTCGTTATGGCTGTTGGCCCCGGTTCTGAGAGTCGAATGGTGATTGGTGTCGTGGTTTTTGCTGGGGTGAGTGTATCCACATTACTCACTTTATTTGTGATCCCTTGTGCGTATAACTTATTGTCTAAAAACACACAATCACCAGAGTTTTTAGCGCTACAATTAGAGCAACAGGCTACAGCTATAAAAAAGGTTGAACATGACTAGTATAAAAAAAGCCACATTTGGTGGCGGCTGCTTTTGGTGTATTGATGCTGCATTTCGTCGCGTTAGAGGAGTTACATCGGTTCGCTCAGGCTATACAGGTGGACACACACCAGAGCCAACTTATAAAGCTATTTGCCAAGGTGATAGCGGCCACGCAGAGGTAGTGGAAGTAAGCTTTGACAGCACCATGGTTAATTACGACACTTTACTGGCTATGTTCTTTACGTTACATGATCCAACCCAGTTAAATCGCCAAGGTAATGACATTGGTACACAATATAGAAGTGTGATTTATTATCACGATGAATATCAGCATCGCACAATCAGTGATACGATCACAAACATTCAGCAACAAATATCAGCACCTATTGTTACCGAAGTCAGCGAAGCACAAACATTCTACGCGGCAGAAGACTACCATCAAGACTATTTTAATGAGAACCCTAATCAGGGGTATTGCAGTATGTTAATTGCGCCAAAAATAGCAAAGTTTGAACAACGATTTGTGAATAACATAGATTAAAACCCCCGACTAATAAATGGGATGCCATAGAAAGCTTGCTTTCGAACATCCCAAAAAAAACATAACCCTTTGATTTTTAATAAACAAAAATCATCCACCTTCTTTTTTCGCCATCAGATATAATTTAAAAATCGACATAACACAATTATCAAGACACCGTATAGACTTTGACATTTACCTATAAAGACCTCAGACTACGCGTCAAAATAGTGAGGTGCTTAATCCTCTTGTATCGGATAAAGATAATCGGGAAATTAGTGCCGTAACCACCTTGGTTAAATAGTCTAATACTGCCCCCGCAACGGTAATGGCTGAGCAAACATGTTCACCAAAGTCCGGAGACCGGCCTCACTATAAAATCCAGTTTATAATATTGCGGTGGGCAATATGGGATATATCGTGATGCTTTAGCATGACTGTATTTCTCATTGCTCCCCTAATAATGAGATACTTATGCAACTATTTATATTTTTTGTGTTCGCTTTATTGGTCATACCCACAGTATCAAGCAAAGAGGTCGCGCCCAGTGACAGCACCAACATAGAAATTTTAGAAGTTGAACATACAGGCAGCTATTCACCCTCTTATAAAATTTTCCAGCGTCATGAGTTTATTAATAGTGCTCAAACCTTGTCCGATATTCTAAGCTCTATAAATGGCATTCAAATACGCCAAATCAGTGGACTCGGTAACCCAGTTGCAATTTCTATTCGAGGTTCAAATAGTAAGCAAGTACAATTTTACATTGATGGGCAGCTCGTCAACGACAGTCAATTTGGTGGATTCGATTTAAATCAAATCCCAACAGAGCAAATTCAGAGCATAGAAATAAGTAAAGGCCAGGCAATTGGGACTGGGGCTACTCCCATTGGTGGTGTTGTAAGGATCAATACGTACAATCCAGATAGCTCACAAAAAAAACTATCAGCCGTCGTCGGATCTTTTGGTCATATCGAATTAAATGCTACGGTCAATACGATTTTTGACCAGCATACTTTAACGCTCGGCGCACAAACGCTAAATACCGATAATAATTACAAATACTTAGTGCCTCAAACGTTTAACAACCCTTCTATTTCTGAAAAACAGTCATTGCTTAACAATGGCTACAGTAAAAATACACTCTATATCAATGATAATATAAAATTTGAAAACAACAGAGTTAGAATTCACGGGCAATATTCAGATCAAACAAAAGAGTTACCGAATTATAGAAATAACTCACCTGAAACCACATCCAATTTAGCTACTAAAACATGGCGTCTCGGCTATTTGCATACGTTGCATGATATACATGCTTATGTACCCAGCATTGAGCTGGATAGCTATTATCAAGATAAGAGTGAAATTTATTTAGACGCCCCCAACGGAGTTTCAGAGCAAAGTTATCATTATAACTCTGATAAAAAACATGTGAGCGTAAAGCCAACGGTTATCTGGGACAGTTATACATTTACACCTTTTATTACCCTCACCGACCACGCCTTTCAGTCCGAACAATTCATAAATGGTCAAGCAAATCCATGTAATGGCATCAGCGAATGCGATATCAAAGCGCAATTGCAGCAAACAAGCTACGGCACACGTATCGAGTGGCAAGGAAATACACTACCTATTAATATATATGGGTTGTACAACAAGCTACACAACAAATCGAGTAATGAACCTCTCAAAAATACAACTGCGCAAACGCTATATGCTAACGACCAGTTCGATACACATGAGTTAGGAGCTACCTATCAATGGCGCGAAGTTGTTGCTGAATTCGTTTTCTCTAAAGGTGTCAGAACCCCAACATTGTTTGAACTTTATGGTAATCGTGGTGCTTTTAAAGGTAACGCAAACTTATTACCTGAGCGCTCTAAAACAAGGGCTATCAACTTTGCATATAAGCGTAAAGCTCTGGTGCTTAATGCTTCTAGCTATATAAAAAAACAAGAGAACAGCATCGTCGCTATTTTTAATTCCAGCAATGTGGGAAGCTATACAAATGTCTCTGAAGCCACTTTAAAGGGCTTAGAGTTACAAACTAATTATAAATTTAATACTCAATGGCTGTTTGCTCTACAAGGCACATTCATTCACTCAAATACACACTCAACCTTCAGCGCTTTTGACGATAAAAAGCTGCCAGGTGTTTATCATAAACAATATGGCGCAGCGCTCACTTACCAAATGAATAACCAGTGGAGTGTAAGCCTGAATCACAAAATAGACCGTGAGCTTTACTTTAATCGCAGTAATAAATTCCAAAGTGAAAAAAATCGAGGTAATGGCACGCCAGCCGATAGAGAGGTAACCGACCTGACATTCAACTGGTCACATAGCCAACATAATTTGAATTTGACGTTCAGTAACCTGTTTAATACTGAGTATCAAGATTTAGCCAATCGCCCCGCTCATGGGCGCAGTATCCAACTTAAATATTCTTTAAAGGGCATCTAAACCATGTTTCATACGCTAGCCAAAAAAAGCTTACCTTTGAGCCTTATTGCATCCGCTTTAGTACTTACAGGCTGTGGCTCAAGTGATAAAAATAATGCACCAACACTCACAGGTAATCAATCACCAACAGTCCTAGAAAACACCACTTTAGTTGGCTCATACACGGCAAATGACGTTGATGGTGATGCATTAATATTAAGCTTGAGCGGTGAATCAAGTGCACTATTTAACCTTGAACAATCAGGAGAACTGAGCTTTAAAGACGCACCCGACTTCGAAGTGGTTGGAGACACGACATTTAGTGTCACAATAACCGCAACAGAGCAAACTAATGATAAGCTCAATGCATCATTAACAATTTCTATTTCTCTTGATGATGTAAAAGATACACCTGATTTTGCTGTTGTCCAAACCGTTTCCCCCGACTTTTTGGGCTCAGAAGTGGTTTACATCGATCCTGTCCAACAAAGTGTTGAAACCGGCTTTTATATAAAAGATGCCTCAGACTATACGCTCAGCACATACAAATCAGATATATACCATATTGGTCGCTTTAATATTGATGAAATCACAAAATACAATCGTGCGGCACCTGACGTTGCGCTTTGGTCATATTCAACACAAGACAGTCAAGACTCGGTGAGTCGAAACCCGTACTCATTAGTCTCATTAAATGACAATAAAGCTTATCTTATCCGCTATGGTTCTGGAAAAGTGTGGATAGTAAACCCGCAAGCCACACAAGCTGAAGACTTCAAAATCGGGGAGCTAGATATTTCTCACTACGCACATAATAATGCGAATAATACCCCAACCCCTTCATCAGCTGCAATACTGGATGGTAAACTGTATATTGCCATGCAGCGTATTGATGACAATTGGACGCCGGGTATTGCTTATGTTGCAGTATTTGACACCTCAACTGATACAGAAATAGAAACCAATGCATTAGCTGATGATGAATTTAAAGGCATCCCGCTTGTAGGGAGAAATCCATTAGAGAATAGTGTTGTCACTGCTAATGACAAAGTATATGTCACGTCTCGAAGTTCATATTCTGGGACTGATTTATCATTAAGTCGAATTGAAGAGATCACCCCTGAGGACTATTCAGTACGAAACATTATTGACGCACAAGCCATCCCAGAAAACGAATCAGCCGTTATCAGAGCGAGTGTTATCGTGTCTGAGGAAAAAGGTTATTTTTATAGTAATCAAACCTTTTTTAGCCCAGAGTACCATGTAAAATCAACCCTGCATGAGTTTAACCCAACGACAGGCGCAGTGATTGCGAGTAACATTGCCAACACTGGCGATGATGCAATAGTACAGCTAGCTTTGGATTCAGCAAACTTTTTATGGATGGGGATCAACAACCCAACAACACCTGGTGTTGATATTATCAATACTGCAGATAATATCCCTGAGGGTACACGCTTACTAACTGAACTGACTCCGTCAACGATTCGCTTTGTGGAAAAGTAACAGTTCTAATAAAAAGCCTGCAAATGCAGGCTTTTTTATAGAAAAATCAATCTCGGAAATTTTTAAATTGAAATGGTTGACCTAGCTCCCCGCTGCGCACAACCTGCATTGCTTCTTGTAAATCATCTCGCTTTTTACCCGTTACACGCACTTCTTCACCTTGAATAGAGGCTTGCACTTTAATTTTTGCATCTTTAATTACTTTGACCACTTTTTTAGCCATCTCCTTGTCAATGCCCTGCTTCAAAGCCACTTTACGAGATACATATTTCCCAGAACGCTCAATATCTTTGAGTTCTAAACTTGCGACATCGAGACCACGCTTTGACGCCTTACTGGCTAATATATCGAATAACTGCATCACTTGTGGATCCGCCTCCGCTTTTAACGTGATCGTTTCATTAGCAAGTTCAATTGAAGCATCTACACCACGAAAATCATAACGGGTTTCAAGCTCACGTTTGGCATTGTCTACTGCATTTTGTGCTTCTGTAATTTCAATTTCTGACACGATGTCAAATGACGGCATAATAATTCTCCTAATAGATATCCATCAATTATATCAATCTAAAATTAAGTTTGGACAGCTTTTTATATTCACCCAACAGCCAGTTTTCAATGATATACTGACCGCACTCTTTAACACACCAACAATCTAGGATGTTTTGTGACCAGACGTATTTATCAAATTGTTTTGCTTATCACCTTGGCCATTTGTACCGTATTGTTTGCGAGAGAAATCCAGCATTCAGGCATACAGATAGAACACCTTGATAAAATTGCTCACTTCGGCATATTTTTCATACTCGCTTTTATTATGCAGCATGCTTTTAAATGGCCTATGTGGTTACAAATTACTTTATTAGCAAGCTATGGAGTTGGCATTGAATTAATGCAAGGCATGCTACCCCATCGTCAAGCATCTTTTGCAGATTTTATCGCCGATGTACTTGGGGCTGTCAGCTATTACGCAAGCTATACTTTATGGCGTACTTGGTGCGGTAAGAAATATGGCTAATATACACATTCTGGGGGCCGGTGCTATTGGCTTATCCCTTGCCAATGCTTTTAGTCGCGCTCACCATACGACTTTGCTAGTAAGGCGCGAATACGCGACCCCATTTACTTTTTATCACGATCAAAAAAGCCATGTTCTCCCTGTTGAGCACATCAACATTTATTCACCAACACAACGCTCCCTCGTTATTAGTAACTGCTTTATTTGTGTCAAAGCATATCAATTAGCGCACGCTTTTTATTCAATATTCCCGTACTTAACAGAGCAAGCAAATGTATTTATTAGCCACAATGGCATGACTAACCTCAATGAATTTAAACAACACCTAAGGCCAAAACAAGCACTTTTCTTTTTTAGTACGTCAATGGGAGGATTAAAAATAAATGATACGACGGTACAGGCAACAGGAGTCGGAGAAACCTATTTAGGTGTATCAAATGCAACAGCCTCAGAACGATTATCATACTGCTTTAGTGAGTTTTTTTCTTCGCTCTTACCTCATAGCAGGATCCACCCTGATATTGAGCAACTAAGGTGGCAAAAGCTACTGGTGAATATCGCCATAAACCCTTTATCTGCAATCCACCAAATAAGAAATGGCCAACTACGCCAACCAAAATACGCCAGTACCATTTTACAATTATTGAATGAAGCATGTGCCGTCGCGCGTGCAGAAAAAATCGATGTTGAGCTTAGCGAAGCACTAGCAACAGCCTACCAAGTAATGGCTCGCACACAAAATAATTCCTCATCTATGGCGCAAGACATTCTGAATAATAGAAAAACCGAAGTAGAGGCAATTTGCGGATATATTGTACAAAGAGGTGAACATCACAGCATTGACACGCCTTTTAACCGAAAGATGCTCATTCAATTATTGGATTCTCACAATTGATGAAAAAAGCTGAGTATGCGTAACTCAGCTTTATCATAAGTGCACTCCCCCTATTCAGGCTTGTACACTTTTACGTTCATAAACCCATTCTCATGCAAGATAAGTGCTTGCAACTGACTCATTACGCCTTTTTTACAGTACAGATAATATTCTTTATCTTGAGGTAAATCCGCAAACTTGGTACTTAAACGGAAAAATGGTAGGTGTACAACTTCCACATTATCAACTTCAAGAGGCGATGCATCTTCCTCATCGGGCGCACGAATATCTAAGATCACGCCATTTTCGGGTAACTGACTTACACTCTCAGCTTCTTTTACTTCTTCTTTTGCTTCAGCTTCTATATCTCTAATGTCTTTCACTGTGGCATTTTTAATGACCGTGTCTAATACATCAAAATCAAATTTAGCTTCTTCGGCAATAATTGTATCAAGTTTGGCTTTTACTGTTGGTTTCTTAGAAATAACACCACAGTATTCAGGCATTGCTTCCGCCATTTCAATGGTGCCTATGTCTCTTGCTATATTGATAATTTCGGCTTTATCATGTTGAATCAGCGGTCGAATAATCAACGTTTCCGTCACTCTATCAATGACATTTAAGTTCGCAAGCGTTTGGCTCGATACCTGCCCAATACTTTCACCAGTGACTAAAGCCGGAATATTTAATCGCTCTGCGACTTGGCTACCCGCACGCATCATCATGCGTTTGAGCACCACTCCCATTTGACCGTTTTCAACATTTTCAAGGATTTCAGCAACAACAGGTTCAAAATCAACAGTAATAAATTTAACCTTATGTGTGGAACTGAAACGATTCCACAAGTAATGACTTACCTGTTTTACACCGATTTCGTGAGCTGCTCCCCCAAGATTGAAGAACAAAAAGTGTGTACGAGCGCCCTTTCTCATCATTTGATAAGTTGCGACCCCAGAATCAAACCCACCAGAAATGAGCGAAAGTACATCTTCTTGAGTTGGAAGTGGAAATCCTGCAATACCGTAATGGGTATGGGTTACAATGTAAGCTAATGCACCCTTAATTTCTATTTTTACAGTCACTTCGGGTTTGCTAAGCTTTACCTTTGCACCTGATACATTTTGATTTAAGCCACCGCCAACATAACGTTCAACATCAGAGGACGTAAACGCATGTTCCCCTTTTCGTTTAACTCGAACGCAAAAAGTTTTATTTTCAATACTGTGTCCGGCAAGCTCTAATGTACGTTGATAAATATCATCAAGAGTATCAAAGGGTGTCTCCTGTACTTCAATAAACTGTACAATGCCAGGTACTCGTTTTAAGTTATCGATAAATAACGCGTGAATTGTTTCATCAGTACTTTGACTCTCAACTGAAATATTGTCCCAGTTATTTTTTACTCTGACATTTTCATCAAAACGACGCAAAATAATTTTGATATTTCTTTCAAGCACTTGTGTAAAGCGCTTACGAACAGATTTGCTCTTGATTGCGATCTCAGGATGCAGTTTGACGATAAGTTTAAGCATAGAAATAACTCTTTAGACTGGGCGAATGCGCGCCGGGACAACTGGCGCGCGATTATAGCAAATTTCTACACGACTAGGAAATAACCACTTGGCTAAAATGACCTAATTACGCAATACTCGGTAATGATTCATCAGCCAATTGCTGATAATGCGCTTGTAATAAACCTATTTTTTGTGTACTTAGGTCAGTACAATAAGGCTTAAATAACATCAAAACTTTAACTATCCCATTGTAAATATCTTGCTGCTCTAACACCCCAGTTAAACGACGCGCTTTCACATAAGGCGTCCAAAAACTCACTGTCATTTTCAGCATATGTGCGACTTCAACTGCATCCTCATCGCTAATATCAATCACTTTGCTGGTTCTTAAGCCAATCACCACTGATCGAACTTGTTCAAACAAGTCTGCTTGAAAAGAAATGTACTCCTTTTTCAACACTTCATCCCTCGCTAAAATATCGGTTAAGTTGTCATAGAAAAAATGATAACGCCACATCAGTTCAAACAATGAATCTAAGTACTTAGTTAGTTGTTCTAGCGGTTCAAACTCCGTATTCAAAGGTTTAAAATGAGTACTTAAATGCTCTCGATATAATGTAAAGATATTACGGATAATGTCTTCTTTGTTTTTAAAGTGGTAATACAAGTTCCCCGGACTTATTCCCAAATTAGAAGCTATGTGGTTGGTGGTTATTGCTCGTTCTCCATGTAAATTAAACAAAGCAATACTGGTACGAATAATTTTTTCCTTGGTATTCATATCCTGTTCTCTCTAACACGCAATTTTTATAATGTAAGTAATATATAACCAGCTAAGTATAGCTAATTAGAATAACTGAAAATAGCATTAATCAGTTTTAGATATAAGCAAAAATGCATCTAAGCAGACCAGTGAAATATAAGCAGAACACTGGTATTATGACGCAAACTCATCGAACTCATTGATTTATGAAAGTAACTGCCCTATACCCAGGAACATTTGATCCATTAACAAATGGTCACTCTGATCTCATTAAACGAGCAGCTAAAATGTTTGACGTTGTGTTGCTGGCCATAGCCTACAACCCAAACAAAAAACCCTGTTTTACGCTCGATGAACGTGTGGCGCTGGCCGAACAGGTACTTAGTGAATATAAAAATGTGCAAGTCATTGGATTTTCTGGTTTACTCGTCGATTTGGCACAGCAGCACAATGCCAGTGTACTTATCAGAGGTATTAGAGCGGTATCTGATTTCGACTATGAATTTCAATTAGCAAATATGAATAGACGATTAAACCCCGATTTAGAAAGTGTTTTTCTTACTCCTTCAGAACGAAACTCCTTTATCTCCTCTACTTTAGTTAAAGAAGTTGCGTTACATGGTGGAGATGTAAGTGAATTTGTCGACCCTATCGTCGCTCATGCATTAAAGGAAAAACTACACGGATGAAACATTTACCGTTAACACTCGCAGTCTGTTTGTTCACCAGTACACATGCTATAGCAAGCCCTTGGATCACATCGGACGAAAGCGCGCTCAAGCACTCACTCGACTTACTCGCAAGCCATGGTGTAATCAATCGTCCAATTAATCAATACCCACTTTTATGGCAAGGTATTGTACAAGATCTCTCTCGCGTTGATGAAAGTACACTCAGCCCACAAGCGCATTTTGCCTTACAGCATGTTCAACATGCTTTGCAACAAGCAAAGCGAGCACAATACTCAAGCATTAAGGCGTATTTTGATGACGATCCTTCGCTGAATAATGACTTCGGTTCACGACAAGCTGCTCAGTCAGGTATAAATACATATAGCATCATCACTGGCACTAACGTCAGCGCTAAAATACAAGTGAATTATGCTGACAAAGCAATAGATGAGAAAAAGATTAATCACTATGGTAGTCACTTAGCAATACTATATGGAAATTGGTCCCTCAGCGCGGAACGTTTGAATTATTGGTGGGGTCCAGCCAATGACAATGCGATGATGTTGTCGAACAATGCCGCCCCAATGAAAGCAGTACGACTCAGCAGAGCCAACAGTGATTATGATGGCCCTCGTTTTCTATCATTTATCGGCCCTTGGCAAGTCACAGCGATTGCGGCTAAGCAAAAACCTCTTTTATCGCAAAAACATACAGGAGACTTTTGGGGAATAAGGCTATCAACTACGCCAATTAGTGGTTTAGAGCTGGCTTTTAGTAGTACAAGTAGTGACTTTATTTTCTCTGGCCCAAGTAATTTAAAGGATACAGATAAAACAACAACACAACGCCGACTGACCAGTTTTGATTTTAAATATTCAACCCTCATTGCAAATCGAGCATTGTCTTTTTATGGTGAAGTGATGGGCGATAACGATAAAGGTCTCGCGCCACAAAATAGTATGCATACTTTTGGTGCCGAAACATTTTTTAGTAACGCCCACTATCGTGCCAAAGCCTATATTGAATATAGCGATAGTACAACTGACTGCAAGGCACAGCAAGCAAGCTTTCAATGCAACTTTGCTGAACCTTCACAAGGCTCCGATTACAAAGAGCGTGATCAGTGGCTAGGCGCAGCAATTGGGCCTCAAGCTAAAAGCATTACCCTTGCTGCAGATTACTATCAAATGTCTGGCATCGGTGCTTATGCCAAATTAAAACACATCGAATTTGAACATATCAAAACCAAGCGCACTTTATTGGAAGTAGGCTATCAACACGGCTTGCTGGGAGGACTAGGTAAAATAAGTACTTCTGTTTGGCAAGATAAAGATGAAAATAAAAATGGGAATGATGATGTGAACAGTGCAGTAAAATTAAGTTGGGAGTTCCAGTTTTAATCCGAAGAGCATAAAAGTATGTATAGGTAAGTTTCATCAAGCTGGTCTTATACTACTTTTATATGCTCACTATGTCACCTCATGCCAGAGAGTAGATGTTTAGCACGCATATTAAGTATCAATGATACTCGAAAAAAGTAAAACCATGGATACACCTAATAATAGTACGGGCATAGTTAGCCGTGAATGATTCAAAACATAGGTATCTTCTCATTAAGCCCGCCCCGAAACACAGGCCTCCTACTAGATTTAATAAAGCAGTTATTTAACATATACAGCACTGATAAAAGATCGTACCCGGCTTTTAAATTTATATAACCAAGAAATCTCTATGTATAATTAAAGAGAGCACTACTATTAAATCTAGTAAACTAATAGACTTGATATATAGATTAGCCAGCCACACGGGGTAATAGAAAATCTCCTCTGCCACACTTACCAGGTGTAAGAGTAAGAAAAGTAACCCACTCGATGCGACACATAAGATAAGGTAAAATCTTGATATTCTCCATTTTTTAGAATTAATTTCATAAACTTATAAATTAACTAAAAAATCAATTATGCAATACAAAAAACCGAGTACCCTAATAAGGATCAATAAAAAATCAGTGAATGATACTAAGAGTTGTTATTATAGGAACGAAATTGTAGAAAACTCACAAACGTAGATTCAAGCGGGTAGTGCTTTTCATCAGCTTTAAAAGCACTTGGCTCAAACATTCGCGCAAAACTCAGCCGTGTAGTGATTAAAACCATCCATAGCATCAAACTATTTATCAAATCACTCAACAATGGCAAGAAACTAAGTGATGAACTAAACAACTCTAACTTATACGATGACTCTATTAAGGCTGTGGATATTAAAACTTTTCTTTGAAAGGGTATGATCAGACCAACTGTAGCTAGAAAAGTAGTTATATATTATGACAATGATAATTCCCGGTTAAATCATGGGATTTCAATTACACAAAAAACCTAAAATACACAGCATTAATTTAAAAAGAGCATAAATATAAAAATTTATTACCTATATATTAGCTAAGAAGAAAACCTTTTCTTTATTGCAAAAAAACCAAGTAAATCCCGATTTAAAATAAGAACTGAAATCATTAAGATATCAACAGAATTCACTAAAATAGTATATAAGTGCCAAAACCACCAAGAATCTTTATTTTCAAAGAAATGGAGATCAATGAACATTATAAAGAATAACATTGAATTTATTGACAAACCTAAAAACACGTAAAAAGATGCTGTACAGAACTCTATTTTTCTTAGTTTATGAATTAAGTAAATAAGAAGTATAACGAGTAAATCATATGCTATCCATTCCAGATAAACCCAATAGCTAAAACTTAACTTTACTAAATGATTACTTATAAAATAAGAAGTCGCCATAACAGCTGAGGTAATCAGCAGAGAGAGTTGTCTATTAATTCCAGATACATAAAAGAAAAGGTTAAGTAGAAAACTCAACCCCATTCCAATAACGATAATAGTATCAAAGTGTAAAGATAACTCCGATAATGCATTACTCAGCTGGACTATAATATGTACTCTCCCAAACCTCTAATCTTTAGACTTAGGCCTCGCGCCACCGCCTCGAGCCCCAGAAACAGAGCCTAGAATTGACTTACTTATTATGACCTTACCAGAAAGCTCTCTATTCTTACTAGCACTTTTCGCTGGTTTGCTTTTTTTTGCTAACATTTCAATTGATATAAACATAATTTCCCTCAGTTCCAATATTAACTCTTTGACACTTCATGCCCGAAGTGTCAAAAAGCCATGACCATTGAAATTAGGCAAATACCAAGCCACAATGTTAAAAAAATTAACAACAAAACCAAGAACAGCAACACAATCCCAAAAAACAAAACAAAAAAACTATTGAGTATCGATTAAGAAGCCTACGCAACATACCTACACGATATAAATTTACTGGATTTATTGGTTAACATAAACTCCATTGCAACTTCATCACAATTGTCCTTTCTTAAACACAACTCACAATCCTTCATGACTTTTTCAGGTAAACTTTCTTTAGTGCAATCAATAAATCCTTGCTTTGTAAAAAAACCAGGCACCCTTGTTAACACAATGATGCGATGTAGCGCCAATTTTTTAGCTTTAGACAATAAATAGTCAACTAATTGCTGCCCCTGACCTTTGACGTCAACGCTTGGGTTAATACCTAATGAGCGAATTTCGGCCAAACCAGTATCATAAATATACAATGAAGCACATCCTGTTACTTTTCCATCCACTTCTGTCACTGCAAATTCATTGATTGAATGTACCATGTCACTTTTGGCCCGCGGTAGGTTCTCTCCGACCTTAGCCCAGTACTGCACAAGCCCAGCAATTGCTTCTACATCATTTAACGTCGCATCTCTTACCGTAATTTGCCGTTTTTTTTTCGCAGTTTTAATCGCATCACTTACTTGCGGCAAAGATGTGCCGCCTATCGCTTGCCGTGCGGCAATACATGCGTCAATTTCTAATACCGGATAAACATCTTCCTCAATGGCATCACAAACAGCTTTAAACTCCTCAATAGGAAGCTGTTCAAGATTTTTCTGCTTCGCAATTGCTACTTGAACTAGCTCACCAACAATATGATGCCCTTCTCTAAATGGGATCCCTTTGGCCACTAAATAATCAGCAAGTTCAGTGGCATTGGCGTGTCCCCCTCGCGCCGCTAATAATGTGCGTTCAGAGTTGACTTTCAGCCCGTTTAAACACGCTTGCGCCATATGAATACAGGCTAACCAAGTTGGCATTGCATCAAACAACCCTTCTTTATCCTCTTGCATGTCTTTGTTATATGCAAGTGGCAGCGCCTTTAGAGTCATCATCATGGCACTAAAAGCACCAAATACTCGCCCAGTTTTGCCTCTTATTAACTCTAAGGCATCAGGGTTTTTCTTCTGAGGCATCAGTGATGAACCTGAGGTAACACTGTCGCTGAGTTCGATAAATCCAGCTTCTCCTGAATTGTAAAAAATTAAATCCTCAGCGAAGCGCGATAAATGAATCATTGAAATACTGGCACAGCTCAGTAATTCTACGACGAAATCTCTATCTGAGACTGAATCTAAGCTATTTCTTGATGCTTCAGTAAAACCGAGTGTAGACGCCAGAGCTTGCCGATCTATGGGGTAAGCTGTGCCAGCCAAGGCTCCACAACCAAGAGGGCACACATTCAAGCGTGCAATTGCATCATTGAGCCGTGACTCGTCACGTTCAAGCATCTCGACATAAGCCATACACCAGTGACTAAATAGTACTGGTTGTGCACGTTGTAAATGCGTATAGCCAGGCAGGATAGTACCAAGCTCACGTTCTGCAACCGCTATAAAGGCAGCTTTCAAGCTACCGATTGCGGTCAATATTTGCTCCGCGCTTTGACGACTCCACAACCGGAAGTCTGTTGCAACTTGATCATTTCTACTGCGCCCAGTATGAAGCTTCTTCGCCAAGTCACCCACTTTGCCGATAAGCTTAGCCTCAACGTAAGAATGAATATCTTCAAACCCTGATGTGGCAACTGCAGTCGGGTTTTCCTCAACCTCAGATTGTAGCTGCTGTAACGCGTTGACCAACTCTTGATGCTCATTACCAGTTAAAACATCAACTTGCTGTAATGCGCCTGCCCATGCAATTGAACCAATTATGTCCTGCTCTGCCATTTGATAATCAAATGGCAATGAGTCATTAAATTGCTTAAATGCAGCGTCAGGGCCTGATGAAAACCGGCCACCCCATAATGCCATGTCTATTCTCCAAACTCAGTACAATTAAATCTGACTATTTTGCTTTACTATTCAATGTTGCTATTCTGCTTGATAATGAAAACAAGCGAATAAAACCTTCAGCATGAGACTGGTCATACACATCGTCATCCCCAAATGTTGCAAAATCTTCACTATATAAGCTATTCACCGACTGCTTTTGTACCGCATGAACCTGACCTTTATACAGCTTAAGTACAACTTCGCCCGTCGCCAGATCTGATAACGCTTCTGCGCCAGCTAAAATGGACGCTTTTAATGGTGTAAACCAACGACCGTCATAGACCAAATGCGCAAACTCATTACCTAATGTTTCTTTCCATTTTCGACTAGATTTATCAAGTACCAGTTCATCTATCGCTTGTAATGCAGCCATCATGACTGTGCCACCCGGTGTTTCATAGCATCCTCGTGATTTCATACCAACTAAGCGATTCTCAACAATATCTATACGGCCTACGCCATGCGGTGCAGCCAAGTTATTTAATTGAACTAAGCAATTATACGGGCTATAACGTTCACCATTTACGGCAACCACTTGTCCTTTCTCTACAGAGACCGATATGTACTCAGGCTGATCAGGGGCCTCTTCGGGAGAGTTAGTCATAGTCCAAACTTGTTCACTCGGTTGGTTCCACGGGTCTTCAAGTTCACCTCCTTCATGTGAAATATGCCATGCATTTGCATCTCGACTATAAATTTTTGTCGCAGATGCGGCACACGGAATATCACGCTGCGCTAAGTAGTCCAATAAAGACTCACGACTGGTCAGGTCCCACTCTCGCCAAGGTGCAATTACATCAAGATCTGGTGCTAAAGCCGCAAAGCATGCTTCAAAACGTACTTGATCATTACCTTTGCCAGTACAACCATGGGATAACGCATCTGCGCCAACTTTACGTGCTACCTCAACCTGAGCTTTTGCAATAATAGGTCGAGCCATAGAGGTACCTAACAAGTAAGTGCCTTCATAAATTGCACCTGTTTTTAAGGTCGGGTAAATGTACTCACTGACCATTTCTTCTTTTAAGTCAACAATGTGGCATTCAGATGCACCTGATGCTATGGCTTTCTCTTCAACACCCGTTAGTTCATCAGCGCCTTGCCCTACATCAGCCACAAATGCGACAACTTCACAGTCGTACGTTTCTTTTAACCAAGGTACGATTGCCGATGTATCTAGACCACCTGAATATGCCAATACTACTTTCTTAAATTTACTCATGATCTTCCTTACAGATAATTTGGGTTTAACAACGAGACCAATAATGCATTTTGCGCATGCATCCGGTTTTCAGCTTGTTGAATAATTTTTGAATGGGTGCCATCCATCACTTGTGACGTAATTTCATACTCTCGGTGCGCGGGTTGGCAGTGCAATACACAGCTGGCACCGGTTTGATCTAATAAAGTTTGATTAACTTGATAAGGCATAAATGTCTGTTTTACATGTTCAAGTGGTGTATTGTCGCCCATCGAAACCCACGTATCTGCATACAGAACATTTGAACCAGCGGCTGCTTCGACCCTGTCGCTAATCAAAACAGACGCCCCATTAACAGCCGCAATTTGCTCTGCTTGTTTTACTATCTGCGCATCGGGAGAGTGCCCTTTGGGGCACACCACAACGAAATCTGTTCCAAGGGTAGCCGCCAGCAACATCAACGAATGTGTTACATTATTGCCAGCTCCTATAAATGCCAGCTTAAGTTTACTGACATCTCCATAAACCTCTTGCAAGGTTAAAAAGTCTGCTAGTGCCTGACATGGGTGATACAAGTCACATAAACTATTTACAATGGGAATGCTCGAATTTTCTGACAACGTCGTCAATGTGCTGTGATGATTCACTCGCGCTACCAAACAATCAGCCCAAGTGGCAATATTCAACGCAAAATCACGCACAGACTCTCGACTGCCCATCGCGCCATTTTGTTGATCTAAATAAACAGCATGTCCTCCGAGTTTATTAATGCCAATATCAAAAGATAATCGCGTTCTTAAACTTGGTTTCTCAAATAGTGTAACGACTGATTTTCCGGCCAGTGCCTGACTATATTCTTGAGGTTGTTGCTTAATATTTAGCGCTAAATTAAGTAATTGTAAGGCTTGGTTTTTATTCAATTCCAAACCTGTTAAAAAATGTGTCATCATCGTATTTATTCCTAAGGTGTAACTTGTGTTCCAGCATGTTTTCCGCCAACCAGAAACGAGAGGTTTTCTGGCTTTTGCCAACTTGAAATGTACACTCCTCGTCGTAAATATTGGGCTGCGCGAAGGCTGGTCTTTACTTTGACCTCCATTCCACCCACGATGACTCCTGTTTCAATAAGCATGTTAATCCCCTCAGCATTCAGATGCCGAATAGGCTGCTTATTTTTATCTAATACGGCTTCTACATCAGTCATAAAAACGAGTTCAGCACCGAGTGCACTTGCGATAGCTTCCGCAGCTTCGTCTGCATTCACATTATATAACTGCCCATCAGGACCAATACCTATTGAACTTACAACCGGTAAACGGCCCATTGCCAACAACTCTGGGAGCACACCGCTTTTCCCAACTTGGCACTGGCCAACTTGGGCTAAGGCTTTTAACTTTTGCGTGACTGTTATGCCTGCTTCATACAAACTACAACCGAAAGGTTGCAAATTTGCGACAATAGCTTGTGCCATTAGCTGCTTATTTGCGCACCCAGACAACGCACCAATAATATATGGCATTTGCTCTTTTGGACTGATCCGTAACCCTTGATGCTTTGCCGTTGCAAATCCAGCATCACTTAACCACCTATCAACTAATGCCCCCCCTCCATGGACCAATATGAATTGGTTGCTTGGGTGACATGTTGCAATTTTAGCCATTTCTTTAAACAACTCTGTCGCTGCATCATCTTGATTTAAAACTGCACCACCCACTTTAATTACCCAGGTCTTCATACGTTATTTTCCTTTAAACCGAGGTAACTAGGCTGTTCATTGACAATATTCATGCACTGAATTGCTTGTCCCGCAGCCCCCTTTAGTAAGTTATCGATGGCAACCACCACGATAAGCTGCTCACCTTGTTGCTGCCACCCAATGTCTACGTAAGGCTGTTTAGCTACCCCTTTAATTGAAGGCAAAACACTGCCTTTTAAGCGAATTAAAGGCTCATCAGCAAGCACTTGATACGCTTGTTCAACATGCGCGGCACTCGTATTAGGCTTTAACTTGATATAAATTGTTTCTAAAATGCCTCGCGCAAAGCAGCCCAAATGTGGCGTAAATAAAACAGGGTGTTCAAGGTATTGGGATATTTCAGGGGTATGGCGGTGATTAAACAACCCATATGGCGCAAGTGAAACCTCACAAAAATGCGTCGCCATATTGGCTTTTCTACCCGCCCCAGTAACACCCGACACCGCATTGATAATGACGGGCTCATCCGAAATTAAGTTGTTATCTTTCAAGGGCTTCAGTGCATTAAGAGCTGCAGTAGGGTAACACCCAGCTACCGCGATCAATTGTGCCTTTTTAATCTCCGGTGCATACCACTCAGCTAAGCCATATTGCGCTTTTTCCAGCCAACCTGGGGATGGGTGCTCAAATCCATAATAGTTATCATAATCATCACTGTTTGCTAACCGGTAACCACCAGACAAGTCAAACACCTTTTTTCCTAGCGCTAAAAACTTAGGTGCTAACTCAACGCTCACTTTATGATCTGTGCACAAACACACATAATCAGCTTGATCAGAAATAACGTTCAATGCCTGCTCAGTTAGCGGTAATAAAAAAGTGTCGAGCAAACCTGTATGTTCTGGATACAACTCACTCAATAACTTGTTTTTATCCAAGCTTTGCTCTGACACATAACAACCCTTCAGGGAGAAGTGGGGGTGTTTGGCTATTAAACTGGCAAGCTCTGCGCCGCTATATCCACTGGCGCCAATAATCACTACATTCTTCATCTTTTGTACTTTCTCTTAATATCAATTGCGTTTTTACATCGTTATAGAATTAAATAGTGAATATTTATCGTCGCATGCCAGCCCTTAAAATATATTTATGCTGAAAAAGTGAATTGATATTCATCTTAAACAGCTTTACATTGTTATGCAATTACTTTGAATAAATATTTTGGAAAATATTATGCAAAACCCAGATTTTTTATCTATGTACCAACAATTGATCGCCAGCCCTTCCATTAGTGCTCTCGATGAATCTCTAAACATGAGTAATCTAAGCACCATTAATTTGCTGGCCAGCTGGTGTGAAAACTTAGGCTTTAATATTGAAATAACTGAGCTGACAAGTGCCCCGGGGAAATACAATTTACTTGCAAAGCGCGGTGAAGGTGATGGTGGTTTAATGCTTGCTGGTCATACGGATACGGTCCCATTTGATGATAGCCGCTGGAGCCAAGACCCTTTTAATTTAACGATCAAAGACAATAAGTTATATGGTCTTGGTACAATTGACATGAAAGGCTTTTTTTCCTTTGTATTAGAGGCTATTAGTCAGCTAGATACAGCAAAACAAACTGCCCCGATTTTAATTTTGGCCACCGCAGACGAAGAAACAACCATGGCTGGCGCACAAGAAATAGCAAAACATCCAACCCTAAAACCTGAGCGCTGTATTATTGGAGAACCGACCGATATGACACCCGTTTTTATGCATAAAGGCCATATGACTTCAGCGATTAGAATAATTGGTCGTTCAGGGCATAGCTCAGATCCTGAGCGAGGGCTCAATGCGATTGAAATAATGCACACCGTCATTGCAAAGCTATTACAGTTAAAAGAAAAGATAAAGAATAAATATTCAATTGAGGATTTTGCAATCCCCTACCCAACACTTAACCTAGGACATATTCACGGCGGAGATAATGCAAACCGGATTTGTGGCTGTTGTGAATTACATATTGATATACGCCCGCTCCCAGGGCTTAGTATCCAAGAGTTACAACTGCTGTTACTTAATTCTATAAAATCCATCAATGATGAGTACCCCAATAGCGTCTCGGTGATTGATATGCATGAGCCAATTCCGGCTTTTAATGGTGTAAAAGATAGTGCGTTAGTTAGCCTTGCTGAAAAAATATCAGGGGAAAAAGCGGTTGCGGTAAATTATTGCACGGAGGCCCCCTTTATTCAGCAATTGGGATGCGAGACGATTGTGCTGGGGCCAGGTTCGATTAAACAAGCTCATCAACCCGACGAGTACCTTGCCATGGAAAAAATAGCGCCTTCACAACAGATAATCACGCAGTTGATCAAAAGCTGCTGCTTTGAATAATGTGATATGACAAAAAAGCGCCGAATGACGCTTTTTTAGTCGTTATTTAATACTAAATCGGTGAACCTGGTGGGGTTTTGATGGCTTTAAAGCTACCTAACCATTTACCTGAAATTAAAAAGTGCTGTACTTGCTCTGACAAATAATGCTTAAACGCACTATCGCCTTTACTAACATCATTAAACAATCCGCTCTGCGTATAATCAGCCACTAGCTGCGCTAGATAAAAACGCAGCTGTGCCTGAACCTCTGGGTCTACTTTATCACTCAAGCTTAATTCAGCCAATTTCTTAGCCGTTAAATACTGCACACGCTGTGCTAGTTTCTCGCCCATTGCGGTGTCTGAACGGTGGCCAAATACATATCCATATGTCTGACTCAGTAGGTCATCTAAGCTAAACGCTGCTGATGTTCTTGCTCCTTGCTGCGCAACACGATTTAACCTCTGAGTATTGAATAACAAATTAAGTGTATGGTTAACTGATACTTCAGGTAATGCCATAGCATCAAATGTTAAACCAGTACGTCCATAAACACTTTCTCGTGTTTTAGACTCCCCATAAGCTTTGGGGGGTAACAACGCCAAAATTGATTCTGGTATTTGCAGTGTCTTTACATCAAGGGTTGCCAACATCGCCTTTAGTGCCTGTTGTTGCTGTGCTTTTGCAACAACTTGTGCCCCTTTTATGGGATGTTCACCACGTATTTCGTAATCATAATCAACGCCGCCAATCAATTTAACCGCTGACTCAACTTGAAAACGATGAAATAAATATAATGGCACTAACTTTTCTTCCAATTGTGATAGCGCTTCACCCGTTTGCAAATTATTAATCCCAAACGTGCTCAAAGCTTGGCTACGCACATCTAACACCCTTAATAACTCTAAAGATGGATCATTACCATTATCCCAAAGATGCGCTGTCGGGTGAGCACCGCCTTTCGCTCGCGCATCTCTATCAGAAATAAACTCCAATCCTTGGGTGCGATTTTCAGCCAAAATAGCTTTCAACCCTTGTGCTTCATTAGTCGCAGTGAAGTCACTGTACCCATACTTTATAACTTGCTTATCCCATGCTCCCATGCCTTTTGCATAGCCCTGAGTAATATCCAACTTACCTTCGTTATTAAAGCTCACTAACGGATGTGGATAGTCCATTACTGACGCCCTATCTTTAATCGATGCCGAAAAGTTATGTGCAATACCTAAAGTATGCCCTATTTCGTGTGCACTTAGCTGACGAATACGGTCAAGTGCCATGGCATGTAAACGCTCAGTTACTTCATCACCCTTAACAAAAGGTGCAGCTAATGCTTGAGCAATTAAAATATCCTGTCGAACACGCAAAGAACCCAGCGTAACGTGTCCTTTAATAATTTCACCGGTTCTCGGGTCTATGACTGACGCTCCGTAAGACCAGCCTCGTGTTGCTCTATGCACCCATTGAATAACGTTATAACGAATATCCATAGGATCGGCATTTTCTGGTAATATCTCTACTCGAAATGCATTTTTGTATCCTGCGGCAATAAACGCATCATTCCACCATGTTGCGCCATCTAATAATGCGGTTTTCACAGGCTCTGGTACACCTGGATCAAGGTAGTAAATAATAGGTTTTATTGGCTCACTCACGGCAGCCACAGGATCTTTTTTTGCTAAACGATGACGCGGAATATATCGTACATACATCGACTCCCCCAGTGGAGCCGAGTAATCTTTATGCTCAATACTCCAATACCCTGACTGCGGATGAAATTGACGAGGTGTGTAATTGCTATCAGGCAACTTTACCAAAGAATGGTGCTGATGGACCGTGATAGCATATGGGTCTGCACTGACTTGACGTACAAATTCACCCGGTTTATTGCCTTTAAATGTCAATAAAGCTTCTAATTCGGTATTATCAACAAATGCTTTTGAACGTGGCATAAATACGGCACTTCGTCCGCTATCTAAACTAAAATTCCCTTGCTTACGTGCTGCAAGGGTTCGACTTACGCCGTGTACATCACTTAAAAGATAAGGGGTATAGTCAACCAATACACTGTCATCATCTTCAGCAACCACTTTAAAGCCATGGAGTATGCTCGATGCAAATGCCTCTTTCACACTTTGTTGTTCTGCTGCATTGTCTGAACTGGCTTGATAATACGAGTTTAAAGCACGTAACATCACTTTATTTCCGAAACGTTCAAATTGCACCATATACGTGCCGCCTAGCTGACCTCGGTCTAAACCAATGTCATTTGAGCCAACACCGTATGGCAAGCTATGCTGTAATAGGAATGGCTGTTTAAGTTTATCAATGTCTAAGTAAATTTTGCCACTGTTGTTATCGGCAAAAAACGTATAATAGCCAGGAAAATGATTAAGTTTATCGGTAAACTCATCAATAGACTTAATTGCTGCGTGCGCTTGAGTTATCATAGCGCCTAGCAAGGTGCAGAGAATATAAGGTAGTAACCTAAATTTTTGCATATTCTTACCTTTGTTATTAGTGGTTTTAATGGTCATCATGAGCCAAGTATATAAAATTGTATACAAAGTTCAGCCATTTTAAGACGAAATTCAGCGCGGTTGCTGTTATCTCTCACATTAATTGACTGCAACCAAAACGTTATCAGGATCCAAAACTATGCGTAGACTGCCCCCAGTGTTAATTGAAGATGGTTGTTCTAGAGAATTACTTTCACTTATTCGTACTATTTTAGCTGCATGTAAAGAAATTTCATTTCGTGTTGGTCAAGGCGCGCTGTCTGGCGTACTGGGCTCAACATTAGATGAAAATATTCAAGGTGAAACGCAAAAGAAACTTGATGTGTTATCAAACCAACTTCTAAAAGACATTCTACTTGAATCAGGTTACGTTAAGGCGATTGCTTCTGAGGAAGAAGATTATACCGTTGCGGGAAACCCTGATGCAGACTATATCGTGGCTTTCGATCCACTTGATGGCTCATCCAATACCGATATCAATTCATTGGTTGGCACTATTTTTTCAATAATGGTTGCCCCAAAAGATTCTGATCCCGCGGATCCTGCTATTTTTATGCAACCGGGTCACCAACAAGTGGCTGCTGGATATGTCTTATATGGCCCCTGTACCACATTGGCACTGACAATTGGTAAAGGCACGCGTATTTTTACACTTGATAAAACACATGGCAGTTTCTTACTTACTGAAGAGTTTGCGCGTATTCCTGAAGAAACTCAGGAATACGCTATTAACGCCTCGAACCAGCGCCATTGGCAGCCAGCCATGCAGAACTATATCAATGATTTACAAGCAGGAAGTACGGGGCCACGCGCAAAAAACTTTAACATGCGCTGGATTGCGGCAATGGTAGGTGATGTGCATCGCGTGTTATGTCGTGGTGGTCTATTTACCTACCCTGCCGATACTAAAAACCCAGAAAAACCCTATAAACTGCGTTTACTTTATGAGGCAAACCCGATGGCTATGCTTGTAGAGCAAGCTGGCGGCGTTGCTCATACAGGTGAAGAACGTATTATGGATATCGAACCGGATGCTATCCACCAACGCGTAGCAGTGATCTTAGGATCGAAAAGTGAAGTAGAAACCTGTTTAAGTTACCACAAGTAAATTATTCAGTTAAATAAGAAAAATAGCGGCTCTTGCTGCTATTTTTCACAGGCTGCAGACTCGCGAATTAATTGCAACCACGTCTCAAGCGCAATCGAACGTCCAACCAGTGCTATTTTTGGCAATCCCCATGCGTGTTCAATCCAATCACAAATGCTTTTCTCTAGCGTTGCTTCTAGCTCTAAATACCCTGCATCCAACCAATAATACAGCTCACAATCGAAATCGTCACAGCGGCTCGCATCTAAATAAACACTACCAATACATTGGTCATTACTTACCGAAAAGACACTAAATGCAAATGCAATTTGCTCTTTAAATTCCCGATGATGCTGGGCAAGTGAGGCACGATTTTCCTCAAGTGTCATATCTGCTTTAGGCCAGTCCATAATGCCTTTAAAGAAGGTGCTCAAGCGCGTTTGGTTACGCATAACAACCGCATAGTCAGCCTCCGCAACACTAGGCTCTAAAATCACGAGCTTAAACTGGTTATCTTGATAACCATTGAAAATAATTTTTGGTGTCAACCCATTCACTTAAAGCACCTTATCTTTGTTCTTACTTGCTATTCTATCAATGTCTGCAGCGTACGAACTTTCTCTAACGTTAATGATCCCATTTGCTCTGGGTTCGCTAGCGCATACAATGCCCCTTCAATTTGGCGATGATCTATATCGCCTCGTATCTCTAACAAGCCAGCCCACAATTCTAACTCATCAATGGCAATATCCAATGATAGAACACGTTGTAAAACATAAGCTAAGTCCTCACGAGTTAACGTATAAACAACTTTATCTTGCGCAAAGTGTATTAACGCCGAATAAGCGTTTTCTTGCTGCTCAGTAAAACGTACAACAGCAGTAAGTGCATCTAGGTGGGAGAGAGAGTTAACCATAAGTTCCTGTATCTATTAAATCTGTTGTGCAATTTAGTCACATAATGAGCAAAGCATATATTTGCTCAATAACACCTGCCTTCCCAAAGTTATGGTAGTATCTGTGCCTCTTTAAGCATTTTATCTATATGGGTCAAGCTTATGCACTGTGATGACTGCCAACAAGTTTTATCTTGCACCACAGATGAAAAATGCTGGTGTATGACGCTACCAAACATTATGCCTCTACAATCAGATAAAAACTGCTTCTGCCGCAGCTGCTTAATCAAAAATACACGTAATTATATTGAAAATATGGCAAATCAACCTATTCAACAGCAACTCAAGCTTGCACAACAGCACGCCTCTTCCCACTCATTTTTAGAAGGGCTTGACTACGATATAGAAAATGGCTTGATGGTCATGACCCGATGGGCACATTTAAAGCGCGGTAAATGTTGTGGTAATGGCTGTCGACATTGTCCATTTTCAAAAGCTTAGTGCGGTTATATCATTGTTTATCACTTTAAGTTACTTCCACTTTCACACCTAATGGGCAATTCGTTACAAAATTGCATACTTCCCCATTCATTCCATGAACCATCATATACCCCCAGCTTAGTATAGCCACATTCATCTGCTGCCAACGCCAATATACAAGCGGTTACTCCAGAACCACAGCTAAACTGTAAAGCTTTCCCTTCACACCCAAGCAACCTGAATAGCGCCTGCAGCTCCCCTATGGAACGTAATAAGCCTCGTTCAGTTAATAATACGTTATAGTATAAATTTTTACTATTGGGGATATGACCACTACGCATACCTGTTCGCGGCTCTTGTTCACAGCCCGAAAAACGCAATGGGCTTCGTGCATCTAACAACAGACTAGACTCGTCTAAAATCGCTCTAAGCACTTCATAACGTTCAATAAACTGCCAACCATCAGCTCCTTGGATAACAGTAAAGTTCCCCATTGAGTTAGGCGTACTGTGTTGCTGTTGAACAGGAAAACCATGGAGTAGCCACTCTGGCAGTCCGCCATCCATTATAAATACGTGTTCGAACCCCATGTTCTTGAGCATCCACCAGCCTCTCGCAGCTGAAAAAAGCCCAGAATCATCATAAAGTACCACCGTATCATTTTGATTCACGCCTAATTGGCGCATGTGTGACTGGAACTGTTTCGCATTACACATCATATTTGATAATTGCGTTTTTGGATCTGATAGTGCATCACTAATATCAAAGCGACCAGCACCTCGCACAACGGCACAAGGCTTGTAAGGGCCTGCCATTCCTGGCTTCACAATCCCAGCATCAAACACAGATACTTTATTTAGATTCTCTGCAACCCAACTACAACTTTTCACATTTTTCATAAGGGCTCTATGTTATAATTTAACTTCAGATATCACGTACTCTAGTACTAAGCCGAATAAAAACAGTAATATACTTTACCCATTGCTATGAAAATAATAAATAACAAAAAAATTATTGGTCCAATATTAATCGTATTACCCAAATTTATTGGGGATGTCATTAATACGCTGCCCGCATTAGAATTATTGAGTAAACTGTATCCCAAGCAAAGCATTTGTGTACTAGCACGTCCCTACTTATGTGAATTATTAGAAAAAACCACCATATCCAACCTCCAAATTATTGAAGACAAGCGTGATGCCGCTTTTCAAAAACAATCTTTATTGAGCTTGGCCAAATATCTAAAATTTTATAATTTCTCACTGGCAATACTGTTTAGAGGCTCATTACGAGAAGCTATTTTATGTAGATTAGCGCGTATAAAACTTACCGTCGGATATGCACAAAACTTGCGCTCAGGGCTACTGAGTCACGCGCTTAAACTCAACCCATGCCATCACTATATTCATAGATACTGCCGATTAGTCAACGATACTCATGGTCAGCCTTTTAATGATTACTCTCTACCCACATTAGTACCGAGCCCATTAGAAAAGGCCCTGCCTTCAAACTCAATCTTAAAAATCGGACTCTATTTTGGTGGTGAGAACAAAGGCAGTCGTCACTACCCCATTGGGTTATCTCAGCAAATACTCACTCAGTATGCCGATCAGTTTCCGTGTCACTTTTATCTCTTTGGTGATAAAACCGAAAGCACAGATAATGCACGCTTACAACAACGGTGTACTGATAAGAGTATACAGCTGACAGACCTAAGTGGTGCCACTACTTTACCCGTACTTATCGATTATATTGCAGTCATGGATTTAATGATTAGCATCGATTCCGGCCCGATGCATATGGCTTGTGCTGTTAATACCCCCTGTGTCGCGCTTGTCGGTTTCGGCACATCAGCTTGGTCCTCTGTAGAACCCAAAAACAACGCCTTCGAAGTAATTAGAAATACGAGTAAGAGCCTAATTGAAGCCAATATCATCACGTCAATTACACCAAAAAGCGTGGTGATTGCCGGCAAAAAACTGCTGGAGCGCTAACATTCCCAAACTCGCATAGTTTTTGGTATTATGCTTAAAACTTCTTTTACTTATACTGATATGTCATTACCTATATTTGTTATCAATATGAAGAACAGCGTTGAACGCTGGCAGAAAACGTATAACCGACTCCAGACCTTAGGTCTTGAATGTCAGAGATTTGAAGCCACTGTTGGCAAGTCACTCGATGAAACAGAAACCTCACATTGGTATGATCCCACCGCCAATTTAAAAAAGCATCATAGAAATATGACCCCTGGAGAGATTGGCTGCTATGTCAGTCATATGAGAATTTGGCAACATATACATGATAAAAATATTCCAGCCGCTATCATTTTTGAAGACGACTTGCTCATAGAAAATCACTTACAAGAGAATATTAATAACCTGTCCAAGCTTCAGGATTGGGATATGATCAAGCTTTCAGATAATCGTGCTAACCCATTTATTCATACTGAGACTTTATCAAGTCAAGTGGTTTTAGGTAATTACCTGAAAGTGCCTAATGGCGGGCAAGGTTATATAATAAGCCAGCAAGGTGTCAAAAAGCTGCTTTGCAGAAAACCTTTTTTTAGACCAGTAGACGTTGATTTCCAATTCCACAGTGAAATTGACTTGCAAGTATTCGGTATGAAACCTTATCCAGTTAGTGAAGATTTATCATTTCAAAGTGAAATTGCTGCTATTAATGCCGGCAGGCATTCAAATCACAGTACCTTTTTACGAAATGCAAAGCACCGTTTAGCTATGTATTTGCAACGTAAAAAAATCTCTGGGGATTTGAGCAAAGTCATTAAATCTCAATGATTTCGCTACGTAAAGGCGCCATTCTTGCTAATATTTGGTTCTGTAGCACATGAGAAACACCTGCTTCATTCATTGCTGTAATAAGTAGCTCAACGACTATGTTAAAGTCTCGAGTGGTAATATCCATACCTGTGTGTATTTGCACCATAGAATCCCCAGTATATTTGCATGGGCCATCCAACAATGCACACATATGCTGGATAAAACCAGTACGAAAGTGCATAACATTGGCCTCTTTAAAATACTGAATGATTGTTGGGTGTCTTCCTATTTCATTGATAAATGAGTCGATAATTCGCTCAATAGTAGGTTCACCACCGAGCTGATGGTACAAACTGACGTTCGCTTTAGGCGTAACACACGCATTTAACAATATCACAATGCAAAGCAGCCCTGTAACACGACCAAATAACCTCCCCATCAAAAGTTACCTGCTAAAGACAAGTACAAACCCTCTTGTGATGGCACTCCTGCAATCGACCCCAAATCTAACCACGCAGCTGTCACGTTCAGTGATTTCATAGGAAACCACGCAATAAATAAATTACGCCAGTGAGATTCGCCAAGTCCTAAATTGTGTGGTTTTTCTCTAAATTCAAACCCCAAAGCAAGCTGTGGAGCAACAAAAACAGCGGAGCTCATTTCAATATGCCAGCGCTTTGAAGCATATTTTCCACCAAAACCAAGCAACCCAATCTGATTTGCTTGTGTGTATCGCGCAGTGATATTCCAAAACCAATTGCGCCCATACAATGCGCCAAGGTGCAGTTTACTGGCTGAAAAATAAACGTCATTTCCTTGGCTAGCATCTGCGCCTAACGCACGAGCAATCGCACTATCACCTAATGACTTGTGCATCAGCCCCACACTCAACTGTGGCCAGTCACTATAAATTACATCACCATATAAACGTATTTTTGCCCCGAGTACCGATTGCTCAATCACACGATTAGACACCGCGACCGTAAAATTTTGTTCTGCGACACTTAGTTCCAGACGATCAAAAAAATTAACTTGTGCACCACAAACGTCTAATTGATAGTCTTGTAATTTAGCCCCACTGCAAAACGCACCCAAACTCCATTCGTCTTCTGTTGCATATCCTGATAATTGAGCCCACGGCACAATGCCGCCACCGCCACTCCCTTCTAATTGAGAAACACCTGGCGTTGCTAACAGCTTTCCTCCAGCATATAACATAGAGTGATACATCAAACATGCAATAACTACAACCCAGAAGCTAGCCCACTTCATGATATCGACCTAGCCAATCAGAAAAGTCCGTTGCGGTCAGTGGTCTGCTTAAATGATAACCTTGTGCATAATCACACTGCATGTCTTGCAATAAAGTAAGTGATGGTTGATTTTCCACCCCTTCAGCTACCACACAAAATCCAAGCTGATGGCCAAGTGTGATTGTCGAATGAACAATACATTGGTCTTGGTGCGATTCATCTAACTTTAAAATAAAAACTTTATCTAATTTTAACTCATCTATTGGCAGCATTTTTAAACGGCCTAATGACGTTTGCCCGACGCCATAATCATCTAAAGAAATCATCACACCGAGTGCTTTCAATGCTTTTAGTACCGCAATACCTTTTGCTTCATTTTCAATCATATCGCGCTCAGTCAACTCAACGGTAATTAACTGTGCTGGTACATTATTGTCAAGAAGCACTTGTTTTAAATGTGGTAGAAATCCGTCATCTGCAATATCTTGTGCCGACACATTAATGGCCGCTTTCATCGTCAACCCTTCAGATAACCAGTTACTTACCTGCTTAACTACCGTTGCCACAACCCACTGTGTCAATTCAACAATAAGTCCTGACTGTTCAGCTAAATCAATAAATAATTCAGGAGACACCCAGTCACCGTTAGTTCTTTTCCAGCGTATCAATGACTCAACTTTGTCTATTTGCTGATTGATTAAATTCAACTTCGGTTGATAAGTCATAAATAATTGGCCATCGTCTGCAACCAATGCCTGTTTTAACTCATCTATAATTTGCAAACGCTCTAAATGCTCTTCATCTTCCCCATCTTGGTAGTAATAAATCTCTTCACCCGTTTGCGCTGCCGTGTCTACCGCAATTAACGCTCTACGAATTAAATCATCCGGTGTTTGCGCCTGCGCAGGGTAACACACAACCCCTACACTAAAGCGTAATGTAATGTCTAAACCTTGAATGGTATAAGAGCTTGTCAATGATTGCAGCAATTGGCTTACGCATGCTTGCTTAGTACTATCCGGCTTTGCTGCTAGCACGGTTAAAAACTCATCGCCTCCTAAACGTGCATTAAAGCCATTCAATGATTCTGTCGCTGTTTTCATTCGCTCAGCAACCGCTTGAATACAACTGTCCCCAACTCTTGGGCCCAACTTATCATTGATATGGCGCAAACCTTTAATATCAATCGCCACCAAATAAAATTGCTGTGACGCCGATAAATGCTTACTGAGCAAATCGAGTGCCGCACTGCGATTATAAAACCCGGTTAAATTATCATGACGAGCTTGAAAGCGAATTTGCTTCTCACGAGTTTGAATATCCTCCCCCATCTCGTGAAACGCATCAACCAGCTCACAAATTTCTTTACTGGGTCTCGTCTCGGTTAATGATGCTAAATAATTGCCCTGAGCAAACTGTTTGGCCATCACGGTGAGCTGTTGAAGCGGGGTCGTCAGATTATTCGCCAATATGCCACTGGTAATGAAACCAATTAAGATTGTGCCACAAGACAAGAAAATAATGGTCAGCACTAATTGATCAAACTCGTGATAATGGCGACTCAGGTCGGCACTCAATACAACACTAATAGGATTATTCGATAAGGCTGCTAAGGGCACCTCGGCACTGATAAATACAGGATGCTCTTTAAACCAGCGATTAATTCTCTGGCCATGAATATAACCTAGTAAATCCTGCTCCGCAGGATGTTCAATAATCGAGCTTGCCTTTAGTCCACTCCCATGCCCAATAAAGCTCATTTCCATGCCTGTTAGCTCTTTCAACTCCAAAGCCACTTTTTCATCAATGGCAAACCCAACAATACTAAAAGCAATGGTCCTAGGCGCTTTGATAGGTAAAATAATTGCTTGATAAAGCTTGCCGCTGATCACAATGAAAGTAGAGCGCTCACCATTCGCTAACAAATCCTTCATCAATTCTCGGCTATCATCTGGTAGCACAATATCAGTTTGATTTGCTGAAATGAGCTTTCCTCGTACATCCAATAACAGCATTAAGTCAGCATCAATTCGCTGACTATGGTTAAATAACACACTGCTGATTGTATCTGCGTCTCGCGTTGCAACCGCTTGCTTAAACCCAAAATCCGCGGTAAGTACCGTTGCAGCTGTTACCAATAAGCGCTCTTTTGCTTTTAAATACTGTTGGTATACATTCTGTGCAACTTTAATATCTTGCTGGACTCGCCGCTCATTAAAATGGCTAGTTGACCACCAGAAGCTGACTAAACTTGCCATCGAAGTTAGTAACACTAACCCCACACACAATAAAATAATTCGATTCTTTAGACTAGTGCCCATGATGTTCCTTAAATACTTCACCAAAGGTGTTGCGAGGCAAAGGTGCTAACGTTGTTATTATAGTTATTTGTTGCTGTTTTCGCGCTGACCATTGATGCTGTTCACGCTGATTAATATCACCTACTTGTGTCTCATGCCATACTGTATAATCTTGCGTAAAGTCAGGTAATTCAACCAATCCTTTGTCATTACTGATATATACATGAGGATGGTTAGCTACATATATATAGCCAACCATTGAATCATGAATATTGCAACCTAGCACAACAATCCCACTTTGTTCAAAAATGATGGGCTTTTTAGGAGTGCCAGCATACAATTTTAATTCAAATGACTTCGCTTGCGAGAAAGAATAGACATGATGACGGATATCGTCACTGTTTGGAAAGCGCACTGATTGCCCTTTAGAGATTGCCAATAACCGCGGCGCAAAGCGTTTGCCTACTTGATCCATCACAGCAACCTCTGATGGCACAACTTTTATCATATCACCATCAAGCAGCTCAACAACAACGCCTGAAAGCGGTTTATGATGCTGATCTGTTAGCAGCAGTGTTTTCGCCAATAGCGCCTGCGGGCTCAAACAGCACAATATACATAAAATTATAAAAGTACGAATAACAAACATGAAAGGCGGACCTTGCCATCAAATTTTTACTTTAATTACTCTAAGTAAAAGTGACAGCCAGTCTAATTGCAAGGTATTTGCGAGATAACCCCCAATAAACAACATAAAGTGCTGTTTATTGGGCGAATAATATACTCTATGAAGAATAAATGTTTAGATAATTAATCCATAGTCAGTATCAAGAATCGCAATGACTTCTGCACGAGGGTCTGCTGGTATCTTTAACGGTCGCCCAACAATTTTACTCGCAATGCCCACATAGGTATCAGACACCGACATCATTACGTCTACTGGCAGTTTGTAGCCATGTGCGAGCGCTTCTCGCTCAGTCATACGATCTTTATTAAGCAGCACATCGCTGTCTGGCACGTTATTGATCAATAACTGTCGGAACCCTTCTTTTGAGTTTTCAACAATTTTACCATCACGGTACGCCGAGCCATCCCAAATTCGGCTTGAATCTGGAGTACCTACCTCGTCGATATAAATCAACTTTTGGCTGCCATCTTGCTGCTCTACATAACCAAATTCAAATTTGGTATCTACAAAAATTTGATCGAGCTTGGCCAACTCATCACTAATAAGCGCAAAACCTTCACTAAGTAGTTGCTCATATTTAGCAACATCTTGCTCAGTGTTAAAATTGAATGCAGCTAAATTATCAGTAATATTTTTGCGAGTAATATTCACATCATCAACGGCTGGTACATCAGCAATACCGGTAATGATCCCTTTCGTTGAAGGGGTGATCAAAACATCGTCTAGCTTTTGATTCGCTTCTAAACCTTCAGGTAAATCAATACCACAGAAATTACGTACACCTTTGCTATAGTCGCGCCACATGCTACCAGTAATGTATTGCCGGGCGATTGCTTCTACTTTCACTGTACTGGCTTTTCTCACAATCCACACATATGGGTGTGGAATATCAACAATATGATTGCCAGCAAGACCTGCATCATCAAATAGCTTAAACCAATGCGCTGCTACACTGTTTAACGCAATACCTTTACCTGGTACACCATTCAAACCATTCTCACCTTGCCAAATACAGTCAAAAGCTGAGATACGATCTGAAATAACCATAATCGCTAATTCAGTTCCATGGGGGACATCATACTGTTTATCTGTAATTAAACGGGCACTGTCTTCATCAGTTAACCAATACACTGAGCGTACCTTGCCACTATGTACAGCACCTTTAGTGCGAATTGGCAGATCATCATTTATGTCTAAAACTTTGTAGCTACTCATTATTACTCCAAGGCCGGATGCACCTTGCTAAAGGGCACAAAAATATGAGGGGGTTAGGAGGCGCTATAATAAGCTTTTAGGGCTTAAATCACAATCTATAGCCGCAAAGTTCGTACGAAAAGACAGCCACTCGCCAGAATTCCCTCATGTTGGTGTTTCATCGCCAAAAGCCGGCGATTAAACCAAACTCAGTGTTGCTAAGACGAAAACTGTAATATTATCTCATTGACATTAGCCCGCTTGGTTTCATTATGATCACAATCACAGACCTTATTCATACTTGGCCTACTCAACCTCAACCCACGCTCAACATTCAAGCGTTGCACATAAACAAAGGTGAACGCGTTTTCCTACACGGCCCAAGCGGTTGCGGAAAATCGACGTTGCTCGGGTTGCTAGCAGGTATCAATATGCTGCAATCGGGTCAAATTAAAATATTGAATACTGATTTATCAACTTTAAACAATGCACATCGAGACCGTTTCAGAGCCGATCATATTGGCACTATATTTCAAAGTTTTAATCTGCTTCCGTATCTGAACCCGCTCGGAAATGTAATGTTAGGATGTGAGTTTTCTAAGCTGCGACGCAAGCGTCTAGCTGATAAAAAAACCGATGTTACAACTGAAGCGACTCGGCTGTTAAAGGCACTGGGGTTAAAGGACATAGTGCTAACACAGCACGTGTCAAAACTGAGCATTGGTCAACAACAGCGTGTTGCCGCCGCCCGAGCCTTTATTGGTGAACCCGAACTGATCATTGCCGATGAGCCCACCTCATCACTCGATGCCGACAACCGCCACACCTTCATAGAAACACTATTTAACCAAGCTAAAGATTATCAAGCCACGGTGCTATTTGTTAGTCATGATAATAGCCTAGCTTCCTTATTTGATCGTCAGATCAGTTTGTCTGATATTAATGGGGTATAAAATGACATTGCTTAAACTCGCGATTAAAAGCAGCTTAAACCGTAAAGCCAGTGTTTTGCTCACACTCTGTACCATCGCTATCAGCGTCATGTTGCTGTTAAGCATCGAACGTGTAAGACAAGATGCGAAAAGCAGTTTTAGTAATACGATTTCAGGCACTGATTTAATTGTTGGCGCCCGAACAGGAGATATTCAATTACTACTATCGAGTGTCTTTCGCATCGGACATACCAACAATGCAGTCTCATGGCAAAGTTATCTCGACATCAGAGAAAAAAAAGGAGTCGCTTGGACCATCCCTATCAGCCTAGGAGACAGTCATAAAGGTCATGCCGTACTCGGCACCGATGCAGCGTACTTCACGCACTATCGCTACGGGAAAAAACAACACTTGGCGTTTCAACATGGTCGACCTTTTCATAATGCCCAAGAGGTGGTGCTTGGCAGTGAAGTGGCAAACACGCTGCATTATCATATAGGGCAACAAATTGTCATATCCCATGGCATGGGCAATACCAGTTTTCATCATCATGATGATAACCCAATGACCATTGTCGGTATATTAGCACCAACCGGAACCCCTGTAGATAAAACACTGCATATTCCTTTGATTGCTGTTGAAGCAATGCATGAACAAAATCATAAAAAGCCGATGATGATTGGCAAAAAGCCACAACAAAGCAGCCAAGTAGAACATCAATATGGCAACGCACATAATCATGATGAGGGTGACGACAAACCTCATGATAATCACGACCACCTTCATGCTACTCTAGACTCAGAGCCAAGTGATTTAATTGGAACACCGCAACAAATAACCGCTTTTTTAATGGGCTTCGACTCCCCCTTATATACCCTACAAGTCAGACGTAATATTAATATGTATAAAGCCGAGCCTTTGCTGGCTATCATGCCTGGCCTCACACTCCGAGAACTATGGGAAATGCTCGATATTGTAGAAAAGATCCTACTGTTATTCTCTATCGTGGTGGTACTCGTGAGCTTATTGGGTATGTTAACGACATTACTTGCTACACTCAGTCAGCGCCGCAGAGAGTTGGCTATTTTACGCTCAGTAGGTGCTCGTCCAGCTCACATCTTTGCTTTAATGAGTAGTGAAGCCATTCTTATTACGTTTGTTGGTTGTCTCGTTGGCTGTATCTTATTTTATGCACTCTTGATTGTTGCAAATCCAATATTACAAAGCCAATTTGGTATTGGTTTAACCATTGGCTGGCTGACAAACTATGAACTCACACTTTTAGGCGCTATTATGGCCGCCGGAACATTAATGGGGTTGCTCCCCGCCGCCAGAGCCTATTTTTATTCATTGGCTGATGGCATGAGTATAAAAATTTAGGAGCACAATAAGTACTATGAGATTTTTGACGTTAATACTGTTCACTTTACTCAGCTTTTTAGGGTATGCAGCCGCCCCAAAAGAAATTTTTTGGGAAGACTTAATCCCTAAAGGACATGTACAAATCAGCAACCAAGATGCTGCCAGTCATGATGGCGCAGACCAAAACTGGGTGCAACCTGATCTAAACGCACCCATCGTAAAAAGTTTAGATGGCCAATCAGTAAGCTTACCTGGTTTCGTTGTGCCGCTTGAAGGCGACAGTGAGATCATTACTGAGTTCTTGTTAGTACCCTACTTTGGTGCTTGTATTCATGTGCCTCCACCGCCACCGAATCAAATAGTGCATGTGAAAATTAAAAATGGCGTCCCTATTGATAGCCTTTATGATGCCATTACAGTTACTGGCATAATTAAAGTAGAAACATGGAAAGGTGAATTAGCGCAAACAGGTTATACCATGCAGGCTGTGGGTGTGGCCCCTTTTCAGCTATAAACGCAGCACGTAATAAACAACTCAATAATAAGTGCAGTAAGTATACCGTTTTACTGCACTACTTTCTTATGCTGGACGGGTGATTTTAAAAACTTCCCCTAAACTTGCATACTCACCACCTCCTAAGCGCGCAATCGGATCTAACGCTAGCGCATCGACTTTACTACGCCCTTTGTGGTCAGTTTCGACTATCTCATCATCGATATACGCATGGGTCACCTGTACAAACATCAACTTCATGGGCAATTCTCCCATTTCCACCACTTTATGCAGTTTACACGCAAATGCAACTTTACATTGCGCGACCCTTGGCAAAGTTGATCCGGCAAAGTCGGTGAGCGTCAAATCCAATGTATCCAGTTCAGACTGATCGTTCGGTAAAGTTGCTGCTGATAAAGTCACTTCATCTGCTAGGCGACTATCTGCAATATGAATCACCAGCTCTTCTGTTGCTTCAACATTTAGCGCCGAGTCTTTATATTCGCCACAAGGTTTTACCCCTACCGCATACATCAACACTGCTGGATCGGAGCTTACCGCCGTAAAGTACGAAAATGGTGCTAAGTTTAATGTGCCTTGGGTATTTTCAGATAACACCCATGCAACAGGACGAGGCACCACAGTTTGCGTTAACGTATGGTATACCTTATTTGGAGACAAACTATCAAAATCAAGGATCATAAAACACTCTTACTTAAAATTAAAAACTAAAATCATTAATTCATTACTTTTCAAAAATTAAGTCGCAAATCCTTCTGGCATCGTCGTTTGATGGCCATTCACGGATAATTTTTTAATGACCTTCTCTTCATTTGGGTAGGCTTCAATCAGCGCGTCGGCAATCCCTGCTGTAAAGCAACTCCCCGTGAAGCCTGGTGCCATTGTACAGCCAAATAACGCATACTGGCCGCCCTCGACCAAACATCCTCCCTGCCAAACCCCCGCAGGTATCAAGTACTGACAAACCTGACCATTGGTAAAGTCAGTGCCGAGCACGACTTGCTCCGAATCTCCATTCGGGTATAGAAGCGTCAATTCTAGCGGATCACCACCATAAAAATGCCATACCTCATCGAAGGTCAATTTATGAAAACAGGATACACTGGTTAAGCTATCACAGTACAAGCCTATCATCGCAGTACCCACTGGTTCACCGTGCGTATTGTTACGGCTGGAACGCCATGTACTTTTAAAAAGTGTACTTTCGACAGGTAATCGTTCAAAACGATAATGTCGTAATACCGCCATTATTTCCGGCGTTATAGGTTGATGTTTAAAATGCACTAAGTCACACACATCAACAATCGCATCTGTGTTTAACGCCCCATAAATATGGGGGAAAAGGGCTGGTGAAGACATTGTGGTACTTGGTGCTTCATAACGTAACGGTGAGTTGATTAAACTCACATCAACAACCAACACAGACAAGGCTAAGTGATTATCAAAAAAACGCGATACCACTTCAGCAACTTGGTGATACTCACAAGCATGGATAAACCCTTCACTGTTTAATGATGCGGGTACATAATTTAATTCAGAAGTAACCGATGTAACATCGGCTGTAGGAACAATAATAAATATCGCACTCGTATCAGTCATCTCTGTTCTCAGATAAAAACCACAAAGCACGTATCATGGCATCATAACCCTTTATAGAACATCCTTATTTCTAAAAAGCGATAATTTAGGTGACTTTATCTAGAGGCTGTTGATTTTTGCGGTTCTATTTTTTGTTCTCTTTGAGCATGCTTTTATCGTGGCGTTTAATATGTGGCCTAGTAATCTAAGCGAATATTAAGCAACAAAGAGAAAGGGCTGCTCAAATAAACCGGTAGGCAGCGCTTGATTGGCTTTTCTACTGTGTTATCGGCTGACTCACATGGAATAACCATGCTATGCAGCCTCCATCTTGTATGAAACCCAATCAAATTGCTGCAAAAATGAACCTAACAGATCAACAGCCCCTAATATCAATCAAATCATTAATTTACTTATTGCCCTTACCTGAGTAATAAATCACCACAGGCTCAGAGTAGTTCGGCGCATGATCGTAACTAAATACACCATAATACTTACTCAAATCGGCATTGCCAAAATTATCCAGTGTATACGTATCTGGCCCGCCATATAGCTTAACGCCATCAAAAGGAGAACGCGGCGGATGAAAGCGATTTCTGACCACAAAGCAACCCACTAAATCGCCGCTATCTGGATTATCCCAAGTTAACTTAACAACCCCATTCTCATTGTGTGTTTGTAAATTAGTGGGGGAAGGCAGCGGCTCATTACGACGTTCAATATACTGAATATTCAATGTCGTCGCTTGCTCTGCGTGGCAATCAGCCCAATTTATTAAAGCATTGCTCGCTTGTGATTCTGCGGTTGCGCGAATAATAAAGTAATAAGGAGAATTTGCCTTATGCAATCGCGCCAGCTCTTGCAGGCTGTAGCTGTCAAAAATAAAGTTATGTGCAGTACGCTCTTTCAGCTGCTCATTACTCACTTCATAGCCTATGTACTCTATTTTTTGTCGCTGCTTTACATGCTTAAAGTCAACATCTTTAAGCTCGACCAATTCAACCGTAAACCGCACATCTTTCGCTGACGACAAACTATTACGACTATATAAAGTTAAGCAAGCTTGCGTGAACACCGTCTTTAGTGGGTCTAGATGCTGCAAATGCTCAAATGCCAATTGTCCGTACACGATTTCACCTTGACCATCAAATCCAGATGCCAATTTGTCTGCGACTACTTTGTCTTGGTAAATCGTATTACACGCAGACATTGTCAATGCTAAGCGTTGCTCCGGTAACTGATAAATAAGCTCTAAATTAGGCCGATAATGTAAACCACTACCAAATGGACCGTAGCCGATATCAAACTGCATTACTTGTGAATCATTACCTAACGGCAAAGTATCTGGGCCTTGTATCCGTAATAATAGCGTTTTATCCGCTAACAACTTGTTTAAAAGCGTACGTTCTACGCCATTGAATGACCATTTTAGCCAAATTCCTTGCGTCATTTTATCTGATTCAATGGTTTCACCTAACGTATGTAACGGCGTCGCTTCCATCACTTTATCAAAGTCATAAATGTCTTCTATCAAAGAGGCATCTAAAACAGAAATTGACCACTCACCATACTTCTCTATTTTTGTGGCAACACGATTCATCGGGTATAGGAAGAATTGTGCGGTCTCAATACGTGAGCCATCCTCTATCGTACTTAAATCATAAGCGACTACACCTAAACTCACGCCCCGGCCTTTATCCACTCCGATAAACATGGAGTTATATCCAAAATGTTCTTTATTCTTATTACTAAAATTTTGTGATAAATATCCGACATGCTCTCTCGCTGGAAATAATGTACGGCCGCATTGGTGCGAGGCTAATGTGGTTTTCAATCGTAATTCAGGTCTAAAAGGGGATTTTATCTTGGTGACTTTGTCAACTGCGCGAATATTATAAAAATAGAACTGGCCGCTATTGAGTTGTGTATCTACAAACTCAAGTGACTTAGTAATTGCCACCAAATTCGCTTCCGTACACGGACTTTTATTATGCTCACTGCGATATACTTCAAAATATATATCCTCTCGTGCTTCATATTGCCATTGCAACTCTACGCTGTCATGCGTGACGTGCCCTATGGTAAAGTCACTCACTCGACTTGGCGCCAGTGGAGAATAATTAATTGCTTCACTTAAAGCATGTAACACCGCAGGAATATTTTCCGCGACACTTTGTGACATATTTTTCATGTAATCTGGAATATTGCGCGTACCCACTTCAACAACAGTTGCAATAATCCCTTTACGATAATAATACTCTCGGCCACTCCCATTAATGAGCTGCGCCGGTGGCTTTCCGCGATGAATGCCATATTGTCGCCCTGTCACTTTGCGAATTTCGTTGTTCATGTTCGCGCAAAGCACATTGAGATCAGTGCCTTCAATTTCAACTTCATGGTTAAACTTATGCGCAGGGAAAAATACATTCCCTTGTGAATGGTAATCTAAAGCAATACGAATATTGTCATGTGCTTCTACAAAATCGCGGATGGCACAGGTTTCCGGTTCAGAAAAAGCATGAGGGCCACCATAAGTATTAGTATGGGTATTGTGGTTGCGCATAAATTTTGCGTCGAAGTTACGATTCAGATCAACACCAAATGTACCATCTCCGTTATTACGACGGTTCTTTCGCCAAAATGAAAAATGGTTGCGTGAGTACTCAAAACCATCGGGGTTTAAGCACGGTACCATATATAAAGTATTGCGCGTCAAGGCTGTTTGTAATTTCGGGTTGAAGCGGTAATTATCTATAACATACTCAATAAACTTAATTGCCAATTCATTACCAATCCATTCTCGCGCATGAATTGAACCGGTATAAAGTAAAGCGGGTTTGTCGTCTGCATAAGTGACATCGAGCGATACCGTGACCAACATGATGGGCCTATTTTCCCAAGTATTTCCGATGCTTTGTAAGCGAATTAAATGTGGGTGCTCACTCATTGCCTGCTGTAAAAAATCAATGGTATCTTGATACGATGCATATTGGATTTTCATAAATATCTCTTTGGCTAAAAAGTTTAAGACAAAAAACCCGTGCTTAATGGCACGGGTGAGCTGTGGCTATTTGCTGCCAGTGAGAAACTATTTTCTGCAGCTTTTTGTCTTTTAGATTTTTAACAACACACAACTGCTCCGGATCGCTATTGAGTACATCCACCACGCCATGGGCGCCAAATGTGTGCATGATGTCATCAATCATTTTTTGACCAATACCTTTTACTTCAGCGAGTATGGCACGAACTTGTTCCTCGCTATAAACGGGTAAATGCACGTTATTATCATTCGCCGCTTCATCACTGGCAGGTAAGCTTTGTGGCTGTTTACCTGTGCTTATTTCTGATGACGTCAGCACAAAATTATCCTGCAGATTCCAAACTTCACTCGGCCACTCTTCTTTGCTCAAGTAACGAGTATCTAAAATAGGATAGTTTTGTTCATCTAAACCATTGAATACTTCTCCACTGTCTTGGCTGGGTGTATAACGAGAAAAGCCTATATGGCGCATGGTTCGTAATAATCGCGTATCAATTTTCCCAAGCTCCTCCCAATTATAAATGGGTATATTTGGCTTGCTAAACCGGCCATCTCCAAGTAACCACATGAGATATTGCCCAATCCAGTCTCGAATATACGGAAATGCAGCAAAAGCAGTGGCACATTCTAAGATACGCAACTTACCATCTTTACCTAGAGCAATATCACATGCCCAATATTCCGCATTCGCCGATTTTGAAGTGCGAATAGCCAACTCTAATACGGCATCCGGTACGCCTTGATAATCCATGCTACCCCCTTGACTGGTATTAGTTAACCATTCACCTTCGGGGGGTCTGCGCCAAAATGCACACACAGGTTTATGGCCAATAAGCATCACTCGAATATCCGCTTCCATCGGCACAAAATCTTGTACATACACAGGGTAATACTTTTTTTCACTCAAAAGCTGCTGGGCTTGTGCTTCACTATCCACTTTATGTACGAAATACCCACCATAGTTAGAAGGCCCATATGAGCGCTTAATGATTTTTGGATAAGTTGCTTTCGCTAAAAATGCTTGCGCTTTTTCTGGTATATAAAAAATTTCGGTATGTGGGGTTGGCAAATCATATTTACGACAAAAGTGGGTCACATTTTCTTTCGATTTATTTGAGAACTGACTGTCAAGCGACGGTAAAAAACGGACATTAGGGAGTGCTCTGGCAATATCTCGAAATGCTTCATAAGCAGTAGCCGGAATATTACCAATGAGTACATCGATTTTTTTCTTTTTAACTTCATTAATAAAGCGCGCTTTATCGTCTCCCCAATGATAAGTCACTTGCTCTATTTTATCCGGCCAACCTTTAAAGTTTGATTTATCAAAAAAGCGTAATACATAATCTAAATACAGTAATCCAATCTTTGGTAGAGGTGTATGTGTTGTCATTATTTAGGCCACCTTGGCTGAGTGAAGTGCGAGTTTGCGTTGTACTGTTTTATCGATAAGGTCGACCATAGCGTCGAGCTTGTTTTGATTAAAATTAATCCCAAGCGCTTCTTGCTCTGGGGTTGCAAATGCTGGGATAGTGTTGATTTCTAGGACGACATACTCTTCTTTTTCACGATCATAAATAAGATCTACACCCGCAATCTCAAGCCCTAATAACTGAGTAGCTTGTATCGCTAAGTCTATGACTTCTTGTCCGGGCTCACGTACAAACACCGAGCCACCACTGGTAATATTTGTTTTCCAATCATCTTTAGGCGCTTTTCGACCATAGCACCCAACACACTTACCATCGACAATATCAATCCGATAATCGGTATTGTCATAATTAATAAAGCGCTCGACATAAAAGTACCGAAGATCTGTTCGACTCAAAAAGGGCAATAACATATCAAGTGCTTGTTCACCATCTATTTTAACAATACCCACGCCTCCCCACCCATCCGTTGGTTTGTAGACTAACTTACCGCCAAAATCTCGAATCGCACCTTTTAAGCCGTCAATATCATTTTTATGGCATAGACGATAATCTGGGGTTGCAACACCATGACTACTCAGCAAATGGGATGTGCGAAACTTATCTTCTGCAAGTGAAAATGCATTGAAATTATTAAGTGTCGGAATTGCTTGGCTAAGCACTTGATATAAATATAACTGGTATTGAGTTTGCTGCCCGGCGTTATAACTTAAAAAGACATCAAGCTGCTCCATGGCGACACCATTGCATATCACTTCACCACCTTGTGCTCGCGCATCGCGTAAATTTAACCCGGTACTGGTTTGGATCCCTCGCTCTGCCAATGCATGAACTAGTTTTCTCTCGATGGCCGATCCCCCACCATTTTCATACATCCAAATACCCACATGTGGTGCTGTCACTTTTTTCTCCTTGGTAAGCTGTATTGTTTTTAAACTGAACGCTAATTTAAAAGGATCTGTATGACATATTTTTGACCAAAACCGACGGACAAAATTTGTTCATAAAAGCTTCACTGAAATGCAACCCGATATCGCGAGGATCTGCCACAACGAAATTCAGGGAGTTGATAATGACACAGATAAACTTTGATGAATTAGCGAGCCTAATTCGTTGTAATTCTCATAGTAAAAATAAAGTAAATGTAGACTTACATGGGGAGCAAATGATTGAGCTGCTAGGGCCGCTCGGCTTTTCGCTGACACGTTACCAAAGGGAGCATATAGGTGATCATTTATTATTTCATACTCCAAAGAAAACGGGTCGAAAAGTCTTGCTGTTAGGCCATTTAGATACTGTATTTCCCGATGGGACTTTTAATGAGTTTCATCAAGATGACGAGTGGGTGTATGGCCCTGGCGTATGTGATATGAAAGGCGGAAACTTTGTTGCTTTGAATGCGCTGAGACAATTGCGTCAACAATGTGGCCCCCTTTATAACATAGACTTTTTACTCGTCAGCGACGAAGAGATTGGTAGTGATGACAGCAAAGCATTAACAACCGAGCTCGCCACGCATTATGATGCGTGTTTAGTTTTTGAAGCAGCAGGGAAAAATCATGAAGTTGTGGTTGCTCGCAAAGGCATCGCAACTTTTGATATCTGTATAACAGGCAAAGCGGCGCATGCTGGCAACCATTATAGTGAAGGCATTGATGCCAACTTTGCTTTAGCCAACTTATTACTGGAAATGACCAGTCTCAGCGACTTAAAGCGCGGTAGTACCGTCAACGTTGGGAAGATTTCTGGTGGATTAGGGGCTAACACTATTTCACCGAAAGCCAACATGTTAGTCGAAGCGCGGTTCACATCAAAAACAGAACAACAACGATTACTCAAAGGCATTGAGAATATTTGTTTGGCGGTTGAAATTACGGGCGTAGAAATCGCTATCAATGGCGGTTTACAACGTGGTGTCATGGTACCAAACGACGAGCAGCAGTATCTACTCGAACAAATATCAAAGATTTTAGGCTCCCCACTCGCTGTAGAACATCGTGGTGGCGTCTCCGATGCCAATACAGTCTCCGCTGCTGGCACAGCCACACTAGATGGCTTTGGCCCTTATGGTGATGGTGATCACACCATTCATGAGCGTGCGCTAAAATCAAGTTTTGCACTGCGTATTGAACAAGTCAGTAAAATTCTATCCGCTTGGTGCTTTAATACACCTTTTGAATCGATTAATACCTCTGAGCAGGTGGTGACCCCTTAGATCTAAAACTCACACAGCGCATGCACCATTACTTCTGACACTTATGACAAAAAATGGTGCTTCGCTGACCAAGCCTAATTTCTTGTAATTGGGTATCGCATGTAAAACACGGCTCACCTTTACGTCCATAAACAAGCAGCTGTTGAGCAAAATAACCCGGTTTTCCATCCGTTTGTGAAAAGTCTTTCAGTGTCGTGCCACCTTGCTCAATCGCAGCTGAGAGTGTGTCTTTAATGATTGGGGTTAATGCTTGAAAACGCTTTAACGATACTTTTCCTGCTTCTTTTTTAGGGTGTATTCCTGCTTTAAATAAAGATTCATTCGCATAAATATTGCCTACACCTACCACCACATGGTTATCCATAATAAATTGCTTAATAGGTATTTTTTTACCTCGAGAACGCTCATATAAATGTAGCGCAGTAAACGCCCCCGTTAATGGCTCTGGTCCGAGCTTTGCAAATAATGTATGGCTTGTACCTAGTCCCTGCCATAAGCATGCACCAAAACGCCGCGCATCATTTAATCTTAACGCCTTACCATTCTCAAAGTGAATTTCCACATGATCATGCTTTTTCAATGGCTCCTCGATAGGTACTATCCGCAAATGTCCAGACATACCTAAATGTAAAATGACGCTACCGACCGCCGTATCTAATAACAAATATTTGGCTCTGCGCCGTACATTCTCAATCTTCAAATTAACAATGGTCGTTACATCATCGGGTATCGGCCATCGCAGGCTTGGGTTATGAATAAGCACTTGTGTTACCGTTTGATCTTGAACGTGTGGGTGTATGCCTAAACGGCTCACTTCTACTTCTGGTAATTCAGGCATAAAATACTCTGTAATAATTAATTCGCAAATCCCGTGTTTTCAGACTTGCCAATTTCTAAAGGTAAAAATAATTGCGGTACTAATTCCATCGGCACCGATAACCAGAGGTGCTGCTGTTTATCAAATAAGTAGTACTGCTCATTATCCAAATATAGTTGATAACTTAACGGTAATTCTTGCCCGGCTAGCCAAAACCGTGCAACTGTTATGGCTTTATCTGCACTTAACCTTATGTCGACAACTTCTAGCTGCAATGATAACCATAAGTTTACCAAAGACTGCATTTTCTCTGGCTTTGCTTGCCAAGGTCCATCTATACGCCACGACGTTCCTATACGCTCAATTTTATAACCTGGAAACGCTAACGTCAGTACAAAGCTTTGCGCTGGTAACAAGGCTTTTGGCCCGGAAACCTGACTCTCTGGAGCCAATTTATGGTGTACACCATTGAGAAAAAAAATCATCAAAAGCATCGAGAAAATCACAACGTTATTCCACGCTTTACGACTTAAGCCCATAGCAGTTTCCTTCATAAATATAGCTCGCAGTGTAGCTACATTTAGCTACATACACAAACCCAACTATACTAATATTAATTCTTTCAATCTGTTAGCTCACTGCCATCACAATAACTGTATGCCAGCCAAGCATCATAAGGGCCAGCCTTATCTGGTTGGAAGTTATAGCTCCAATGTTTTACTTTATAAATAATTCCTTGAAAACCCACTTTCTCAGCAATGGCTGAATAAGCTCTATTTGGTTGCCATTGCGGCGCGGCACACTCACCTAATCGATAGCCAACGGTAAAAGGGACAGACAATTTTCTGCCAAAATCAGCTTGTAAAGCTTCCACCTCTACGACCCCGTCAACGAGTGACGGATCATGAATAGTGATACTTCCTTGCCCTTTACGCTGATTTAAAAATGGAAATGCTAAACCATCTTGCGCTGTATCATTCACTTCTAGATTGTAACAGCCTACTGGCAAATCCAACTCTAATATATGCTCAGACGAGGCGTTAAACTGATGCCATTGTTTAACAAGATGATGATCTCGATCTTTGATGCTTACGCTGGTTTCGTCTGCAAACTTACCGGTCGTTAAATACAATTTTGCCCGATTACTAAAAGTCTGAGGTAAATCAAAGTTACTCACAGCAAAATCATTACGACTATTTTCATCCTGTGCCGTGATCGCCTGTACTGTTAAGCGTGCATTGGACGATGTGAATTCTCCCCAATAACGAGCAGGTAAGGTAACGATTTGGCGTTCGCCTGGATTTAACTCTCCATGCCATAAATAATGCTGCAGCTTAGTGACTCCATACCAAAAATCAATGTCTGTAATATCCGTTTGCCCTTGATTTACCACCGCAATGCTTACCTCGCCACAACGCGTATTTGTTCGGCTATCTATGTCATTATTTGGTGCTAAAATCTGCTCAATAGCCAAATCTGTATTCAGCCTGACAGGTCCATATGTCACCAATACAGCACTCACAATATACCTCGGTGCATCAGACCCATATTGTGATGGCTGCCAAGTATAAGTCTGCCAATCGATATCTAACATAGACTGGGCGCGGCGTGTATCAAGCTCATAACTAAATGGCTCAACCACTTCTCCTGGGCACCAATTTGCTCGGGCATAAATATAGGTGCCACCTTGTGGGAATGTTGCACTTTGATCGCAATCGGTACGCCAAAGCGGTGTACGTGCTAACACACGCTCATTTTGTAATAGCTCAAAATAACGCTCGCACCACTCGCCACATAACTCCGCCTCTTGCGCTGGGTTATCAAAAGAAAGCGCGTGACCATGTGCGGAAACAATGACCTTCAATTGAGCTTTGATGTCATCAGCAGAAAAAGTCACTTCTTTTGCAGGTAAAAACGACGAAAATTCATTCGCCGATTTATAAGGCCACCCGGCTGACGCTGAATAATACATTGGTACAACTTTATTTACCCGCCTTGCAACAGTACCTCGCGTTATCAATTTTGCGCTAAAGCCAAATGCTGACTTTTTGACGCCCCAGCCACCATAATGCACATTCAAAGTTCCCTCTCCTTTGAGTACCGGCGCCAAATGTGAAATCTCAAAGACATACTTTCGCCTCCAGCTACGGTTAAAACCATGCATTCCCCTTTGCATATAGCCCGCATAAGGGGTAATTAAACGACCGAATTCATATCGATGCCCGTCTTTTAACCATTCGAAACGCACTGTGTAATCCCAATCACTGCACCCTTGCACTGCACAACCTAATTCAACCTCTAAAAACTGCTGCTGCTTAAAATTGGCTTCACTTGGAAGCGTAAGTAAATAAGCATGATCGCCATGGTGGTCAAACGATTGATAAGAAACTAGCTCAGTCTCTACAGCGTATAAAACACACGTAAATAATGAAAATATACTGTATAAAAAACCATATTTAATGAATACCATTACATTTCCTTGTTAATTAAAGGTTAAACAATATCAACAAAAAATAAAAATACCATCGAACAAATACGCCTTATTCACTTTCATAGCACCTGAGATATTTTAAATCTCATGCTCGGAGTAACACTTATGTCTAATTTAACGATACAAGGCTATTTTATTACCAGCAGAGTTTGATAGAATATCGGCCAAAATTTAAGGAGCTCCGTCCATGGCAATGTATGTAGTGGGTCATAAGATCCCAGATTCAGATTCTATTTGTGGTGCAATTGCACTTGCGTATTTAAAGAACCAAATTGGTGAAGCAGCCGTACCTACACGTTTAGGTGATATTTCTCCTGAAACACAATTTATTCTTGATCGTTTTGGCTTTGAAGCACCTGAGCTGAAGCTTAGCTATGCAGGTGAAGAAGTATACATCGTTGATCATACTGAAAAAACACAAGCCCCTGATGATATAGACGAGGCAACAATTGTTGGCGTTGTGGATCATCACAAATTAGGTGATTTAACCACCTCTACACCGCTAGAGTGCTGGATCCGCCCTGTTGGCTGCAGTAATACCATCATTAAAATGATGTATGACTTCTATAATATCGAGATCCCAAAAGATATCGCTGGCTTAATGTTATGTGCAATATTAAGTGATACTGTTATTTTTAAATCGCCGACTTGTACTACAGCGGATATCAAGTGTGTTGAAGCTCTTGCTGAAATTGCTCATGTTGCAGATGTTAAAGAACTAGGTATGGATATGTTCAAGGTGAAATCTGCCGTTGAAGGTACACCAGCTCGTGATCTAGTAATGCGAGACTTTAAAGATTTCAACATGAATGGAAAACTTGTTGGTATTGGCCAATTAGAAGTCATTGACCTTTCTGTATTTGACGACATCAAAACTGACTTAGAAGCTGATATCGCTAAACTGAAAGAAGAAGGTGGACGCCACTCTGTATTATTACTCCTGACAGATATTATGAAGGAAGGCTCGCAAATGCTTATTTCATCTGATGATGAAGGCATTATTGAAACAGCCTACGGGGTTAAACCAGAACACAGTCGAGTTTGGCTTGATGGCGTATTAAGTCGTAAAAAGCAGGTAGTACCGCCACTACAAGATGCCTTTGCGTAGTAACCTCAGCGCGTAAAAAAACCGAAGCAATTGCTTCGGTTTTTTGTTAGTTTAATTACATGCCTATACTTTTCATCGAACCCGGTATTTTGGCGGTCCATACGCAAGTATTAGATACCACCTCACATCAGCATGCCTTGCAACAAGTTACACTCCCTATGAGTCACATGAGCTTGACTATTCAATTAGATCAACTCACTACCTATCGCTGTAACAGCACTGCATTCATACTCAAGTCTCATGTCTCACATCAACTCTCGATGCAATCAGGCTGGGTCATTCTTATCGAACCCAGCAGTGCTTTAGGTCAATGTATTGATACACGATTGGCGCAAAACTCCTTAATTCAATGTCCACTACAAACAATGCCCACAATACACAGTGATTTAAAAGACTTACTGGCGCTTTGCCATTTAAAATACGTGCAAAACAATCGTCATTTAGATGTGCGGATCCAATCACTTTTAGTCCAGTTAGATCAATGCTTCACAACCAGCTGCATTAAACCAGAACATTGGCTTGCAAAAGATATTGCTACACAGTTAAATTTATCAGAGAGTCGATTTTTGCACTTATTCAAACAAAATATGCAACTACCTTGGCGCCCATATTTACTATGGCGACGACTAATCTGTGCTATTAAGGTTATTAGTAAAGGTGGAAGCGCGACTCAAGCTGCATATATTGCGGGGTTTTCAGACAGTGCTCATCTAAGCCGCACTTTCAAAAAGCAATTTGGTATTACTTTACAAAAACTTCTTTCCAGAAAAAACACTCAACAGTAACTTGCAAAATACTGTATAAAAATAAAATCAAGTTCAAAAATCAATCAATTAATTGACTTCCTGTTAAATTTTAATCAACATAATGGGCCACAAGGTCTTGTGGGTAGTAAATTTGGACTCTGTCCCTTTCAACCATTTAAAAGGATTAATTTATGAAGAAAGCACTCATACTTGCTCTGTCATTATTTTCAATGAGCACCTTCGCCAACACGAATGACTTCATGATTGAAGCACAAAAGTCAGGTATTCAAGGTTCATTCTCGGATCAGGCATATTCCACAAGTAAAGTCGGGAAAAATAACCGTATTAACTTTAAGGCATCTGGCTCTGCGGCTGATGTCTTTAATGCAACCATTGAATATAAAGATAATGTATTTCTCCTAGCGCTTGATAATGTTAATAAACAAGTTGTAATTAACGGCTTTACTAAGCAAAAAGCGGAGCTTGTTGTTACCAAAGAACTGCAATCTGATATCAAAAATATGCTTCATAGTGCACAACTGCATGCTGAAAAAATTAAGGGCTTTCAATCTACGCTCGATAATGAGTCTAATACTACTTTATTGAAGTTTTTCGAATTTTTAGCAACCTACCCAATTGATCAGCCAATCCAACAAACGCTGAGTGCATCTACGGGTCCACGCATCCAGGGGTGGACAGATATTTGTTATGCAATGGGAAACAGAAAAACCGCTGTTTGGGACCTTGATAATGGTTCTGTGAAAACAAAATCCTACATTGTTGGTGGTCACGGGTTTTGTGCTGGTCGCTGTGGTGCGGGTTGCCCAATGTTTGGTGATGGGCAATACAGTCAAGATTGCTTAAATCACGACGCATGTGCAGATGTAGAAGGTGAGCAACTTGGTAATTGCAGTGATGAGTGGGTCTCTGCCTCTGATGATTTCTGGTTTTCACCAGACTGTGAAACACCGCATTCATCTTAATAATCTATACGCTTTATACAGAGAGAAGTTACTCTCTGTATAAAGTTAAAAAGCACTCTTAGCACACCATGTGTTGTTCAATTAAATACGTCCTTCGCTCCTATAGCCAGTTTATTCAATTTTTATTGCGCGTATTCAGTCATAGTGCCTTTCTAAAAAAGAGGGGGTACTATGCACAATTACTTATCAAATACTAAGCTTTTAAATTATCAACACATTCAAATCCAAACTCTTATTACCAACAAAAATTGGTTGGTAATAAATCAAACTCAAGCTCTAAAGTCTATCTATGACTTTGTTATGAATGACATAAAATTTGCCTACAGCAGCGAGGATTGTTTAAGTGCATCCACAGTTTTATATCAAGGCTATGGCCAATGTAATACCAAAGGAACCTTACTGATGGCACTATTAAGAGCGGTGGGTATTCCCTGTCGATTACAAGGCTTCACCATTAGTAATAATTTAAAACAAGGTGTTATTCCTAATTGGATTTTAACGTTAGCACCTGCGCAAATTATTCACAGTTGGGTTGAAGTATATCTAGACGATAGATGGCTAGAGTTAGAAGGTTACATTATCGATCAGGATTATTTAAATGCAATTCAATCGCGTTTTAAAACGCACCTTGGCAGCTTTATAGGCTACGCAATTGCAACGCCCTCCTTGCAAAACCCCAATAATCAATTTAACGGACAAAGTACTTATATTCAGCATAAGAGCATTATTGCATCTCTTGGCCACTTTGATAATCCAGATGATTTTTATCAACAACATCATAATCTATCTGGCGTGAAAAAGTGGCTATATAAATACTTATTACGGCATATAATTAACCGGAGAATAGCTGGGATTAGACACTCAATAACATCGAACGTCAAATTGGAATCGTGAAATATAAGGAAATACAAAATGTTATGTAAAATAAAACTGCAAAGACTGGCGAGATACCTTGCAGTACTGGCCATGTTCCCCTTGCTCATTGTAATGAGTGCAGAGCTCACAGTAGCACTACTACAATGTACGGTGAAAGAAGCACTACCGACGGACTGTAGGATTTTTAATTATGATATTGGCATGATACTCGCCGTAAGTTACACCGCAGGTTGGGCTGCACTATTAACGCTGCCAACCGCTGGTGTGGGGGCATATATCTGTTACATTAAATCATTGAGGCTGAGAAAACCTTAAGCGTATCAGCATCGTTCACTTAAAATACATACACCACCAACAAAAATGGCGCTCAATGGCGCCATTTCATGGGTAATCAAATCATTATGACTTATTACGGTTTTCTTTAGTAAATGCTCTGAGCTTACGCTTTTGCGACAGCGTCATCTTATTTGTGCGTCCTGAGAATGGGTTGTCCCCTTCTCTAAATTCAATTTTTATCGGTGTGCCCATGATATTCAAAGCTTTTCGATAATAGTTCATCAAGTAACGCTTATAACTATCAGGCAAATCGTGGACTTGATTACCGTGAATCACGATTCTTGGGGGGTTATATCCCCCTGCATGGGCATACTTGAGTTTCACTCGACGACCACGCACCAGTGGCGGTTGGTGATCGGCCTGTGCCATATCCATTATACGACGAAGCATTGCTGTACTAATACGCTTAGTTGCAGACGCATACGCTTCATCTACCGATTCAAATAAATGACCAACACCTGTACCATGCAGTGCCGAAATGAAATGCAAGCGGGCAAAATCAATAAACCCTAGACGACGGTCAAGCTCAGTCTTAATTCGCTCTTTTACGTAATCATCTAGGCCATCCCATTTGTTGACCGCGATCACCAGTGAACGTCCTGCGTTTAACGCAAAACCTAACAAGCTTAAGTCTTGATCTGAGATACCTTCACGGGCATCCACAACAATCAACACCACGTTCGCATCTTCAATGGCCTTCAATGTTTTGATGACTGAGAACTTCTCCACAACATCGCTGACTTTCTTACGTTTTCGAACACCAGCGGTGTCAATCAAAACATACTCGCGCTCATTACGCGTCATTGGAATATAAACTGAATCTCGGGTCGTACCGGGCATATCATAAACAATAACCCGTTCTTCACCTAAAATACGGTTGGTTAACGTGGATTTACCTACATTAGGACGACCAATAATGGCAAGCTTTACAGGCTTGTCTTCAAAACCAGTTTTACCATCTTCATGCGCCGCTTCATCACCTTCGAGATATAAATCAGCCAAGTCAGCATCATCTTGCGCTAGTTCATCTTCTTCAGCCGCTAGCTCTGCAATCACAGGCTGTAAAGTGAGATCTAACAACTGGGTAATACCACGGCCATGCGCAGCAGCAATCTGATACACTTCGCCGATCGCTAGCTGGTAAAACTCTGCACAATTTGAATCGGCATCAATCCCATCCGTTTTGTTCGCAACAAGAAAACATTTCTTTTGCTGTTTACGCAAGTGCTGTGCAATAGCCTGATCTGCAGCGTTCATTCCTGCTCGAGCATCCACTAAAAACAGAACAATATCCGCCTCTTCAATCGCCAACAGCGATTGCTCAGCCATTTCCGTTTCAATGCCTTCTTCAGAACCATCAATACCACCGGTATCCACAACGATAAATTCATATCCATCGTAACTGGCTTGGCCATATTTACGGTCACGTGTTAGACCTGGGAAATCCGCAACCAACGCGTCACGAGTACGTGTTAAACGGTTAAATAGCGTGGATTTACCCACATTAGGTCGCCCTACAAGAGCGATCACAGGAAGCATAGACTACCTCTTTAATAAACAACAAAAGGCTTCGCAAAGCGAAGCCTTAACAAACTTAATAATAACTAAGTGTTATGGAATTTTAACGGCGCTAACTTCACCATCGCGGGTGTATACAATTAGCTTGTCGCCAGCAATCACAGGTTCAACAAAAAACCCAGAGCTATCAAAACTTTCTCTTGATACTAGCTGACCACTTTGTTTATCTAACCAGTGTAGATTACCTTCTTGGTCACCTACAACTAAATAGTTCCCAGCCACTGTAGGCGTCGTTAAGTACCACCCACGTAACGCAGGTTGACTCCAACGTTCAATGCCTGAGTCCTTATCTAGTGCATAAATAACACCTTCGCTATCTACAATATAGATGGAATTGGTTTCAATGCTAAAATCTCTATAACTACTGTACTCTCGTTTCCAAACGACATTGCCGTTTCGTACGTCAACAGCAGCTAAATTGCCATTATACGCAATTGCGTATACATTGGTGCCACTCACTAATGGTTTTGTATCAACATCAACCAATCGCTCAAACTCTGACGCACCTTTTGCCAAGGCAACATCAACGCTCCACGCGGAATAACCATTTTCAGCAATTAATACTGATAGTTTACCACTTTCTTCACCGAACAGCACTCCACCATTTGCACTCGTAGGTGAACTCAAACCTCTCAGTGTTAATGCCGGAACTTCTTGTTCATGCCGCCAACGCTCTTCACCGGTATCTGGGTGTAACGCAAGCAACTTACCTGACCCTAGGTTGACATAAATTAACCCATCGCCCGCCGCAGGTGAAGATAACGCTTCTCCAGGCACGGCTTTACGCCACACGATTGCACCCGTTTCACGGTCTAAAGCAATCACTTCACCATGCTCTGAGCCAATATAAATTTTACCAAAAGCTTGTAAGATACCACCTGAAAGCTTCGCACTATCGCTGTCTTCCCAAGGCCAAAAGGCTTGGTTTTTACGTGAATCGGTTTCCCAGAGTGTTTTACCCGTATTTACATCTAACGCTTTAACTTCACCATAGCGTTCAGCAACAAAGACGGTGTCTTCGTATACAGTCGGCGTTAACCGAGAAAAGTAATGCTCGACACCGCTTCCCACACTTTCTTGCCACTGAACTTGTGTTTCAAACTGGTTATTTATCTCAGGTAATACTAAAACTTCTTCATCTTCATCATTTGATGAACACCCACCCAACAACGACGCCATACACAGCGCTAAAGTGGCTATACTAAGCTGTTTCATTTTAGCTCCTTATACTGCGGTCTGCGCAATGGCTAAATCATCTAGCTTATTTTGTAGTAACGTATTATTGCCATCTTCACTTGCAGAAACAGCAGCTTGATAATGTGTTCGAGCCGATTGCTTATCACCTTTTTCAAGGTACACATCACCTCTAATTTCTGATACTTGGGCATTAAAACTAGTGGGCATTACGGCTTCTAAAGTAGCCAGTGCATCATCTAGCTTTTTATCTGCTAGTTGCACTCGTGCTAAACGAGTTAAAGCTGTTGCCTTTAATTCTGGATTCTTTACAGAATCTGCAGCAAAGCGCAATTTCTCAGCCGCAACACCGTATTGATTACTATCTACAGCTTCTTTTGCCGCAACAAACGCAGCCAACACCGCATAGTTTGACTCGGCATTATCTTTAATAAAAGAGTCTGCACTAGCTAAAATCTCCCCACTTTCAGCAATACTGCTATACGCACTAGACGCAGCTTCTGCATTGCTAATTTGGTTTTGGTTATATGCCTTCCAGCCATATAAACCACCAAGGCCAATCACAATACCTAGCGCTAAAGACACCCCATTATCACGGAAAAACTGCTTTATTGCTTCTGCTTGTTGTTCATCTGTTGAATAAATTTCCATTCTTACCTCTTATCCAGCCAAGTCTGATAGCAAGGCCTTAACCTCAGCTATTGACAAGGTAACTTGTTCTTTTTGTTCGCGAAGATATTTAACGGTTACTTTACCTTCAGCCAATTCGTCTTCACCTAAGATCAAAGCAACAAGAGCGTCACTTTTATCTGCGCGTTTTAATTGTTTTTTGAAGTTGCCGCCACCTGCGTGCACCATAACACGTAAACCCATTACGTCGCTACGCAGTTCCTCTGCAATCACCGGAGCCTGAATGCTGGCTTTATCACCCATTGCCGCAACGTATACATCCGCGTTACGACGAAGCTCGCCAACACACTCTAACTCTTGCAGCATCAACACTAGACGTTCTAACCCCATAGCAAATCCAACCGCAGGGGTTGCTTTACCACCGAGTTGTTCTACTAATCCATCATAACGGCCACCGGCACATACTGTCCCTTGTGCGCCTAAACTATCTGTCACCCACTCAAATACAGTGCGATTGTAATAATCTAAACCACGAACCAACTTTTCGTTAACCTGATATCTGACGCCAGCTGCATCCAAACGTTCACATAAATTTGCAAAATGTGTGCGAGATTCTTCATCTAAATGCTCTGATAGTTTTGGCGCATTAACTAAAATAGCCTGCACATCAGGGTTTTTACTATCCAATACTCGTAGCGGGTTTGAATGCATACGGCGCTTACTGTCTTCATCTAAATGCTCAATATGCTGTTCTAAAAACGCCACAAGCGCATCTCGATATTCAGCACGCGCTTCATTTGAGCCCAGTGAATTTAGCTCTAATCGTACATGTTCTGTTATACCAAATGCTTGCCATAAACGCGCTGTCAATAAAATAACTTCCGCATCAATATCTGCGCTGGCCATACCAAATGTTTCTACGCCAAACTGATGGAATTGACGATAGCGACCTTTTTGAGGACGTTCATGACGGAACATTGGACCCATGTACCACAAGCGTTGCTCTTGGTTATATAACAAACCATTTTGATTACCAGCACGCACGCACACCGCAGTCCCTTCTGGTCGTAAAGTAAGACTATCCCCACTGCGGTCTTCAAAGGTATACATTTCTTTTTCAACAATATCGGTAACTTCACCGATAGAGCGTTTAAATAAGTCAGTAGATTCTACAACAGGAAAACGGATCTCTTGATAACCATAAGACGCCACCGTTTGACGTAATGTTTGCTCTACTTTCTGCCAAATCTGTGTAGTACCTGGCAGACAATCGTTCATTCCACGAACTGCCTGAATTTGTTTCGCCACTGAAAATCCTAACTAAAAATTATTAAAACTGATACAAGCACGCTAAACGCACAACAATGCGCTGAAAATTAATCGCTCATTATACCGCGCTCGCTTAAAACGTAAACGACTCAACGCAGATAATCCCATATGAGTCGCTTAGTTATTACCATTATTCGACTATTTTTATATCTATCGCAGGCTGTGCTTCTTTCTTTGCGACAAAATCACGTACTTGCGCTTCTAACTGCTCAACAATATTATCATTATCAATACGCATTTTTTGACGTTCGCCATTAATATACAACCCTGAGCGTCGGTTTGCACCTGCAAGGCCAATATCACTGATTAAAGCTTCACCCGGTCCATTCACCACACAGCCGATTACAGAGACTGACATTGGTGTTACGATATCTTCTAAACGCTCTTCCAGTTGGTTCATGGTATTAACCACATCAAATTCTTGACGTGAACAACTCGGACATGCAATAAAGTTAATGCCTCGCGAACGAATGCGTAACGACTTCAATATATCAAAGCCCACTTTGATTTCTTGAACCGGATCCGCTGCTAATGATACCCGCAATGTATCACCAATACCTTCAGCCAATAACATGCCCAGTCCCACTGCTGACTTCACAGATCCAGATCTAAAGCCACCCGCTTCCGTTATCCCTAAGTGTAATGGCTGATCGATTTCTTTTGCTAACAAACGATAGGCCCCAACAGCTAAAAATACATCAGAAGCCTTAACAGATACTTTAAACTGATCAAACTTCAAACGTTGTAATATTTCTACATGGCGCATCGCTGACTCTAGTAACGCCTCAGGTGTTGGCTCACCGTACTTTTCTTGTAAATCTCGCTCTAGAGATCCGCCATTAACCCCAATTCGAATTGGGATATTGCGTTCACCCGCCGCATCAACCACAGCACGTATTCTGTCTTCGCTGCCAATGTTACCAGGATTAATACGCAAACAATCTGCCCCATATTCAGCTACTTTAAGCGCTATACGGTAATCAAAATGAATGTCCGTTACCAAAGGAATATCAACTTGCTCTTTAATACTCTTAAACGCTTCAGCAGCATCCATGGTTGGCACTGAAACACGTACAATATCAGCCCCGGCATCTTGAATTGCTTGGATCTGTGCAACCGTTGCGTCAACATCCATGGTATTAGTGTTAGTCATTGATTGCACGGCAATAGGGGCACCGTCACCAATAGGAACATGGCCTACGTTTATTCGGGTCGACTTTCTGCGCTTAATAGGTGATTCTGAAAACATGACGGTTACTCTACTAACGGTAATTTAAATTTTGCTAATCGGTTCTTCGGTAAAGATGTTAAATCAACACGTTGACCATCTAATTCAACATCTACCATCAAATGCTTGTTTAGGATCACAGCAAACGGTGCCTTACCCTGCACAGTCATAGTATACCCTGCTTTTTTAATCCCAAATGCTACGCGCTCTTGTGTTGCATCAAATATTTCTACCCAACAGTCATCACTGAATCTCATCACTATTGTGCTAACACCTTCTGGTAAAGCTTGCTCTTCGATGGTTGATGTCTCTGGATCTGCCACCGTATTTAATGGCATGTTTTGAGTCTCTAAAACAATGTCATCACTAACTATACCTGCTTCACCAAAGTTTTCTCTTGATTCCAACACAGCCTCAGCCTGATTTTGAACTTCAACTCTCTTTTCATCCACATCTTCATTTATCTGCTCGTTGATTGATCCGTCAATGCGCCCATCAGCACGCATTGCCGTGATAGCTTCAGTGTTTTCAAGTGCAGGCTCTGTGTTTTTGATATCTAATTGCGAAGTTGTATCCGTTGATTGCCACCACCAAAGACCAGAAGCGCCTAATGTCACTATCAAAATCACATAACTAATAATCATTAAACGATTATCGCTCGCTTCTTTTTCAGTGCGACGGGAAAAACTTTGCATTTTTTTGCTTACAGCTTGCTTTTCAGGGCTTTTAAATAAGCCCATCGTTTCTTTGGCCGGTAACTGTAAAATAGCGCAATAGCTCTTTAAATAACCTCGAATAAACGTTAATGGTCCAAGTTTATCGTAGTCATCTCGTTCAAGCTGATTTATTTGTTGTGGACTTAACTTTAAACGCTCAGCAATTTCTTCGATGGAAAACCCAGCAGCTTCTCGAGCCACTTGCAATGTATAGCCTAAAGTAGGTGGTACGTCTTGTTGTTCGGTAAGTTCTTGATTCATAAAATGTAACTGTTTGGATCTACAATTAGTAAACTATGACCTTCACTCAAGATCACGTCGGGTGTTAATTTGTTCCATCGCATTAAATCATCGATCTGCAATCCATGCTGAGTCGCAATATTATACAAGGTGTCATCTGACTGAATAGCATAGGTTATATGTGGATTATTCAAAAAGATTTTACTGCCTGCTTTCACTTTGTCTGAGGCTTTCAGGCCATTCCACGTTAATAATTTCGCTATTTTGATATCATAACGAACCGATAAACTAAAAAGGTTTTCAGCTACCTTCATTATGTGAAACGGCACATTCGGCATTACTACCTCACTGTTAAGCAAAGGCACAGTCATATTCACGGAATGATCTCGACGGCTTTCTTCTGCGATGATATCAGTCGAATGAGCGGCAGATTTTTTAAAAATCACCTTGCTTGGGTCTGGTTTATAAAACTTGACAGTGCCTTGGCCTGTGTCTGACGTCTCGGTACTTTCTCCAAATGAAATTACCCGTATACTGTCTTCATTAACGTGTGCTTTCACAGGTAATTGAGTACTTTTGACTGTGCTCGCTACAGGCGTAATTGTGGGTGAACTTCCCGTGTATTTCTCGGTGTTTTGACGTAAAGAAATACTCGCTTGTGAAACATCAGCGGCTTGTTTAACCACAGAGGCTGTTTGCTTCGCTACTTTTTTACGCGTAACTTTGATCTTGGGTTCATTTATGACACGCCCTGATCCCGTTTTAGTTATTTTCTTTATTTGCGCTTGACGATACTGCTCTGTTAATTTTTCAAACTCAGACTCAAGCACCTTTTCACGCAATAATAAAGCGGCTTGCCTTGAGTTAGGGTAGTTTTGAATTAAGGTTGTTGACAATGATTCTGCACGCTCTAAATGCCCCATTCTTTGATGCAGTAAGTGTTCTAATAGTAGGGCTCTAGCAGACATAAACCCCCTGTTGCGATAAGCCTCAAGAATATTTTCGGCTTGATGTAAGTCACTTTTTGCATAAAAAAGTGCAGCTAGTCCAATCAATGCCGACTGGCTTCTTCCATTATGCTGGACTGCATTTTCTAAATACTCTAAGGCCAAGTCAAACTTGTCTTGCTTGACAGCACATAGCGCTAAATTTTCATAACTTTGCGCAACTCTCAAATAACTTGGAATATTAATGGCTTTCAATAACTGTGCACGTGCGCCATCGTAATCCTCAATACGGCACAAAAAAGTGCCGTAGTTATTTAACGCATTTGGATCATCAGGGTTTAGTGCCAGTGCTTTTAAGTATGCTTTTTTGGCCCATTGTTGTTCACCGACTTTTTCATAATAATATGCCAGAGCATAATGGACTTCGGTGAGGTGAGGGGCAAAGGAAGCAGCCTTTTCTAGATTAAACTTAGCTTGAGTAGTATTGCCTGCATTTAAATACTGCATCGCGAGTGCAATCCGCGTTTTAGCAGCATCTTGACTACTCACTGTATTCTTGGCACTAGGATTGTTACGTGTGACCGAGCTCGTTTCAGTGACGCACCCAGATAAACAAAGCAAAGCCACAGATAATATTAAGCAAGAACGCATGCACCACCCATTATGTAATAACATCGAGCCTCTATATTACCTAAAAGCCCTTATGTTTCATCTGTTTTTTAGACAAAAGGGCTTTAATAAACTAATTTACTTAGCTGGCCTTCACAGAAACCGCAATCGCGTTATCTTCACGCATTTGTTTTTTCGCTAAACGTTTCGTTCTATCGACAACGTCCCCCACCAATTGGCCGCAAGCTGCATCGATATCATCGCCTCGTGTGCGGCGCACAATACAAGTCAAACCTGCGGCTTGTAATACTTTAGAGAAGCGGTCTATCCGGCTATTACTTGAACGACCATATTCGTTACCAGGGAATGGATTGAATGGGATCAAATTAATTTTTGATGGTGTCCCTTTTAATACTTTTACAAGTTCATGAGCTTGATCTGTGCTGTCATTAATACCTTGCAGCATGACATACTCAATAGTGACATCTTTATTGGCTTTAGAACCATCAATATAACGACGACAAGCCGCTAAAAACTCTTCAATTGGGTACTTTTTATTAATTGGCACCAAAACATCACGTAAATCATTGGTTGGTGCGTGCAGCGAAATAGCCAGCGCCACATCAATACGCTCTTTCAAAATGTCGAGTGCCGGCACTACCCCTGACGTACTCAAAGTGACACGGCGCTTAGATAAACCAAATGCCCAATCATCCATCATCAATTCCATCGCAGGAACAACATTGTTCACGTTAAGTAGTGGCTCACCCATCCCCATCATTACAACGTTCGTCACTGGGCGCTTAGTGCTATCACCATCATGTAAACCAATATCTTTTGCCACTCGCCATACTTGACCAATAATTTCAGATACTTTTAGATTGCGATTAAAGCCCTGCTGAGCCGTCGAGCAAAATGTACACTCAAGTGCACAACCAACTTGTGAAGACACACATAATGTGGCTCGGTCTTTATCTGGGATCCACACAGTTTCAACTTCCTGCCCACCTTCAAGTACCAAAGCGTACTTGATGGTGCCATCGCTGGCTTCTTGTCGAACTGAGATCTCTGGCGCGACAATCTCACAGTCAGCAGATAATTTTGCTTTAAGCTTTTTGTTGATATTGCTCATTTGCTCAAAATCATCAATACCAAAATGATAAATCCATTTCATCACCTGATCCGCGCGAAACGGCTTTTCTCCGTACGATGCAAAAAGTTCGCGCATCCCCTCGCGATTAAGATCAAGTAAGTTAATTTTTTTCTCAGTGGTGGCCATGAAACAACCTCAATTCAGGTGACGGTATAACAACGATAAGGTAGCCGCGCATTGTACAAAAAACAGGCAAGCTTAACAATCATTGTTGATTGCTTTGCAAAAGGTTCATACCAAAGGCTGGTTAAACATTTTGCAAAACAGACTTTAAACAGAGACAAAAAAAGGGCTCGAAAGCCCTTCTTTCCTTTGCTTACACTCGATATTAACGAGTGCGTGCGCAAAGCTCTTCTTCAGCGAAGAAGTAAGCGATTTCACGTGCAGCAGACTCTGGAGCATCTGAACCGTGTACCGCATTCTCATCAATGCTGTCTGCGTAGTCAGCACGTAAAGTACCAGCTAGTGCTTCAGCAGGGTTAGTAGCACCCATGATTTCACGGTTTTTAAGTACTGCGTTCTCACCTTCAAGAACCTGAACCATTACTGGACCAGACGTCATGAAAGAAACAAGTGCGCCAAAGAAAGGACGTTCTTTGTGCTCTGCGTAGAAACCTTCAGCTTTCTCTTGAGAAAGGTGAACCATTTTAGAAGCAACGATCTTAAGACCAGCTGATTCGAAACGGTTATAGATTGCACCGATGTGGTTTTTAGCTACCGCATCAGGCTTGATGATTGAAAAAGTACGCTCTAAAGCCATCTTTTTTGCTCCAAAATAGTTTATGAATATTAACGGCCGCGAATTATACGCTTTTTGCTAGAAAAAACCTACTAGATTCGCCCGCTATCTTGACAAGGAAAAAGAGAGGCAAAGTAAATGGTCAGTCAATGAAATAATGATCTGCATCAAATAGCCGCAACCAAGTGGCTATTATACTGCGCCGCTTTTCACTTTCACGTCAATTTTTGGCCCCAACAGCTGGTTTGTACCCAGTTCTATGATGAGGTTTATTTACTATGTTTATACCAGAACTCCTTTCACCTGCAGGTAGTATAAAGAATATGCGTTACGCTTTTGCGTATGGTGCAGATGCAGTTTACGCAGGGCAGCCGCGTTACAGCTTGAGAGTACGTAATAACGAGTTTGATTTAGACAACCTATCTCTGGGTATCAATGAAGCACATCAACAAAATAAAAAACTGTATGTCGTATCAAATATTGCCCCACACAATAGTAAAGTAAAAACCTATCTAAGAGATATTGAACCCGTTATTGCTATGCAGCCAGATGCGTTGATCATGTCGGATCCGGGCTTGATCATGTTAGTACGAGAAAAATGGCCAGATATGCCGATCCATTTATCTGTGCAGGCCAATGCCGTTAATTTTGCCAGCGTAAAGTTTTGGGCACAACAGGGGATAGAGCGCGTTATTTTGTCTCGTGAATTATCCCTTGATGAAATTAACGAAATTCGCACTCTGTGCCCTAATACAGAATTAGAGGTTTTTGTACATGGCGCTTTATGTATGGCGTACTCTGGTCGCTGCTTGCTATCGGGATACATTAATAAGCGCGATCCAAATCAAGGGACATGCACCAACGCGTGCCGCTGGGAATATGATGCAAAGCCTGCTAAAGAAAATGAAACCGGCGATCTTGTACATCAAATTGACCCCAATGCTGTGGTCCCAACACTCGGCTTAGGTGCGCCCACCAATTCGACCTTTATGCTAGAAGAGCCTGGTCGACCAGGCGAATATATGCCCGCTTTTGAAGATGAGCATGGTACTTACATCATGAATTCAAAAGATTTACGTGCGGTACAATACGTCGAGCAACTTACAAAAATGGGTGTACATAGCCTCAAAATTGAAGGCAGAACCAAGTCTTTTTACTATGTTGCCCGCACGGCACAAGTCTATAGAAAAGCAATAGACGATGCGGTAGCAGGTAAACCTTTTGATCCGACATTAATGCACACACTAGAGAACCTAGCACACAGAGGTTACACCGAAGGTTTTTTAAAAAGGCATGCGCATCAAGACTATCAAAACTATGAATACGGCCATTCAATCAGTGACAAACAACAATTTGTGGGTGAAATCCTTGGCAGACAAAGCAATGGTCTAGTTAAAATAGATGTTAAAAACAAATTTTGTACCGGCCATAGTCTTGAACTCATGACCCCAAAGGGCAATATTGCCTTTAATTTAGCGCATATGGAAAACAAAAAAGGACAGCGTATTGAAGATGCAAAAGGGTCTGGTCATATTGTACAGATCCCACTTCCAGAAGACATTAACTTAGATCATGCTATTTTAATGCGTAATTTGGGTGAAAACCAAGATACACGAAACCCATTTAAATAGGATTAACGATGGCTTTGTTAATTAATAATAAATGTATTAACTGTGACATGTGTGATCCGGAATGTCCGAATCAAGCCATTAATTTTGGTCAGAAAATTTATGAGATAGACCCAGATAAGTGCACTGAGTGTGTCGGCCATTATGATACACCAACTTGCGTAAGTGTCTGCCCAATTGATTGTATCAAGCCTGATCCCAATAGGCAGGAAAGCCTAGAACAATTGGCCGAAAAGTATTTACACTTAACGAATCAAGCATAATGTAGTTATGCTAAATTAGCCCTCTACAGCTAATTTAGCAATGAACTGATTTTAAGGTCCTAAATAACGACTAACCTCGTACGACTCTACATCTTGTAGCTGAGAGTATTTCCTTGTTAATTTACTAAAATAAATAGGCATTTTGAGCTTAAGTCGATGCAAACGCTGATAATGAAATTTATCTAGTATCGTATTATTTAATAAGTGCTCAAAAATAACTTCTTGCTTTTTATTTAAATAACCGACTTTGAAAGGAATCACTCGATCCAAAAATAAATGGAAAGTATCTCTCCCGAATTTATAACCATTTAAATACGGAAACCTCTCAATTAACTCTAATGCATGATCATAATTGCGCTCTGATATGCTTTTGTACAGCAAAGAAGGCGTTATTTTCCCAGCAGCTCGATAGTCTACCAAAAAGTGATGATATTCACCTGTTATAAGCTCCTGTGAAGGAAACTTATAAAAATCGATATACCAAGAACTCTTCATTGCGATATCAAGTACTTTCTGGCCGATGCTAATGTACAACTTGTAAGTCAAATAGTTTTGTTCATGAGGAAGAGATTGATTACCTAGCTGAATAATCTCCGGCGTTATTTCATTGAAATTCTTCACACTACTATCAATCTTTGCAAAATCCTTAGTATCTCCTTTTGATATTAAATCCAAAATAAAAATTTCAGATAACACCGGGGATATATTAAAAAGAAAAGATACTTTCTCAGCATTACTATTGGCTGTCTTCCCTATCAAATATTCATCAGGCCTAAAACTATGAAAGTTGGGTTCAATTTTTTCCAATGCTTGCTTCAGCTTTTGACAGCGATATCTGTCTTCACTTAACTGCTCTTTCTTGTCTAACACCCCTCTCATTTCATCGACTAAAAGCATTTCTCTATCAATATTTCCAACTGTGCTCTGTATTTCAAATTCAATAGAATGTCTTAGCTCTATTGGCAGTTGAACACCTCCCGTCCCTAAAAGAGTACCTTTTTTATCTACGATGGGAACAACTCCGTGCTTTGCTAACTTTTTTAAATAAACTATATTATTTTCAGTAATATTATTCGCAAGTAACTTATCTTTAATATACTTATTAGCTGGTGGAGTTAGCAGGTTATCCCTTTTAAATTTACCGCTTCTTTTTAGTACGATAGTTAGCTCAATGTTCTCTGACAATACTGAAGCTGTTAGCAAATCACCTAGATGACCATCTGAAAGCAATAATGGAGTTGTTAATTTATTACTATTATCAACAATGTCTTGTAAATTCTCAGGCTTAACATTTGCACCAATGGCTCCGTATAAAAGCGAAGAGCTTAAATTATTTGTTCTAAAAAAATAATCCCTGCTACTCTGTTGTATTTTTTCCCAATACAGTCCAAAAATAATTTCACTTGAAATAATTGAAAATTGATCGTTTTCACGCCAAAAAAAATGTTCATCTAACAAATGCAAATTAGATTCAAGCCAAGTATTGACACTATTTTCATCATTACTTTCTATTGAAGTAACTAATTTTTTATTTCGCTCTAACAGTCTTTCCCGTTCTTGGCTTTTTAAAACATCGTCACTCTTAACAATTTTCCTCTTAATTTCTTTATTTATATAATAATTCTTGTATAAAGAAATGGATTCATCGCCACTTATAATGTTTGCTTTTCGCAACTCATATAATGATTCTTCTATATCATTTCGCATCAGAAACGCGTCTAGTAATACAGCTTTCTCTGAATTAAACAACTTCAAATTACTAGCCAATTCAGAGTGACATTGTTCAGAATCATAAGCCAACTGAATCAGTTTCTCATCAAAAAAGATTACATCTTCTGTTGACGAGTTAATATTTTCGCTCTCAAATAGTTCTTTCTCTTTTTTAACCACCGAAGCTGAAGCTTCTTCATATTGCGTTTCATTAATTATATTTAAGTGACTTAGGCTCAACTCATAAAACAAAAAAAACACTGCACAACAAAAAAAGGTAATAAGACTTCTTCTCAACATACCGTTTATCTACTATTCTTTTCAATGATCACTTTTTTATTATCGCTATAAAAATCAAGCAATTCTTTATAATCCATATTCAATTTATAAAACCCTGAAAAATCACAATACCTTCCGTCTACATATTTATAGAAAACTTTAACTTTCCTCACCCACCCCATTGATTCAAAAGAATAAAAAATATAAACATTAACAAACTCAAGCTCCTTCATTTTTATTTCTTCATCGTCTAAAGACAAATAATCTTTATCCAAAACAACATGGCTGTATGATTTAAATGAGAAGACAAGAGAGAAAATAAAATATACAAAAAACATTGGCGTTAAGAAATAAAGTATCCTTATTTTACTCTCATCAATAAACTCAGGGTTAAAATGTAGAAAAACCCCATAAATAGAAAAACAAAGTGACACAACCACTTCATGATTAAGCAGTTTCTTTTTTAGCTTAAGCATAAGCTTCCTTAAATATAAAATGGGGATTTCCCCCCAAACGTTAAATCATATATGACTAAGGTATTTCACGATTTCTACAGTAAGGATCTGGAGAAATAACTTGATACATACATCTCAAGCTCCTCAATATTTTGTGCCTCATCAATGAGCAAGTTCAGTAAGAGTCCTCCTTTAGGTTGATTTTTCCACATTTTTTCTACTGGAATATCAAAACAGTCCCCATTAACATAACACTATCATATTCGTTATGCGTTCAAATTCCATATTTATTATTTTCATTTTATAAATAATGGAATTTTAACTTTATTTCCGTTTTTATGAAGGGTATGTTCGCAAGACGAGAGGGTATTTCACTTAGAAGTACAAAAACTGATGGGTTATCAATAACGTAGTTGAACTTTTAAAATGTCACTAAGTAGTTAATGTTAGTAAATACAAAAAAAGCTCATATGATGAGCTTTTTTTCTGAGGTTACTCTTGTTATTAGAACTTATATTCAATACCTGCGGCAACATAATCACGTTCAACTTGATTATCACCATCAAATGTTGAGTAGAAGCCATATAGCTTGGTGACTTTATTCAATTTGTGGTCAATGCCCACAGAAATACCGTCAATTTTGTCACCCTGATCAAAATCAATCACTTGATATTGGGCTTTGAATGTATTTGCACCCACACTGTAAGCCGCGTTTAGCATATATCCATCAGCTTCATCTGAGCCATCTGAACGTTCCTGCATTTGGTAAATCGCGCCCACTTTAATATCAGAGAATTTACCATGGATTGCAAAACGAACTGCATCATAGCCTTTTACTTCACTGTCTACAGCAATTGCTGCATAAACCGAACTCTTCTTCAGTTTACTGTCACCATATGTTAGCGCGGTTGAATAACCATTCTTACCGTCGCGGTCATCTTCAGCAATAAAAGTCCCTAGCAATTTAAAGCCACTAAAACTGTTCGACTTATATGAAATAGAATTTCCGAGTCTATTTTCACCTTTAAACAAATTTTTAATGTCGCCTTCAAGGTCATTGAATTGATCTAGTTTGCCTTGAGATTGTTTGTAAGCCGTATCATTTCGACCTATCACTACCTCACCGAAGCTGCCCTTTAAACCAACATATTGATTACGTGCTGTAATGTTATCTTTATCACCTTTTGAATCCGCATCAGACAAATCTACCTGAAACTCCAGCTTATAGATAACTTCTAAATCACTTCCTAGTTTTTCTGATCCCTTAAAACCAAAACGCGATGCGTTGCTTTTAATTTCAGTTGCAGAACCTTCACCTTCATCTGTTGATTGCACAGATACGTTTGCTTTACCATACACCTTAACATCAGCGTGGGCGTTGAATGATAGTGCACTTAATACAGACAGCAAAAGCGTTGATTTAACTAGTTTCATGTTTATATTCCTCAATATCGCAACACGTAATTTTTAGACAGGCGCAGTGTGCCAGCTCATAATGACAGAAATATTACATGGGAAATATTTTGGTAAAAAAGACTACTTGCAAATGAAATTAAAATGACATCAAGCTGACACAATAACCATAGATTCAATGATAAATAGCGAAACCAATATAAGACGATGAAAAAACAACGCCCCCTATTACACAGAAAAACCGCTACATAAATGCGGCCAATGAATCTACAGCAACCTCAATGGCAGGTAACTGACCACTGTCTTTGTGATAGACCGCAAACACCTCCTTAGATGACCCAGCCACAACATTAATATGGTACACCTCGCCACTTTTGAGCATGTCAGAAATTAGGTTCTGTGAAATAAAAGCACCGCCACCACGATTCATCATCAAATCAAGCGCAATTCGCCCAGTACTTGTTTTAAAGTAATAAGGCATCTGACCCTGGAACTGCTTTGCATGCCAAGTTGAAAATGTCACTCCCCAATCAACGTACACATATTGAGTATCAAAAAACATCACAGCATCCGAGCACTCAAATGTACTAACGGGTAGGATGCTTAAGTGGCCGATAGATTTAACCACTAATCCATCGACTTTAGGCGGATCAAATAATACTGCTACATCTAAAGCTCGATCCAATAGCAACCGGGTACACTCTTGCAATCCTTTCACTTCAGCAGTTAATGACACATCAGGCAATGCAATAACCAGTTTACCCATGTTAGACTGCAAAACTGCATCCCAGATATTAGCCGTCCCAGCGATTGATAATTGTGCCACCATATGATTGGAAAGCGTCACTTCTGCTTTCACACGTTGCATACCTGTAAGTATCATCTGCGCATGAGGCAACAAACGCTCCCCTGACGCCGTCAATTGAATGTTATTTCTTTGCCTAATAAAAAGCGTGGCACCAAGACTCTGCTCTAACTGCCGAATTCTAAAGCTGACTGCCGACTGTGTAATATATAAACCTTCCGCAGCACGACCAAAATGCCGTGTATTGACAACTTCTACAAACGTCCTCAATAGTTCAGTGTCCATTGCTTCTCCTCAATATAAAAATCCGTAATGTAGCTTTCTGGCTCGCAATTTACATTGCCGACTTGGGATTGATATGCCATAACCTGTGGAAGTGTAGTCCACTTGTGGTGCAATTTGAGTATTATTAAAACTTAGGGAGTTAGGAGGTAAATTACGGGGTATTTAATTACCCAGCAGCGGGAAAATAAGAGACACTCTCGCAATGCGTCACCAAAGAAAATACCATGAGCCTACAAGTTAATAAGCGTGTATCGCGATACACTGCGCGCCTCACTACCAATTTCGGAATAACATACTGGCAGTGATATATCCTTCTAAATTGAGGAATTGCGTTCCTTACTTGTTATCGTCATTATTTCGTCTAGTATTATTACAATATAACGAAAAACAATTAGTTATAAACCTGTACCCCACATTAGTCATTGCTTTTTTGGCGAGATAGGTTTACAACTATGTTGTGCGTATTAGCGAACGACTAGGCTTATATAAGTGACTCGACGAATACTTATCATTGAAGATACACCCACAATTGCCAAAGTACAGAAACACATCGCAGTGTCTTCTGGTTATACGGCTGATATTGCCGGTTCACTCGCGGAAGCTAAAGCGCTTGTAAGCCAAAATCAGTACTTTTGCGCCGTCGTTGATTTCATTTTACCAGATGCCCCCAACGGAGAAGCAATTCCGTGCACCATTAAGGCAGAAATTCCAACCATCGTTATGACGGGAAATTTAGACATCAAAACACGGGAAACCGTCGAAAAATATCCCATTATTGATTACATCACAAAAGAAAATAAGCAAGCCTACCAATATTTAAAAAGACAACTACAACGTTTACCTCGTAATGAAAATGTACAAGTACTCGTTGTTGATGACTCTCGACAAACAAGGCGCTATATCAGCGCACTTCTAGAGCGACATAAGTATCAGGTCTTGGAGGCAAAAGATGGTCAAGAAGGGCTTGAGGTACTACAAAACAATCCCGAGATCTCGGTGGTTATTACCGATAATGAAATGCCACGAATGAGTGGTGTTGAGCTGTGTGGTGAAATTCGTCGACTCTACAGTGACGATGATATTGCCATTATTGGTATTTCTGGATCTAATGCATCTCATTTATCTGCGCGCTTTTTGAAAAATGGTGCGAACGACTACCTCCGAAAACCCTTTAATGCCGAAGAGTTTTATTGCCGTTTGAGTCAGAACGTAGATATGCTCGATAATATCGCAACTATCCGCCTTCAAGCTAATACGGATTATTTAACCAAATTACCTAATCGGCGTTATTTTTTCGAGCAAACCACTAAAGTACTTAAGTCAAAAGCGCTGAAGCAACAAAGTAGTACCTTGGCAATGATTGATATTGATCATTTTAAAAGTATTAATGATCAATATGGCCACGATGCGGGAGATGATGTGCTCAGTGCACTCGCGGTCTGCTTCAAGAAATTCTTCGAACATGATTTGGAGGCACGCTTAGGCGGCGAAGAATTTGCCGTTTTCTTCCTCCAAGGCAGTGTAGAAGAGAACTTGAAACAACTAGAACTCTTTAGGCAGTATTTAGATGCAAACAGTGCCTCTATGACTCCCCACAAAATCCACTTTACTATTTCTATTGGATTTGTATCTATGGCAGAGCAAAAGGTAGATGCACTTTTAAAAGCCGCCGACGTAAAGCTCTATGATGCAAAAGAGGAAGGTCGAAATAGAGTGGTAAGTTAGGGCATACTGATTGCCCTAACCAGTTATTCGTTATTTTGATGAACGATATGTATCCCAACTAAATAGCGCCAATGCACTCCAAATACATGCAAAAGTCACTATACGCTCAGTAGAAAAAGACTCCCCATATAATGCTACAGCCAATACAAACATCAAACTAGGGCCTATATATTGAAACAAACCTAATGTTGAATAGGCTAAACGTTTAGCCGCAGCAATAAAGCACAATAATGGCAAAGTGGTGACTATGCCCGCACTAATCAAAAGTAGATTAATTAAATCTGAATTTTGAGCCATATTCGTGGTTGTTGATGGTTCACTGACCCACCAGTAAATAATGGCTGCGGGTAATAAAATTAAAGCTTCGAGCAATAGCCCAGGCAAAGACTCTACAGGCATTTTCTTTCGCAATAAGCCGTAAATCGCAAATGAGCTAGCCAGTGAAAATGCAATAACAGGGAAAGAGCCAAAACTAATCACTTGTAACGAGACACCGGCTACAGCGAGCCCTACAGCAACTTTCTGCCATTTTCTCAACCGTTCCGCTAAAAAGACCACACCCAAAAGGACATTAAGTAATGGGTTAATATAATATCCGAGACTCGCATCTAGCATATGTCCATTATTGACCGCCCATATAAATAAGCCCCAATTAAAACCCAATAAAGTGGAGCTTAAGCATAATAACAACACTAATCTTGGTTGTTTTATGACCGGGGCTACTTTATGCCATTGCTTCATTAGCGCAATAATCGCCAGTAAAAACAATACTGACCATACAATTCTGTGAGTTAAAATCTCTAAAGCATCGATATGATCGAGTTGCTTAAAGTAAATCGGTGCAAGCCCCCACATTAAAAATGCAAGTACTGCGTAAATGTACCCTTGTTTGTTAAGACTATTTGGCATATGTATCATATCTGATGCAAAGAGGTGGGCATTATACGTGCTAATTATGAAATAATGCAGTTTCAGTGATATAAAATATTTAGCCGACTAAATAGGTCCCTGTACCAAAGGCGATTTGTATTCCTTCATCATTATGAAGCTCCATTCTACACACACATACTTTGTTGCCAGCACGAATTAGACTGGCACTTGCTATGAAGTACTTCCCGCGGCCTGGCCGTAAAAAATCAGTACGAATGTCTATTGTGCCAAGGGTTGCTAACTTTTTTGGCACTGTATGGAGTACGTCAACCTCAAGTTTATCAACAATCGATGCTGCTGCCAGCATGCCACCAACATTATCTAATACGGCAGAAATAACACCGCCATGTAGAATCTTTTGTGACGGATTACCAATTAACTCATCTTTCCAAGGTAATTGAATTTCTGCACATTCCGCATCTAAATGATTAACCCTAATAGCCAAAAACTGATTAAATGGCATTTTATCAACAAAAATTTCAGCTACTGTAGTTATGATTTGTGACTTATCCATACTCACCCCTCTCCTCTGACCAGTTAACGTTACGCGCAATTGCGTATTTTTTCAAGGTTGGAAAGTTACAGACAAGTGGGTTAAAAACCTCTAAAATGCTCGCGATGGATAATCTTGCACACACCAATACACAACATGATGCTAAATCTGTACTCAAAAATATTTTTGGTTATAGTGAATTTCGAGATGGCCAACTCGCCGTTATCGAAGCAGCCCTAGCGCGTCAGGATAGCTTAGTTCTACTTCCCACTGGAGGTGGAAAATCGCTATGTTATCAAGTTCCTGCATTGGTTCTTGATGGTATTACCCTCGTTGTTTCACCCTTAATTTCTTTAATGCAAGATCAAGTTACGCAATTGCAAGCACTGGGTGTTGCTGCTGAATATATAAATAACAGCGTCCCAAAAGAACAACAACAAGCCATATATCAACGCCTGCATCACGATGAAGTCAAGCTACTTTATGTTGCACCCGAAAAAGTGTTGCAGTACGACTTTATCGAACGTATGCGACATTTAAAAATCAGTTTATTTGCCATTGATGAAGCGCATTGTGTGTCACATTGGGGACATGACTTTAGACCTCACTACTGCCGCCTCAGCGAGTTAAAACATCACTTTCCAACGATTCCAATGATGGCATTAACGGCAACAGCAGATACCGCAACGCGCCATGACATTGTTAGCCAACTCAGTTTACAAAACCCTTATGTGCATACTGGTAGCTTCGATAGACCCAATATTCGCTATACTATAGAAGAGAAATTCAAGCCATTATCGCAGCTAATGCGCTATTTAAAAGAGCAAAATAATCAAAGCGGTATTATTTATTGTACGAGTAGAAAGCGCGTTGATGAGATCTCTGAAAAGCTGGCTGATGCCGGTTTTAATGCCGCGGCATATCACGCTGGGATGAGCAATGAACAGCGTCAATTTGTACAAAGTGCTTTTGCGCGAGATGACATACATATTGTAGTTGCAACGGTTGCATTTGGGATGGGGATTAATAAACCCAACGTACGATTTGTGCTGCACTACGATATTCCTAAAAGTATTGAAGCGTATTACCAAGAAACAGGTCGCGCTGGGCGTGATGGTTTAGCTGCCGAAGCCATTATGTATTTCGATCCTGCTGATATTGGTCGCGTAAAACGCTTTTTTGAGGACATTGAAGATGAGCACCGCCGGCGCGTTGAAGAGCAACGCTTTAACGCGATGGCAAGCTTTGCAGAAGCACAAACTTGCCGTCGCCAAATACTGTTAAATTATTTCAGTGAATATAAAAGAGAGCCATGTGGCAACTGCGATATTTGCCTAAATCCACCCACGTGCTTTGATGGCACTTTAGTGGCCCAACAAGCGTTATCCTGTGTATACCGCGCCGAGCAACGCTTTGGCTTAGGTTATATTGTAGATGTGCTACGCGGTGCCAATACCAGTCGCATTCGGGATAATCAACATCATGAGTTAAGTACTTATGGGCTAGGCAAAGACAAAAGTAATGAGTTTTGGTTAAGTGTACTAAGGCAACTCATCCACCATGGACTTCTGAATCAAGATATTACTCAAGGAGCAAGTCTGAAACTCACTGAAGCTGCACGTTCAGTGTTAAAAGGGGAATACGCCTTACAATTGGCTGAACCACGTTTACAGGCGAAACACGTTTATCAAGATAAACTCGCCCAATTCAATTACGACAAGAAATTGTTTGCTAAGTTACGCAGTCTACGTAAACAGTTAGCCGATGAAGACGATGTACCTCCTTATGTGGTATTTAATGATAAAACACTCGCTGAAATGGCACAACTCACCCCGACGACTGATGGCGAGTTCCTATCGGTGTCTGGCGTTGGTTTTACTAAACTCAGTAAATATGGCGCGCCGTTTATGCAACTTATCCGTAATTACCTTGCCTCATGCTAATCTAACTTAGGGCCATTTATGACACAAATAACATTCGATGCCGCCTACAATGTGCTCTTAATTCATGTTCCGGAAATACCAGAAGCAGATGAATATTTATTTTGGGCAAAACTATTTTTGCATCAAGAAGCGCTCACTATTATTGAAGAACTCGAGGGGGCCGATCGTCATCAAACCCGCTTTAGCTATGGAAATAGCACATTTAATATGAACTTCGAGCATTATACAGACAGTATTTGGATAGCGCCTGAGGGCACCGAATCTGAAGAGCAACTCGTTAATTTATCTAAATATTTACTAACAAGTTTTCAATAATCAGATAGACTTAAGAAATAGATTATGGTCATAGTGATCATAATAAATTTCAGTCAATTGATTGTTTGTGGAGCTTTATGCTAGCGAGTATAAAAACACAACTTGCACTCATACTGTGCTTAGTTGCCTCATTTTCTGGCTACAGTGAAACTTCTGTGTTCGCCCACACTGACTCAACTCAATGTGCAAATAAGGGCGATAATGTCGTTCACGATATACCATTGACTCGGCAACTTGATACTCACGCACAATTACCTGTGCAGGCTCCGGGGAAAACCATAACGGCTATCAAACTACAGCAATTGAATGTTTTTGACACTAACCTGCCCGAAGAAGATAACCCCGTATTTCGCTTTGCAAACCGCACGCATATTACCACCAAACCAAACGTGATCATGGCGCTCCTATTGTTCGAGCAAGGTGGTGACTATTCAATAAAAAAAGTAGTGGAGTCGGAGCGCTTATTGCGACAGCAGAGCTATCTGTATGATGCTCGAATTTACGCTGATGAAAATTGTGATGGCACTATAAATATCACGGTCGTCACGCGCGATTTATGGACGCTCTTACCTGACTTAAGTTTTAGCCGCAGTGGCGGTGAAAACTCATCTCGTATCGGCTTTAGAGAGAGTAACCTATTTGGTTGGGGAAAACGCCTGTCACTCACCCATACTAAAGATCAAGACCGTTCTGGTTACCTATTTGTATACGATGACCCAAACATTTTATCTACGCGTTATCGTGGCCGTGTTGAATATGCTGATAATGATGATGGTTCACGGCATTATGTTGGTATCAATTACCCCTTTTTTTCTACCGATACGCCATACAGCTACGGTATATTAAATTATAAAGATGAACGAAATGAGTCTCTATATCAAGATGGAGAAACCATTTCTGAGTTCTCACAGCACAGCGATGTTAGCCAAATTTACTTTGGTCATGCCCAACAGCTTAATAATAACTGGACACAGCGCCTTACTCTGGGTTATCAATACGATCAGCAAACCTTTAAAAAGTTAGCCAATACCACTTTGCCGCTGGCCCACAATCGCACATTGAGTTACCCCTATATACAAGGTCAATGGTTAGAAGATAAGTTCATAAAGGTCCGTAATTTTGATTCGATATATCGTACTGAAGACTTGAACCTAGGTTGGAATATTAATGCACTGCTTGGTTATTCAGATAAAGCACTCAGTGATAATGACAATCACTTTATCTACCAATTTTCCGCGAGCAAAGCCCATTACACTTCAGATCACAGTTTGTGGCGTATCAACCTATCACTGTCTGGTCAGTGGAATAGCCAAGCAAATACCGCAAGAAACTTTGTTACCCAAATCGGCGCCCAATATTACTTAAATACCACTATCCAAGACTCATGGTATGCCAATATACAACTGAGATTTGCAAAAAACTTAACAGCAGATCAACAACTTACCTTGGGCGGAGAAACTGGCTTAAGAGGCTTTCCCATCAACTACCAGCATGGCAGCAAAAGCGTACTCGTAAACATAGAGCGGCGCTATTATTGGGAATATGATTTACTGCAACTCTTTAAAGTTGGCGGAGCCGTTTATTTTGATATTGGTCGAGTTAGGGGTAACACACTGGTTCATAGTGATCCTAATTATTTGAAAAACATTGGAGCGGGACTGCGCTTAGCTCCCAGTCGTGCCAATGCCGGACTCGTCTTACATTTAGATGTCGCAGCCCCCCTTAACGGCCCCGATGACGTAGACAATGTACAATGGCTTTTTACTGTCAAAAACCGCTTTTAAAGGTTTAAGGTACCACTATGGCTATACATATTTAACGAACACTTTTATTTTGACTGACCTAACGCTATTTTTAGATTTTATTTTGGCACAATACAAACTGGTCATCACTGGCCTAATCATCCTACTTTTTCCTATATTAATGCGCTTGAGCATACATTTACTTACCCAGCTCACTCGCGGAAAAATTGATATGCACCGCCAACAAAGAGCCAAGCTTTTACTGCGTGTCATTGTCGCAGTTTTGTTAGTTTGCCTATTGCTTATGTTTTGGGGGATCGAACTAAAAGGGTTATTGGTGCTAGGTTCTTCGTTGTTTGCCATGCTCGGTGTAGCCTTGTTTGCAGGGTGGTCGTTACTGAGTAATTTAACGTCCTTTCTCATTCTGTTTATTCAAAATGACTGCCGTATAGGGTTTTGGGTACGGGTTATTGATGGCAGCAACTTTGTTGAAGGTCGTATTTCTGAAATGGGCTTAATGAATGTGATTCTAGAACATATTGACGGCCATAAAGTTATTTACCCGAACAATATATTTGTCACTCGCCCTGTTATGATTTTATGTAAAGCGCCGAACAAGCGCAGTTCATTACCAGAAAAGCGTCTATTGAGGCCAAAAAAATCAAGGTAGGCCACATGATCGAAGCCACCTTATTATTGAACCTGCACTTAACTGATAAATGTTACAAAGCACCTACAAATCAAATAACTAACAACTCAAACCTGACAAATTAGTCATTTTTTATAGTGCAAACCGTCAGTGCTAACAATCGTTGACTATGACTAAAAAATTCAATGTAGTCATATCTAAAAGTAGCGGTGTCGAATTATTTCACTCACTGTGCCTTTAGATTACTTATCCTCTTTTAATATTACGGATACTGCCATGCTTACCTTATCTGGGTATTCAAATAACACTTGGTGACTCGCATTTTCTAACGGAATGTGCTCACCTTCTGTGTTGCTCGCTATCATCCTACTCCACTCAGTACCCTGTACTTGCCATCGAATCAATGCAGCTTGCTCTTCCCTTCTGCCTTTGCTATATCTAAACGCTCGACCATACACTCAATGCCATCACATGGAGCGCCAACAACAATGAGCTCTACCTTGCTAATAAAAAATCACTGTTTCTTTTTGATTTCAAAACCAAACAATCACATCTTATTGCACAAATGAGCAGCCCAATTCACTCGTTGGCTACGAGCTTAATCAATGATCACAATAAACTCTTTATTAGCTTGTTTGATATCAGCACTAAATTACAAACATTCAATATCAAACAAAAATCGACCCAAACTTTTTATAGTAATGCTGCATTAAACCGATTGCCACAGGCCCTCCACAACAATACCATGATGTTTATTTCAAATGCTGCCCATCAGCACGATCTATGGCTATATAAAAATAAGCAAGAAAAACGCGTCGTTTTACCTTTTGAGTTTGGCTTCACACGCTACCAACCTAATTTTGATCATGAATATATCACTTTTGAAAAATTCGGAGCGGTCTATGAATATGAGATTAAAACTGGAAATACCACTAAAATATTTGAAGAATCACATCAGGCATACGTCATAAATTACGATGAAAATAGTCAAAACCTAATATATAGCAGCAATAAAAGTGGCCAATGGCAATTGTGGCTATTCGATCGTCAAGACAACGGTCATAAACAATTGACGACTAAAGGAGGGTATAGTGGTTATGCATACAATGGAAAGGTATACTTCAGTAAAAGAAATCACTCGGGCCTTTGGGTTCTAGAAAATCAAACTGAACAACTTATCATTAAAGATTTCAGTAATATAAATTGGCTCAATTGGCAGTTAATTGACGGTAAAGTTTTTTTCTATCGCGCTGAGTCCGGCGTTTGGAAATTTGATTTAAATTCAAACACTGAACAGCTTGTTATGTCCGCTCCACCCAATTTTACTCATCAATATACCGTCCATCCAGACCAGAGCGCAATCACCTATGTACAGGCACAGCCAATGCAAAGTGATATACATATTTTAAGCTTAGATAAGAACCAATAACTAACCTCAGGTTTGGATAAGGGTTTTGGAATAGAAAATGTTTTGAAAACAAACTTACGTACAATCCAATGATGATACCTTGCTCAATATCAAGGCGCTTTTATGCAGTAATAGCGGGCTATTACAAATGAAAGCAACGTCGAGAGTGAGAAAAATAGCTTTATTGGGCAAATTCGCTTATCCAGAGCTGAGGTTAACTAGCTATACTGCGAAATACTTAAGTGTCATCACATATCGCAGAAACAAAAAACCCAGCCTAAGCTGGGTTTTTAATATTCTTTCAAAAGCAAAATTACTTGATTTTTGCTTCTTTGAAAATCACATGTTTACGAACCTTAGGATCGAACTTTTTGATTTCCATTTTTTCAGGCATGTTACGCTTGTTCTTGTCGGTAGTGTAGAAATAACCAGTACCAGCAGTAGAAACTAAACGGATCTTATCACGCATATCCCAGCTCCTTAAACTTTTTCGCCGCGAGCACGGATTTCAGTAAGAACCGCGTCGATGCCTTTTTTATCAATAATACGCATACCTTTAGTGGTAGTACGTAGTGAAACGAAACGTTTTTCGCTTTCAACCCAGAAACGGTGAGTTTGTAGGTTAGGTAGGAAGCGACGCTTAGTAGCGTTGCGCGCGTGTGAACGGTGATTACCAACCACTGGGCGCTTACCTGTAACTTGACAGACTTTAGACATGTCTATGTATCTCCAATAACTTCGCTCGAGCTTTTAATTTCCCCTTGGACAATACTGTGGCCCCAGGGTAAATCAGAGGGCGCTCTTTATACAGCATATACAGGTAGAGATCAAGGATCTGATCCTATCTAATCAGCTCATGTGTAAATTTGATAGCGGCCAATTATAATGATCGAATGCCGTTAGGGAAAGTAAAAACTGCATTTAAATTAAACTATTTTACAAAAAGGCCCACAAAGCGATGTTTTTTACAGCTTTATAGTGTCAACCCAGCTAAATTAGGCCTCTTTGCGCAAAAGAAACACACTGCTCAGCTGCAACAATCAAATGATCCAAAACCGCAATATCAACCAAAGCCAACGCTTTTTGCAATTTTTGGGTAATTAATTTGTCTGCTTGGCTTGGTTCAGCCAAGCCACTGGGATGATTGTGGGCAAAAATAATCGATGCAGCATTATGCTTTAATGCTGCTTTAACCACTTCTCTTGGGTAAACTGATGCAGCATTGATGGTGCCTCTAAACAAAATTTCATCTGTGATTAATCGATTTTGATTATCCAAATAGAGCACCATAAATACTTCATGGTCGAGTCCTCTTAGCTGTATCGTTAAATAATCATTAACTGCATTTGGTGAGTCTAAAATATTGCTACGATGGCACTGCTCTTTTATATAACGCTTACTTAACTCTAGCACAGCTTGTAGTTGTACATACTTTGCTTCTCCTAGTCCTTTAAAAGCAGAGAAGTCTGCCAAGTTAGCATTAAAAAGGTTATGAAGTGATTTACTCTGTACTAATAAATAATCAGCCAGCTCAATGGCATTCATCCCTTTTATGCCGGTACGTAAAAAAATAGCAAGTAATTCTGCATCGGTTAGCCTACTGGCTCCTTGAATTAACAACTTCTCTCTTGGGCGGTCATGCTTTGGCAGCATTGTTAGTTGCATTTTCTATCCTTAGTGATGCACCTGTGTAAACAAAAGTGTAGTCAGTCATTGATGAATTTCAAAGACGCGTGTACTGCTTGCCTAAACAGCACCGCTTCTGTGTGGTATCTTTAGCACCATCGTGAAATTAAATTATTCTATGGTGAGCTAAGTTATGGGCCAACCAATTAAAAATATTGTCCTCGGGATCAGTGGGGGTATCGCAGCATATAAATGTGCAGAACTTGTCAGAAGACTGAGTGAACGTGGCTGTCGCGTCAAAGTCGTGATGACCGAGTCAGCCAAACACTTTATTACCCCACTGACAATGCAAGCCGTATCGGCAGAGCCCGTCGCAGATTCATTACTAGACCCAAGCGCTGAAGCCGCAATGGGCCACATAGAGCTGGCAAAATGGGCTGATTTAATTTTAGTCGCTCCAGCAAGCTGTAATATTCTAGCAAAAATGGCGCAAGGTATTGCCGATGATTTACTCACCACTTTACTATTAGCCACGCCCGCCAAAGTGGCTGTTGCACCGGCAATGAATCAGCAAATGTATGCCCATGCAGCGACACAAGCAAACTTGGACACACTGCAGACACGAGGAGTCGAAATTTGGGGTCCAGGTAAAGGAGAGCAAGCCTGTGGTGATATCGGTGCGGGGAGAATGCTTGAGCCACTAGAGCTCGTAGAACATTGCTTAACAGTATCTCACGAACCTCTTTTTGCAGGGAAAACCATTACCATCACTGCTGGGCCAACCAGGGAAGCGCTCGACCCGGTGCGATTCATTAGTAATCATAGTTCCGGAAAAATGGGGTATGCAATTGCACAAGCTGCACTCTCATTAGGCGCAAAAGTGAACATCATCTCTGGCCCCGTCGCCATTGCTCCCCCTTCGCACGCAAAAGTCTTCCCAATAGAAAGTGCAGAAGACATGTTAAAATCGGCCATGCATTTAGCACCTCAATCTGATATTTTTATTGGCTGTGCAGCGGTTGCAGACTACCGAGCAGCGACGGTCTCACATCAAAAAATTAAAAAACAAGGTGACGAAATCACACTCACCATGATCAAAAACCCCGACGTGATAGCACACGTGGCAGCGCTTAAAGCACAGCGCCCGTATACCGTTGGTTTCGCAGCAGAGACTCAAAATACCTCGGTCTATGCACAAGATAAACTCAAAAATAAAAACTTAGATATGATCTGTGCCAACGATGTGTCTGTGCAAGGTCTCGGGTTTAATGCAAACAACAATGCGCTCACTCTATACTGGCCTGATGATAATCTAAATTTACCAGCTACGAGTAAACAGCAGTTGGCAATGCAACTCTTACACGCATTAGCCAAACGTCTTAAGTAAGTGGTTTTGAAAATACTGGCACGAAACTGAATAAAACATTAACATATGGATCCAAGTATATGTGTAAACAGCTTGGGGTTTGCACTGACCATAATAACGATAATATAAAGGAAGGTTCATGCCAGCGACCAAACGCAGTAACCGCAAAGAGCAAATACTTCAATCTCTCGCACAAATGTTAGAAACGAGCCCAGGTCAACGCATCACTACTGCAAAATTAGCTGCTGAGGTGGGCGTTTCAGAAGCCGCACTATATAGACACTTTCCCAGTAAAGCTCGGATGTTTGAAGGCTTGATTGAGTTTATCGAAGACACTTTACTCTCTCGTATTAATTTGATCTTAGATAATGAGAAAGAAACTCAGAGCCGTGTTTATAACATCTTGGTACTCTTACTGACATTCTCAGAAAAAAACCCAGGGATAACCCGCATCCTAACAGGTGATGCACTGCAAGGTGAACAAGAGCGTCTGCGTGAACGCGTGCAAAGTTTCTTCGAAAAGCTAGAAACACAATTTAAACAAGTGTTACGAGAGCGAAAATTACGAGAGGGTAAAACCTTTTTAATTGATGAAGCTGCTTTGGCTAATTTTTTTCTCGCCTACGTAGAAGGTAAAATGAATCAATTCGTGCGCAGTGACTTTACTGCGCGTCCAAGTCAACAATTTGAAACTCAGTGGCTTGAGCTTCAAAAGATCTGGTTAAACTAAAATGCCCTACTCACTCGAGTAACTTGAGTGAGTAGGGGTATCTCCTCTAATCTACTTTTTTCTTAAATTCACGCGTTATCGCGCCTTTAGGGTTTCTGCTACTCTGTGACACGCTATCTATCTGGTTAACCTGCACGCTAAACGCACGGCACTTTATTTACCATACAAAAAAGTGCTAAAACTGACCATAAGTCTAAAAATAAAGAATATAACTCATGATGAAAGTTACTTCGTTTGCCATTGCCTCTGTGCTTTTAAGTACCGCAGCATATGGTCAGAAGCCGTTAGAATTTAAAGATGTATTTGACTTTAAGTATGCTAAAAATACACAGTTGTCTGAAAATGGAGCATGGCTATCGTTTTCTGCAACCCCGTATCGTGGTGACGCTGTCGGCCATATTTATTCACTCAAAAACAATAAGCTATTAACGACCGTCGAGCGTGGGACTAAACCGCAAATCAATAAAAATGCACTTTGGATTTCATTTACCAAAATACCGTCTTTATTAGAAACTGAAACTGCCACAAAAAAACAAAAAAAAGCACTCACGAATGATCTAGTACTCATCAATACCACCACAAAAGAACAACAAGTATTCTCTAAAGTAAAAGACTATCAAGTGTCTGACGATGGTCTTTGGCTTGTATACCGTGAAGTACATCAGGACGAGCAGAAAAAGAAAGATGAAACAATAGATGCAGAGATTGCAGCAGATAAAAAAGACGAACATCACACACTGGTGATTGTAAACCTCAGTACAAACACCACACATCGTGTTGCACAAGTTGGCAAATATGCATTAAGCCCCACAAGCCATGGTGTTATTTTTGCTACCCATAATAGTAATGGTAGTCAAAACCAAATTGGCTTTTTTCATCTGTCTAACGCTAAGCAAACACCCCTTATCAGTGAACCGGGTGTCACACTAAGTCAAGCAACATGGCATCCAACAAAGCCACTTGTCGCGTTCAATATGGGCAACTATGTAAACGACGACCCTCGCCGCCGCAATTATCAAGTAACACTCTGGGACGCTGCGACCAACACACTTAAGTCGGTAAAAAACTCTGACGGATGGTTTACGGCTAAAACAGCCAAGTTGACGTGGTCTGAACATGGGGAACGTCTGTACTTTCAAAATCGTCCCGAGCTCAACGTAAAAACCCCTGAGTTAAAGTACCTCGAGACAGACTCACTTTATGATTATGATACTATTCGCGCTCAAAAAGGCCTAAAAATTTGGCACAATGACGATGCACAAATTAAACCTAGAGAAGTTAAAACGTGGCAAGAAACCAATAAACATCGTCATTATCAAGCGGTGTACCATATAAATAATGAAAAAGTAGTGCAACTTTCCGGTCCTCAGGTTCAAGATCTCACACTGCATACGGAAGCTCAATTCTTATTAGGAAGTGATAATACCGCCTACCTAGAAGAAATCATGTATAACGGCTTTTTCTACGACTACTACGCTGTTAATGTAAAAAATGGTAATAAAAAAAGCATTACAACGCGAACACGCTTTAAACCGTCACTCTCACCAACAGGTCAATTTGCGGCATACTTTCAAAACCAGCAAATTTGGCTCAAAGACTTGACCACGAATACCCGTACATCGCTCACTCATAATATTAATCATGCTATTTTTGCCGATGATAGGCATGATTACCCCAGTGAACAAGCTGGCTATAAATTCGCAGGATGGCAACTGGATGGTAAAACGCTATACGCCTACAGCAAATATGATATTTGGGCCTTTGACGTAACCACAAAAACAGCCGCTCGCTTAACTCAAGGCAGAGAAACCAAAACACAGTATCGTGTGCGTCATCTTGACAAGTTAGCTACTGGCTTTACACCGGGTCAAACGCTTACATTAAGTGCCCATAACTTGAATAATAAGCAAACGCACATTGCAACTCTATCGTTAAAAGACAATAAACTCACTACAGTGCTCAGTGATGCCGCGCGTTTTGATGTACTAAAAAAAGCCAAACATAGCGATACATTACTCTTTACCAAACAAAGTTATCATGAGTTCCCGGATATCTGGCAAACCAATAGTACCTATCGCAATCCGAAAAAAGTCACTAATCTTAATCCTCAAGCAGCTAAATTCTCATGGGGCCAAAAGCCTGAACTTATCAAGTACAAAGGGTACAATGGTGAAGACTTACAAGGCGTATTAATCAAGCCTGAAAATTACCGTGCAGGCGACAAATTACCGGTGGTGATTTATTTCTACCGTTATATGAGCCAACGCATGTATGACTTTCCAAAAATGGAGCTAAATCATCGCCCTAATTTCCCGATGTTCACTTCTAATGGTTACGCAATATTTTTGCCTGATATTCGATTTGAAATTGGCAAACCAGGGCCATCTTCTACGCAAACTATGATTAACGCAGCACAAAAGCTCATTGATATCGGGGTTGCGCACCCTGATAAAATAGGATTACAAGGCCATTCTTGGGCTGGCTATCAAAGTGCGTATATGATCACACAAACCGATATGTTTAAAGCCGTTGTGTCTGGTGCACCAGTGACCAATATGACATCCGCATACAGTGGTATAAGACTGAAATCAGGCCTCGCACGACAGTTTCAATACGAAACCGGTCAAAGCCGTATAGGTAAGCCTTTACATCAAGCGCTCGATTTATACATTGAAAACTCCCCTGTCTTTTTTGCTGACAAAGTCAACACCCCTATTTTAATGATGTTTGGTGACAAAGATGGCGCCGTCCCTTGGCAAGAAGGTATTCAATATTATTTAGCATTACGACGTTTGGGAAAAGATGCCACTTTCTTGCAATATGAAGGTGAGCCTCACCATTTGAAGCAATTCCCTAATCAAGTCGATTTCTCAATTCGTATGATGGAGTATTACGACCATCATCTAAAAGGACACCCCGCCGCCGATTGGATTTCCAACGGAAGTCCCTATCAGAGCGAATAACCATTCGCCGGTGCTTCTAGTTATTTAGAAGCACCTTTGTGGCGTTGCGTCACCTCAAAAGCGTTGAATTCATTTGCACCGCTGGTAACTCAAGCCAGTAAAGTTTAAAATACCTGACTCTATTAATTTTCATGGGCAGGTCACGGCATCTGCTCAAATAAACTGGCGATTGACGATGACCGAAACAGCTCGCGGTAACTTATTTATTTTATCAGCCCCATCAGGTGCTGGGAAATCAAGCCTGATCAAAGCATTACTAGATAAACATAATGACGTGAAAGTCTCTGTTTCTCATACCACCCGCAACCCTCGACCGGGTGAAAACAACGCCGAACATTACCATTTCGTAAATGTTGAGCAATTCAAATCACTCATCGAGAAAAATGATTTTTTTGAATGGGCGCAAGTGTTTGAAAACTATTACGGTACTTCAAAAGCCGCCATCGAGCAGCAACTCGCCGCTGGTATAGATGTGTTCTTAGACATTGATTGGCAAGGTGCACAACAAGTCAGAAAGCTCATGCCTGAGGTTAAAACCATTTTCATTTTACCTCCATCAAAAACTGAATTAGAGCAACGCTTAAATAATCGTGGGCAAGACTCACAAGAAGTTATCGCCAGCCGAATGGCACAAGCCAAATCAGAAAGCTCACACTATAGTGAATTTGACTACGTGCTCATAAATGATGACTTTGCAGCAACACTAAAGCAACTTGAACACATAGTCATCGCTGCTCGATTAGAGCTGAAGGCACAAAATATTCGTTACCAGTCACTCATTTCTGATCTTTTAAAGTAAAATAGAGATAAATTTTAACCACCCACTTGGCGAAATGGCTTGTGTGCAGTAAACTAGCCTTTTGGAAATGAATAACTTTGGAGTGCTTCGATGGCTCGCGTAACTGTAGAAGATGCAGTAGATGCAATTGGTAACCGTTTTGATTTAATCTTGGTAGCAGCGCGTCGCGCTCGTCAAATCGCTGTAGGTGGTAAAGATCCTATGGTTGATCCTGAAAACGACAAACCAACGGTTATCGCTTTGCGTGAAATTGAAAAGGGCTTGGTTGACAGCTCTTCACTTGATTTAATTGATCGTGAAGAACAACAAAACCAAGAAGCAGCTGAACTTGCAGCTGTAGCAGCAATTGTTGGCGGAAACAGCTAATAACCTGCAACAAAAATACGACAATGCCAGCACTTTTGCTGGCATTGCTGTTTTTATTAGACAAGAATTACTTTCGATTACCTTGAATCCCTCATATTTTTATTTATGTAATCACCATAAAGTCCCAACTAGCCGTTGGTTTATCTTGAAATTCATCGTATATTCGTAACATATCTATTACTTCACTGGAACATCGGAGTGTGAATGTACCTTTTTGAAGGCCTAAAAAAGAAAATCTCTGAGTATTTACTTCCTGCTGACGTTGAGCTCGTGCAAAAAGCTTACGTTGTAGCCCGTGAGGCACATGAAGGACAAACTCGCTCAAGTGGTGAGCCTTATATTACTCACCCTGTTGAAGTAACCCAAATTCTCGCAGGAATGCGCCTTGATCATGAAACGCTCATGGCCGCGTTAATGCATGACGTTATTGAAGACACTGATTTTAGTCAACAAGACCTTGCTGAGATATTTGGTAATACCGTCGCAGAATTAGTCGAAGGTGTAAGTAAGCTTGATAAGTTAAGCTTCAAAGATAAAAAAGAATTCCAAGCTGAAAACTATCGAAAAATGATCATGGCAATGACACAAGACATTCGTGTCATTTTGATTAAGCTGGCTGATCGTACTCATAATATGCGAACTTTGGGAGCATTACGCCCAGACAAACGCCGCCGAATTGCGAGAGAAACGTTAGAAATATTTGCCCCGATTGCTAATCGTTTAGGTATTCACGATATCAAGAACGAATTAGAAGATTTAGGGTTTCAAGCGCTTTATCCAATGCGTCACAGAGCACTGAAATCGGAAGTTGCGAAAGCACGTGGTAATCGAAAAGAAGTCATCAGCAATATACAGACTGAAATTGAAAGCCGCTTAAAAGAATCCGGTATTGAAGCATCGGTTAGTGGCAGAGAAAAACATCTCTATAGTATTTATCGAAAAATGTTAAACAAAGAATTATTGTTTAATGAAGTCATGGATATCTACGCATTTCGCATTAATGTAAACAGTATGGATACTTGCTATCGCGTATTAGGTGTCGCACATAATCTCTACAAACCGATAGAAACACGATTTAAAGATTATATCGCAGTACCGAAAACCAATGGTTATCAATCACTGCACACGTCACTCGTCGGCCCTCATGGGATCCCTGTAGAGATCCAAATACGAACACTCGATATGGATCAAATGGCAGATATGGGGGTCGCGGCCCATTGGATGTATAAAAAATCGGGTGACAGCGCAGGCAATACGGCACAACAACGTGCACGTCAATGGATGCAGAGCTTACTGGAGCTTCAACAAAGTGCCGGTTCATCATTTGAATTTGTGGAAAACGTCAAAACAGAGCTATTTCCTGAAGAAATTTATGTTTTCACGCCTGATGGCCGTATTGTAGAGCTGCCAATGGGTGCAACGGCTGTTGATTTTGCTTATGCAGTGCATACCGATGTAGGTAATACCTGTGTTGGCGCCCGAGTAAACCGCAAACCTTACCCACTCAGTAAGGCACTAGACACAGGGCAAACGGTTGAAGTAATTACCAGCTCTGGTGCTCACCCTAATGCCACTTGGTTAAACTTTATCGTCACCGGTAAAGCACGACTTGGTGTGCGAAATTACCTTCAGAGCCAACATCAAGAAGAAGCTATATTGCTAGGCCGCCGATTGCTCGATTCAGCATTAGGCGAGCAAAAGCTCGATGATATCGCCCCTGAACAAGTCGACTTGGTACTTGAAGAACAAAACCTCTCTAGTTTGCTGGAACTGCTGGTTGAAATTGGCAGTGGTAATATCATGAGTGTGCTCGTTGCAAAAAGATTATTGCAAGCAGAGGAAGGGCTTGAAAATATAGCACAACAAGCCAAAGCCGCGATCATCGGTACTGAAGGCATGCTTGTGAATTACTCCAAGTGTTGTCGCCCGGTACCTGGCGATGCAATTACCGCGTATGTAAGCCAAGGCAAAGGATTGACGGTTCACCGCCAAGAATGTAAAAACATTAAAGGATGGCAAAGTGAGCGTTCAAAATATGTCATCGTAAAATGGGAAGATAACCCAGAAAAAGAATATATCGCCGCCTTGCGTGTAGAAATTATTAATCATCAGGGTGCATTAGCTAAACTAACCAACGTAGTTGCAACAACCAATGCCAATATCGTGGAAATTGCAACAGATGAAAAAGAAAGCAATTTGTACATCATTGATTTAGGTGTCACAGTAAAGGATAGAATACATGTCGCTAATATTATGCGTCGTATTCGCGTGATGCCTGATGTACAACGTGTATATCGGAAAAAGTAGGACACACAATGAATAAAGTGATTATTTCCACAGATCAAGCTCCGGCTGCTATCGGTACTTACAATCAAGCTGTTAAAGTAGGTACTGCGGTTTATTTATCAGGACAGATCCCACTCGTGCCTGAAACAATGGAAGTTATTTCTGAAGACTTTGCAGAACAAGCACAACAGGTATTCAAAAATTTAACGGCTGTGTGCGAAGCCTCAGGTGGTCAATTACAAGACATGGTGAAAGTTAATATTTTCCTAACGGATCTCAGTAATTTTGCAACCGTAAATGAAATAATGAGCCAGCACTTTGCAACGCCATACCCTGCTCGCGCAGCCATTGGTGTACGCGAGTTACCAAAAGGTGTACAAATTGAAATTGATGGAATTATGGAGTTACCGTCAACAAATTAATTTGTGTATGAATGAAAAACCCACCTTTTGGTGGGTTTTTTATTGCCGGAACTTTGACCTTAAGCACTTGACTACATACTATTAATTTAGCACTCTGTGAATATCCAATGATTTGTTCAATGTTTGAGCTAATCTCTCACAATAATAACAGTAAAGGATGATACTCGTGTTTAAATTGGCACATAATGGCAATATCCTTCTAAATGTCGCGGAACTTAATCCGCCCAGCGCTGCATTTATTGTGGAAGCGCTTGAACGCTCACCTTATGCGGATTGTGCAGTCGATCATGAATCTATCAAAGCGCATTTCACTAACGAATATCCTGAACAACAACTTGTGGTTGCCAAGCAACATGATGCTTGCTTTTCAGTGCAAGTTTCTGACGATCAAATGCAAGCCATTGGTAATTTAACGACAGCCCAAGGGGGTAAGTCGGTTACTATTGAAGATGCAAAAAAAGAAATTGTCAAAGCAGGTGTCAGTAGAGGCTATAAACAAGCTTATCTAGAACAAATCCTTACCAAGCAACTTGAATTAGAACCAGGGGTTGAAGTCTCAGGTATCGTAGCACAAGGCCGCCCATCTGTAGATGGACAACCTGCAAAAATCATACAGCATGTGCAAACCGTAAAAGAAAGACTCAAACAGCCTAAACTAAGGGAAGATGGTACGGTTGATATGCGTGATTTTGGGGCACTATCAAGCGTAGCACCAGGGACCGTCTTAATTACGCAACGCCCAGCCACACCTGGCAAAGAAGGTTTTAATGTCGTCGGAGATTCAATCATTCCACTGCCAGGTGAATCTTTTCAATTGATGGCAGGTGAAGGCACACAAATATCACCAGCTAATCCTCTTGAGCTCGTTGCCACTATTGCAGGCTGCCCTTCCAGTATTCAAAATGGCATGCGAGTAGATGATGTATTTACCATTGGTGAAGTCAACGTACGAAGCGGGCATGTCGATTTTAATGGCAGTGTTATCGTTACTCAAGGCGTTGCCCCCGGTATGAAAGTCACGGCTAAAGGTGACATTACAGTGATGGGTTCTGTTGAATCTGGAGAGTTAAAAAGCGGTGGCAGCATAGAGGTCAAGCAAGCCGTGATAGGCCATCTTGACCATAAAAATAATGACGAAGGACTCACTTGCCGACTGATTGCTGAAGGAGATATTCATCTCTCTCACGGCCAATATACCTATATAGAAGCCGACAACGTCTTCATTGATAGGCAAAGTAACCACTGCGATATAAAAGCCAACAAGCTCATTCAAGTCGGTATTGATGAACACCCGAAAGGGAAGCTGCTCGGTGGAGAAATATTAGATGCTAAAATGGTCATTGCTGGAGAGATAGGCAGTGAATCTGGCGCTAAAATGTCTATATACTTAGCCCGTAGTGGGATGAAAATAACGAAAGAATCAGATGACTGTTTAAAAGCACTTAGTCAAACTGATGAGCAGTTAAGCACACTACAACAAGCAATCGAAAAAGCTGATATGCTAAAAGATGTAGAAAAGAAAAAGCAGCTGATGGCAAAAATAGGTGCAACCCAGCAACATTATTGCCATCAAGCTGAAGAACTAGAACAACAACTCTCACAACTCGAATTAAACTTACATGACTTACTTGAACAAACAAAGTTAACAGCAAATCAAGCGCTTAACCCTGGAGTCGAGATCCATATATTTGATAGAGTGTATAAAACCAATCGAAGTTATCCACCCTGTACTGCTAGTTTACAAGATGGAAAAATAGAGATTGATTTCAAAACGAGTTAATTCGTACCCTGTTATTATTTAAGTGTTCCTTCCACTTGCGTAACGATGTCATTCGTCCAGACACCCACCTGCACCTGCGCAATATGCTGTTTTTGTAATAACAACATAACTAAACGTGATTGTCCGATGCCTCCCCCAATGGTTTGCGGCATATCACCCGCTACCAATTGTTGGTGCCAGTCATGTGCTAAACGCGCTGTATCCTGAGTTATTTCCAGTTGACGTTTTAAAGCTTCAGGACACACTCGAATACCCATTGAAGAAATCTCAAATGCATCTTCTAAAATAGGATTCCAAACTAAAATATCACCATTTAAGCCACTGTATTTATCACAGGTTGGTGTCGACCAATCATCATAATCAGGCGCACGAACATCATGAATTTTACCATCACTCAATGCACCGCCAATGCCTATGAGAAATACTGCGCCATATTCTTGGGCTATGGCTTTTTCACGTTGTTTCGCAGTAAAGTCTGGGTACATTTTCAGTAAATCTTCACTGTGTACAAATGTAATTGATTCAGGTAAGAATGGCGTTAATCCAAACTGGCTCGCAACACTTTGCTCAGTCGACTTAATAGCCTCATATAACTCGGTGACAGTTTGCTTTAAACCCACTAAAGAACGATCCACCTCGGTGCTAATTACTTTTTCCCAGTCCCACTGGTCTACATATACTGAGTGAATAGGTGAGAGCCTATCTTCATCCGGGCGCAGTGCCTTCATATGCGTATAAAGTCCCTCTCCAATTGCAAAGCCATAATCACCAAGTGTTTTGCGCTTCCATTTAGCCAATGAATGAACCACTTCGAAGCCTGCATCAGGGATCGCTTTAACCGACACTGAAACAGCTTTTTCGGTGCCACTTAAGTTATCTTGAATGCCATCACCGACTTTAGCCAAAATAGGTGCTTGCACTTCCATTAAGCCTAAACGGCTTTCTAACTGTTCAGAAAAAATACGTTTTACGCTGCTAATTTGTTGCTGTGTTTGCTGATAAGTTGTTTTCATAACCGGACCTCATTCCCAATTTAAACCTGTTGAATTTTTATTGCCCTGCTCTGCATGGCTTAAACACATCGTCAACAAAATCGAACCAAAAATCAACATACCTCAACAAAAATAACAAAAACCTATATTAATACCCAAAAAATACCGTTATATTTTATATAATCAATAAAAAACAGTGGTAAATCTATTGGAAAATTATCAAATCGATAATCTCGATAAATCCATTTTGAATGCACTCATGGAGAATGCAAGGGCTGCGTATGCAGAATTGGCCAAGCGTTTTGATGTAAGTGCAGGAACCATTCATGTTCGTGTAGAAAAAATGAAGCAAGCAGGGATCATTCAAGGGACTCGCGTCACCATAAATCCTAAAAAGTTAGGCTTCGATGTGTGCTGCTTTATTGGCGTCAACTTGAAACATGCCAGAGATTACCCTGATACAATAATGCAGTTAGAAGGTTTTGAAGAAGTTGTAGAAGCCTATTACACCACAGGTAATTACAGTATTTTCATCAAGGTGATGACACGCTCCATCGAACATTTACAAGATGTATTGATCAATAAAATTCAAACTATTGAAGCCATTCAATCAACAGAAACCTTGATCTCACTACAAAACCCTATCGCCCGTGAAGTTAACCCATAATTTCGGTATAATCGCCAAAATTTTGATTCTGTGAGCTGTATAACGATGGACAATAAACGCTACCATCGCGTGAAACGCGTCTTAGATAGGCGACAAACTGATTTAACCGTCTGTTTAGATGAGGTACATAAACATCATAACCTATCAGCAATCGTGCGTACTGCTGATGCTGTCGGGTGTCACCATGTCCATGCTGTTTGGCCGCAAGAGCAGCGCCGCTTAACCAACAATACCTCTGGTGGCAGTAAAAACTGGGTAGAAACCCATATGCACGATGACATTCATGATGCCGTCGGCGCCATTAGAGCGCAAAACCCAGACATTCAAATACTGGCTACTAACCTCAGCGACAGTGCGGTCGATTTCAGGGAAATTGATTACACCAAGCCTACCGCAATTATCGTCGGCCAAGAGCGCACAGGTATATCAGATGATGCTTTGGCACATGCCGATCAACACATCGTGATCCCAATGGAAGGCATGGTGCAATCGTTAAATGTATCGGTGGCTGCTGCACTCATTTTATATGAAGCACAAAGACAACGAGAAGCCGCTGGCTGCTATCAACGTAATGATATGCTTGATGAAAGTATTAAACATCGCTTATTGTTTGAAGGCTGTCATCCGATTATCGCAGAGCGTTGTGTGGAAAAAGGCTTACCTTACCCTGAGTTAGATGACGATGGCGAAATTGTTGCAGATGAGACCTTTTGGAACACGCTTAAGTTTAGCAACCCCAAATAAATCACAAGGAAAAGTATGTCGAACCCCACTCTGTCAAGCTACCCAATCACTGAGTTAAAAGGTGTCGGCCCTAAAGTGGCTGAAAAACTGGCTAAGTTGGGTATTCGTAGTGTCCAAGATATGCTTTTTCATTTACCCCTGCGCTACGAAGATCGCGCCAGAACATACTCAATCGCACAATTGAGTGCCCATAGTCACGTGAGCATTGAAGCGGAAATTGAACATGCACAAATTACCATTGGCAAACGTCGCATGTTGGTCTGCCAAGTCAATGACGGTACTGGCCGTTTAACGCTGCGGTTTTTTAACTTTAACGCCGCACAAAAAAATGCCATGGCGACGGGAAAAATCATTCGCTGCTTTGGTGAAGTACGCAGGGGCCGCACAGGCTTTGAAATGGCGCACCCTGAATACAGTATTAGAGAGTGTCAAAGTGAACCATTAGACCCAGAACTAAGCACCTTAACAGCGGTTTACCCTACCACTGAAGGGCTGAAGCAGCTCAGTATTCGGTCTATCGCTAATAAAGCTCTGGCTCTATTAGAAAAATATCAAATAGAAGAGTACTTACCCAGCCAATATCGCCCCTCACAACTGAGTGTCACTGAGGCGGTACTTCTGCTACATAGGCCACCGCAAGACATTAACCTCTGCGAACTTGAACTAGGTCAACATCCTGCTCAGCAGCGTCTAGCATTTGAAGAACTGCTGGCACAAAACCTCAGTTTGTTACAATTAAGGCAAAAAGGCCAAGCAGTTAAAGCTGTGTCTTTACCTCCAACGAATACATTCGAACCCCTATTCTTGGCTGAATTGCCTTTTTCGCCTACCAATGCACAAAGCCGTGTTGTGGCAGAAATTAAACAAGATTTACAACAACCATTTCCGATGATGCGACTCGTGCAAGGTGATGTTGGCTCTGGTAAAACCTTGGTTGCAGCCCTAGCGGCACTCACCGCGATTGCCAAAGGGTATCAAGTGGCCTTAATGGCCCCCACAGAAATACTGTCAGAGCAACATGGCATTAATTTTACCGCTTGGTTTACTCAGCTTGGTATTGAAGTGGTTTGGCTCGGCGGTAAAACTAAAGGCAAAGAGCGTGAAAAAGTACTGGAGCAAATTAGCTCTGGTAAAGCGCAAATGGTCATTGGTACCCATGCTTTATTTCAAGAACAAGTGCAGTTTTATAACCTGGCATTGATCATCATTGATGAACAACATCGTTTTGGTGTTCATCAACGACTCGCATTACGTGAGAAAGGGAAATTTAATGACTGTTACCCCCACCAACTAGTCATGACAGCGACGCCTATTCCTCGTACTTTAGCAATGACCGCCTATGCCGACTTAGAAACCTCAGTCATTGATGAACTGCCTCCAGGACGAACCCCTATTATGACGGTTGCCGTGCCTGACACCCGTAGAGAGCAAGTTATAGAACGTGTCAAAAAAGCCTGTGTAGATGATAGCCGCCAAGTATATTGGGTATGCACACTCATTGATGAGTCAGAAGCATTACAATGTCAAGCCGCTGAAGATACCGCACAACAGCTCACTGAGTTATTGCCTGAACTCAAAATTGCCTTAGTGCACGGCAGAATGAAAGCCAAAGAAAAACAAGAGATCATGGCAGCCTTTAAACGCGGTGACACACACGTTTTAGTGGCTACCACGGTTATAGAGGTCGGTGTAGATGTACCAAACGCCAGCCTGATTATCATTGAAAACCCTGAAAGACTGGGATTAGCACAGTTACACCAATTACGTGGTCGAGTGGGCCGAGGGGCCATCGCATCCCACTGCCTACTTTTGTATCATGCACCTTTGTCTGTCACTGCACAAAAGCGCTTAGCCGTTTTACGTGATAGTAATGACGGGTTTGTAATTGCTGAGCGTGATTTAGAAATTCGCGGCCCAGGAGAAGTACTTGGTACGAAACAAACTGGCCTTGCCGAATTTAAAATTGCCGATTTAAACCGCGACAAAGCCTTATTGAATCAGGTACGCCCACTGGCATTTACGCTGATGAAAAGCCACCCAGATATGATTGAGCCCTTAGTCAGGTGCTGGCTTGGTGCCAAGTCTGAGCTGGCCATGGCATAACCACGTTAATTCCAATAAAACCACCAAAAATGAAAAGCCCCAACATAGGGCTTTATTTGAATTGTCGACCTGCAAAAATACGTTTATGCGCTATAGCCTTGTGGGTTACCACTTTGCCAGCGCCATGTATCTTGCATCATCTCGTCAATACCACGCTCAGCTTGCCAGTTAAGTTCCGTACGAGCTTTCTCTGGGGCTGCATAGCATGCCGCGATATCACCTTCTCTGCGTGGTGAAATCGTATAAGGTACCGCTTTATCTGAAGCGGTTTCAAATGCCTGCACCATTTGTAACACTGAATAGCCATTGCCTGTGCCTAAATTATAAATATGCACGCCACTATGACGGCTTATGTGTGTCAGCGCTTTTAAATGCCCTAAAGCCAAATCAACCACGTGAATGTAATCGCGTACACCCGTGCCATCCACTGTGTTATAGTCGTTGCCAAACACCCCTAAGCTTTCTAGCTTACCTACGGCTACTTGCGCAATATACGGCAGCAAATTATTTGGGATACCATTAGGATCTTCACCAATGCGTCCAGATTCATGTGCCCCAACAGGGTTAAAGTAACGCAATATAGCAAAAGCCCAGCGCGAGTCTGACTTCGCCACATCTTGTAAAACCATTTCAACCATTAATTTAGACGTACCATAGGGGTTAGTCGTGCCTCCCACCGGGAAATCTTCACGAATTGGCAGGCTTTCAGGATCACCGTACACGGTAGCTGATGAACTAAATACCAACTTAAATACCTCGGCATCACGCATTGCATCCAATAACGTTAATGTGCCCTGTACGTTGGTTTGATAATACTCAACCGGCTTACGAACAGACTCACCCACCGCCTTTAACCCCGAAAAATGGATTACCTGATCAATAGCGTGTTGTTGAAAAACAGTATCTAGAAAAGCTTTATCTAAAATATCACCTTGATGAAACACCACTTCTTTACCCGTGATATCTTTTACGCGGGTGAGCGACTCTGAAGATGAATTACACAGGTTATCAACCACCACAACCTGCTCACCTTCATTCAAAAGCTCTAACACTGTGTGTGATCCAATATATCCTGCGCCACCCGTTACTAAAATAGCCATACTTTGCCTTTACCTTTACCATTCATGATGCTTGCTGCGCATTTTAGCCAACAAGTCTGTTCTTGCGCAATAATTAAAGCGTATTACATACAAATGCTAACTTGCCATCATTATAACTCAATCGTGAAATCTGTGTTTTACAATATTGGGTTAAGTTCATCCATTGAGACACTACTTTTGGTGACGTAATTTCACGGGTAAAAATGCGATTATTTAACGCGTATGCAACTGTCTCATCATCTAGCCAAGTATAATCTCGTACTGACTTTGGCAAAGCAAAATGGGACGTAACCAGCTGCGTTTTTGGTGAATACGTTGCAAACCATAACTGTTGACTTTTATTGTAGGTAAATGAGTAAACTTGTTTGGTTTTATTAAATGCCAAACTTCTATCAATGTCTTTAGCAACTAACTTAGGTAAATGACCATTGGTATCTGTGAAGTGCAGTTCATGTGGCGTGCCCAACACAAATAACATCACATCTTGCTGTTCACCCCACACGTGATAACCCACAGGATCTATATGTGCCAATAAAGGCGTTGCTTTACGAGCACTATCAAATGGGTAAAACCAAAGCCGCTGCTTACCTGTACTTTCAACCACAATGGTTGATAGACCGTCATCGTGAGGGTATAAAGTCGGTGAGTATTCCGAGATGGGGGAATTTGTGAGGTTACGCGTTTGCTGCGTGGTAAAGTCATAGAAAAACAAATCTGTTTGACTGCCCTCCAGAGTGCTTAACTCTTTGGTAAAATACACACCGCTATCAGTTGTAAGTGGCTGGTTATGGTAACTACCATCCGATGTAATGGCTTGAACTTTAACACCTTGCGCCGTTTTTTCAGCCACAAACAATTGGCTACTTGGCATGGCTGAAATGGCATGCATACTGGTAAATGCACACCACAGTGTGCTGATAAAAACTAGAACCTTCATAATATTCCCTGTCTTTTTTTGCCTATGATAACCACTTGCTAAACAAAGCACAAAGCTTGCTATCTTGTCGGCATCAGGTAACATCAATTTCACAAACGTTCCCAATTACTGAGTTCATGAGGCGAATATGTCGCAAAAACATCCGATAATAGCCATTACAGGTAGCTCTGGTGCAGGAACAACGACCACCACCAATGCTATTAAACATATTTTTCGTAGCCTTGATGCCAATGCCGCCCTCATTGAGGGAGACAGTTTTCATCGATATACTCGCCCAGAAATGGACAAGCTAAAACGTGAAGCTCTACAAGAAGGCAAACATATTAGTTACTTCGGTAAAGAAGCTAACGACTTTTGTGCTTTAGAAGAGTTATTTGACAATTATGGACAACAGGGTAAAGGTCGAGTACGTCGTTACCTACATACTTTTGATGATGCAGTACCTTATAATCAACTACCGGGTACGTTTACGCCCTACCAACAACTTGAGAAAAACACAGATATGCTGTTCTATGAAGGGCTACACGGGGGCGTAGTAACACAAGAACATGACGTTGCTAAACACGTCGATTTACTCATCGGTATGGTGCCAATTATCAACCTTGAATGGATCCAAAAAATGATCCGTGACACCAACGAACGCGGCCATTCACGTGAAGCCGTGATGAGCTCGATTGTACGTAGTATGGATGATTATATTACCCACATCACCCCCCAATTCTCACGTACCCATATCAACTTTCAACGAGTGCCGACAGTCGACACGTCAAACCCATTTAGCGCCAAAGATATTCCCTCTTTAGATGAAAGTTTTGTGGTGATCCGCTTTCGTGGTATCGACGACGTTAATTTTCCTTATTACCTGCAAATGATAGAAGGCAGCTTTATGTCAAGAATGAACACCCTTGTCGTACCGGGCGGAAAAATGGGCTTAGCAATGGAGCTGGTATTAACCCCGCTTATCAAAGATCTATTACTCAAAAAGCGTGCTTTAGAAAGTATGGTACAAGTCGACTTACCTATTTAACCTCAGCTCTGGATAAGCGAATTTGCCCAATAAAGCTATTGTTCTCACTCTCGGCGTTGCTTTCATTTGTAATAGCCCGCTATTACTGCATAAAAGCGCCTTGATATTGAGCAAAATATCATCATTGGATTGTACGTATGTTTGTTTCCAAAACACTTTCTATTCCAAAACCCTTACTCAAATCTGAGGTTAATTAACCTCAGCTCTGGATAAGCGAATTTGCCCAATAAAGCTATTGTTCTCACTCTCGGCGTTGCTTTCATTTGTAATAGCCCGCTATTACTGCATAAAAGCGCCTTGATATTGAGCAAAATATCATCATTGGATTGTACGTATGTTTGTTTCCAAAACACTTTCTATTCCAAAACCCTTATCCAAACCTGAGGTTATTTAACTTGCGGGCAAATAACACCAAGCTTACACTGTTTGCTCTTTTGTACAGCACGAGATTTCAATGACACAGTTAAGCATCTTAGTCGGCTCGCAAAACCCAATAAAAATAAATGCTGCAAAGCAGGTTTTTAGCAATTACTTTCCTGATAAGACTATCCATTGCGAAGGGCTGCAAGCGCCTTCCTTGGTGCCTGAGCAACCGTTAGGGGAAGAACAAACACGACTTGGCGCACAAAATAGAGTCAAATATTTAATGCAACACCACAACGCAGACTATTATTGCGCAATGGAGGGCGGCGCACACCAGTTTAGCTATGGCCCTGCAACATTTGCCTATGTCGTAATAGCAAACTCACAACACACTAGTGTAAACCGCAGCAGTAACCTGCCGCTCCCTCAAGTTATTTTCGACGCACTGATCGCAGGAGAGGAGCTTGGGCCGGTAATGGACAAAACTTTCAACACCACCAATATAAAGCAAAAAGGCGGTGCGATTGGTTTGCTTACTAACAACTTAGCAACCAGAGAAAGTACCTACACGCAAGCCTTAACGCTTGCTATGGCACCTTTCATTCATGCAGAACTGTTCAACAATCAATAAAGGGTACTATGAAATACACACATATTTTATTTGATGCCGATGAAACCCTATTTAGCTTTAATGCATTTGCGGGGTTGCAAGTCATGCTCGCACAATATGGGGTCACATTTACTGCTGAGCACTTTACAGAGTATCAGCAGGTCAACGCACCATTATGGCTAGATTATCAGGCAGGTCATATCGATGCTAAAACATTGCAAGTTACTCGCTTTTCTCAGTGGGCCAACAAGCTTAATGTGCCTGCAGAGCAGCTCAACGAGGGGTTTTTAACGGCAATGGCAGCCATTTGTGAACCTTTACCCGGCGCGCGCGAATTATTAACCCAATTACAGGGTAAAGCCAAGCTAGGGATCATTACCAATGGGTTTGCAGCATTACAGCAACGCAGATTGGCTCACACCGGTCTTACTGAACACTTTGAGCACTTGGTTATTTCTGAGTTGGTCGGCATTGCCAAACCAGACCCCAAGATTTTTCAACACACTTTATCACTTTTTGGTGAGCCAGATAAATCTAAAGTACTGATGGTCGGTGATACCCCGAGTAGCGACATTTTGGGCGCTAACCAGTTTGGCATTAACAGCTGCTGGTTACAGCACCAGAATCAATCATGCCCAGCTGACATAAAGCCTACTTATACTGTGCGCTCATTGAACGAGTTAGCCCGTTTGCTGGCTGAGGAATAGTGAGGTAACACAAGGGGAAAAAGATAATGAGGTCAGAGTAATCTCTAACCTCATAAATAACACTGTCAGTGAATTAGACCGCGTTACGTTGACGCAACACTTCAAATAAACAGACCCCAGTTGCCACAGACACGTTCAAACTTGACACCGTGCCAACCATAGGAATTTTCACCAAAATATCACAATGCTCACGGGTTAAACGGCGCATACCGTCTCCTTCTGCCCCCATGATGATTGCAATTGGACCCGTTAAGCTTGCATCAAACACATGCGTGTCTGTTTCACCCGCCGTACCAGCAACCCAAACACCCGCCTCTTTAATATCACGTAGAGTACGTGCAAGGTTGGTGACTTGGATCAACGGCACCGTTTCTGCAGCCCCACAAGCAACTTTACGAGCCGTACCGGTTAATTTAGCCGACTTGTCTTTTGGTACGATCACGCCATGTACACCCGCAGCATCAGCACTACGTAAACAAGCACCAAGGTTATGCGGATCAGTTACACCATCTAATACTAAAAAGAAGGGATTGTCTTCTCTGGCAATGATGTCATCTAAATCACGTTCGCTGTAAGTACGTGCCGCTTTCACATTGGCAATAATACCTTGATGTTGCTCGCCTTTTGATTTGTTATCTAACGCTTTACGCTGCATAAACTGCACCGAAATACCAAATCTACGTGCTTCATTAATGATTGGATTTAAGCGTTTATCTTCACGCCCTTTTAATGCGTAGATCTCTAAAAAGCGCTCAGGCTCTTTGTTTAAAATGGCTTCAATAGAATGAAAACCATAAATTAATTCATTACTCACTGCGTTTATGCTCCAGTGCTTTTACGTTTACGGGCGTTTTTACCAGGGCGCTTTGCTTTGGCTTTTTTGGCTTTAGGTTTTGCTTTGCCTTTAGTCACTTCAGCACTCGACGATTTCGCTTTTTTCAGCTTACCTTTCGGCGTGGTCTTTTTACCCTTACTCGGCTTTTTAGACGGCTTACTCTGCTCATCTTGCTGGTCTTTGCCGGGGATTTTACCTGCTTTTAGCTGTGAACGCACACTACTTGGCGCATGTTGTTTTGATTTAGTCTGTGGTTTTGCACGTCGACGTGCGTATCTATCAGGTACCGTCTCTCCCGCCAATACCAAGTTAACTCGACGCTCGTCTAAGCTCACAGACACAACGGTCACAGTAAGCTTATCACCCAACCGGTAAACTGAGTGAGAGTGCTCACCAATGAGGGTATGTTTGGCCCCATCATATTGGTAGTACTCTTGCCCCAAGTTAGAAACATGAATTAAGCCATCAATTTGTAAGTCATCTAAGCGAACAAATAACCCAAAGTTGGTCACTGACGACACCACCCCAGAGAATTCATCTCCTACATGATCTTGCATATATTCACATTTGAGCCAATCAGCCACTTCTCGGGTCGCATCATCAGCACGTCGTTCAGTGGTCGAGCATTGCTCACCTAACCTATCGACTTCATCATTTTCGTAAACATAGGCACCCGATGTTTGCTGGCCTTGGCTTGCTAATATGCCTTTAATCGCTCGATGAACCACTAGATCAGGGTAACGGCGGATAGGCGATGTAAAATGCGCGTACGCCGACAGCGCGAGTCCATAGTGTCCAATATTATCAGCCTGATACACGGCTTGCTTCATAGAGCGTAATAACATGGTCTGGATCAATTCTTTTTCTGGGCGATCACCCAATTGTGCCAGCGCCGCCGTTAATTCTTTTGGCTCAGGCTCGTTAGGCAGTAAACTTTCAATGCCTAAGTCATTTAAAAATTGTCTAAAGTGACTGAGCTTTTCTTGATCCGGCTCATCATGAATACGATAAAGCGCGGGTGCTTCATGTTTTTCTAATAATTTAGCCGCTGACACATTGGCTAAAATCATACATTCTTCAATCAGCTTATGCGCATCGTTACGTACCAAGGGCACAATAGACTCAATTTTGCGATGGGCGTTAAACACAAAGCGAGTTTCAACGGTTTCAAACTCTATGGCACCTCGTGTCTGACGTGCCGACTTCAATGCCATATACATTTGCTGTAAATCAGTCAAATGCGGCACAACCGCGGCATATTGTTCGCGCAGTATTTCATCACCTTGCAATATAGCATGTACTTTGGTGTAAGTGAGGCGTGCATGTGAGTTCATGATCGCTTCGCAAAAACGATAACCAGACAACTTACCCGCTTCAGAGACCGTCATTTCTGCCACCATGCATAAGCGGTCGACTTCTGGGTTCAGTGAACATAGTCCATTCGACAGCACTTTAGGAAGCATCGGGATCACTTGCTCAGGAAAATATACTGAGTTACCGCGTTCAATGGCTTCTTTATCCAGTGCACTGCCTTTTGGTACATAATGAGACACATCGGCAATGGCGACCCATAGGCGCCATCCACCTGACTTTTTACGTTCGCAATAAACGGCATCATCAAAGTCGCGGGCATCTTCACCATCAATGGTGACTAACGGTAGCTCGCGTAAATCAACCCGCCCGGCTTTATCAGCTTCTTCAACAAACTCACCATGTTTCGCTACTTGTTCTAACACTGCTTCTGGCCATACATGCGGAATGTCGTGATTACGCAACGCCACTTCAATTTCCATGCCTGGCGCCATGTGGTCGCCAAGCACTTCAAGTACTTTACCCACCGCGTTCATTTGTCGGCTTGGACTCTGTGTGATCTCAACCTGCACCATTTGATTATGACGCGCACCATTTTCACTGCCTGGTAATATAATAATGTCTTGGGTAATGCGCGGATCTTCTGGCACCACAACCGCTGTGCCATGCTCAACGAAATAACGTCCAACAATTGGTGCACGCTCACCTGCAAGTACTTTTATAATACGGGCTTCGACTTTACCGCCAGAACCACGGCTTGCTGCTTTGGCTAAAACAATGTCGCCGTGCAAAACCATATTCATTTGATGTTTTGCAACAAACCAGTCTTTAGGTTCGCCTTCCACCACCAAAAATCCAAAGCCATCACGATGCCCGATCACTCGACCTTTAACCAACCCATCATCGGTTGGGATCACATAACGTTTAAACTTATTGAAATGTAATTGACCATCACGTTCCATTGCGCGCAAACGACGTTTAAAGGCTATTTGCCGCTCTGATTCGAATACATTCAAATCACTACAGAGGTGACTAAAGGTGGCCGCTTTTGCTGACACTTTTTTAATGTGCTCTAAAATAAATTCACGGCTGGGAACTGGGTTTTCGTATTTATCTTGCTCTCGGCTAAGGTAAGGATCCTGTTTTGACATTCACTATCTTGTTAATGGAGTTATGTCGTTATTTTAACCCAAAATCGAACAATGAGACAGCCGCAGACAATGAAAGTTTTGTGTAGCCCAATAGCACTGCTAACATACCGACTGGGCCAATGCGTTTATTTGTTAAAATTTTCCGGTTAAATTTATAAACCAACCTTTTGAGTCATAATCAAAATCCGTTAAATCATCAGAGAACTCGGTAAAATTATAACCAATACCCACTTTCATATGCTCGCCGACATGGCGATGAATGGCTGCAAGTGCACCACTACGCTCGTCTTGCGCACGATCGACAGCTAAATTACGCCACTCTATGGTTGCATCCCAGTTATGTGCTAAGTGATAGTCTGCTCTGAGTACATGCAACTGAGCAGTTGAGTCAAACCAAGGTCCTGCGTCGCGCCCTAATCGCACCTCTCCTATACGCTGAGCAAACTTAGCACCCACTCGCCAACGCGAAGTTAAGCGGTAATTCACATCAACTGACCATACCGTACTACGTTGCTGTGGGGTGTTATCTAAGCCAATGCCATTGAGTTGCTGCGCGGGTGCTAAATCTTCTAAATAAGTCACACTCGCCATCGCGGACCAAGGGCTTGCTTCTATAGGACGATAAGCAAATCCTAACTGAAACTCCGTAAAGTCACTGTTTAAGCCACTATTTTCAGTTTCAGCATTACTCTCACTTATTGCCGTATCAAAACGTAACTGCGCTCGCCAATCAGGTGACAACTTAGCGGTAAAGTTATGCCGCATCAGCCAGTTAGTACGCTGCTCATCATCAGTGCTGTCTTGGCGGTATTCTAGCGCGCCCGACCAGCGCAGGCCTTGGTGTAAATACCCTACCCCTAACGTGACACTGTCTCGCGCCAATTGACCTTGTTCAAATAAATCTATGTCGCCATTTTCAAAGCCAACCTGCACTTGCCAACGTTCGTTAATGCTATGATCAACGCCATAAGCGTGCGTGATGCCCGTTTGACGATCATCTTTTTGGAATTGTTGCTCACCATACACACTGGTTGAATCACTAAAACGATGCCGAGCGCCCGTTACCCATTGACGCTGTTGCCGAGAATTGAATAAGTCATCTCCATCAGGGTCTAATTGATAATTGAGATATACATTGCCTGACGCACTGTAAGCATAATCAACCCCAGCAACAGCGGCAAAGCCTTGCTTTCCTTGAGATGTTTCGCCTTTGAGTGTGATCGCTTCAGAAATCTGAACCTCTCCCCCAAAGCCAACTCGATCATTAGCCTTTCGCGTTACTTCTTTATCGAGTGTACCTTGCACAAACCCATACGCTAACCAGTCTGTTTTAGGATTATATTGCAGTTGTAAAGCTACATCCGTGCGCTGACCTTCATCTGCTTGCCCTACCACAAGTGCATTTGCAGATGATATAGCATGTAGCTGCTCACGCTTATCCATGCGGATCCCTGTGCTCACTTGCCATTGCTCAGTCAATTCATGTGCAATGTCTAGCTCAGCCGCTTGGCGATGATAACGTGCTTTCACCTTATTTTCGTCAGCTTTAAGTTTAACCTGCGTATCTGCTGTTGCTTGCCAAGTTAATAAAACCCCTGCGGTTTGTGCTTCATCAGCGTTGACTTGACCAAGTCCCGCAAAGCCTTGTTGTAGCTTTTGCCAATACACATTGACCTTGCCATCGTTATTTAACCCTAATTCGTGCCATGTAGAGGCCGCTTCAACACGTACTCCTTGTGCATTCGTTGGCGTGTCAGCAGACTGCGTATTATCAAAACTAAAGCCACCATTAAAAGTGCTTAACGCACTCGCGATACCTTGTGTTTCAGCCGCTTCAACTTTCACATAACTGTGTTCACTGTGCCGATATATCGCATCCAAACCATATAAGTTATCATCATATTCATCGAGCTTTTGCTGACGTACTGTTGCGCCGATTTGCACTTTGTCGTTTAACCATTGGCTAATACGGCCACCATAGGTCAAATTATTCAGCTGCGAAAATCCTGCGCTGTATTCATAATTGGCGATTAAATAGGTGGGGTTATTATCTAAGCTTGCGGCACGAACCAATAAATCATCAAATTCAAATGACGACAAAGGTTTGGTGAGTAATATACGCCCTTGCAAGGCATCAATATCATAGTCTTGACCAGCCACTAATGCTCGACGTACTAACACTAACCCTGAGATTTTATCTCGTACTTCAACGGCTATTTGCTCAGAACCAATGACAATATCTTGATGTTGAAGGTAATAAAGCGAGCCTCCGGTGGCCCTATGCGTTTCATAGGCTGGTAAGGTTTCAGCTTCAGCGACAAATAACTCGGCACCCGCGGTACTTTCACCAAACTGTGTTACATCAGCACTCACATACTTTGCCTGTAGACCGTATAAACCACGCTCTACTCGGCTTAACTCTGTATCGCTTATTTGCGTGTTAAAGTTACCCCATAAAACCTGATTATCATCTTTGGCAATTTTTAAATACAGCTTACCATTACTGGGCGCATCATCTCGTGTGGTTGAGTCATCACCAAATTCACTCGGATGGGCTTGCTCTTCCAAACGCCTGAATAAGCTTTTAGGATCTTTTTGATGAATGTTCGAAAATAGCTCGTTAAGAGGCGCTTCACGGGTATCGATTCTTGCTGTGACTTGGTACTCGTCTTGCCATTTTCCTGTAATGTAGCCAGCCAAACGCCCGTCAGCAAATAACTCACCATCTTTATGTTGAGTTTTATTCAGTAAATCAACCGGTCCATTATGGCTATTTTGTCCAACCGTTAAATCAGCCATCGCTACATAAAACCAATCACTTTTTGGTAGCGCTAAATCACGGTGGATCAAAGTGCCATTGCCATCATCATCCAAAACAGCCACTTCAGCACGATGAAAGCCGGAACGAACAATTTGCTGATGGACAAATTTACGCTCGCGGGTGATAGCCACCACACGACCTAAAAAGAACACATGGTGCTGCTCTGGCACTTGCTCGCCATATAACGTCAGCGTGCCTCCTGCTACTTTGATATTTTGCTTTTCTAATTGAGACTTGCCATAGCTTGTCAGTAAGTAGCCTGTTACTTTTTCTGGCTCTACCGCAAATTTAGGCCGAAAGTCTGCACTATTGAGCACTGTTTCGTCGAAGCGGCCGCTATTGTCATACACTCTCAATCGGTACGCTAAGCTCATCCCTAATAAGTTACCGGGTAAACGCCACTTCCCCTCCAAATTATCATTGAGTGACACCTTACTGAGTACCTGCTGATCATCCGGCGCCATAACCAAGACTTCTGCATATTTTATAAAGCTGCTGTAATTACTGTAACCCTTTAAATGCATCATCAAGGTATTACCCGATTGGGTTAATGCATGTTGAATACTGAGCTTAGGCAGTGCCTCAAGTGGATCGTATTTCAATTGCAGCTGCATTTTTTTAAGCGCCACATCTGCACAGCGTTGTTGATCAGCATTATTGGCGCTATCACCAGACGCAAACGGTTGTCCATCCAGCGTAATGGCCATTGCGGGCTGTGGTAACATGGGGTTGTCACATATTAGCTGTCGTTGTGGCCCAGCTTGTATCACTATTTTGGTTGTGGTTTTTTCTTCAACATACACCGCTATCACTTCAACGCGGCGATTTCGCGCCATACCCGCTAAAGTGGCGTTACTGGCAATAGGTTCGCGGTTTGAGCGCCCAACAGTGGTAGTCGCATCACTTTTTAGCCCTAATTGCTGGCGGAAGTAGCCAGCCACAATATCCGCTCGATGCTCTGACAGGCCCTGATTGGTTTTATAAATTTTCTTCGCATTAGAGCTGAGCCGTTGGCTATCGGCATGGCCAATAAAATGGAGCTTTAGCTGTTTTTTACCGCGAAGCTGACCAATGATAAAGTCCATTTCTTGTTTTGTTGAACCGGTGAGAAAATGCTTACCTGACACAAAGCGAATCGCAGAATCTTTCACGTAATTGGCTTTTTTTGCCACTTGCTCAGTGTGTGGTTGTTCTACCTCTTTGTCACTGACCGGCACCAGCGCGTGTAGCACAAAGTGTTTTTGTACTAATTGCTGTTCAGTATTGCTGCCGATGCCAGTACTTCGCACCATGTTATATTCTAAGCTCGCTGCCAAAGCGACACTGCTCATGTTGCAACTCAGTACTGCGATTACTGAAACCGATACAGGGTTTAAAGCACGTAACTTAATCATGGGGAACCCCTTTTTTCGCGCTCTGGGGCTGCGAAAATACCGATTCGACAATTTCTTCTTCCACTGTCAAGGTGTGATCCTTATTGCTGTCTTGCCATTGCTCAACAAGCCATTCTTTTAGCTGCGTAACACGCTGTTGCGCTATCTCATAACCTTCATTTTTAGCATCACGGTATGCCAGTCTTATCACCACATCTGTTGATGCAACGGTATTCAGTAGTTGATTTAACTGCGCCCGATAATTTGCTTTGATCTGTCCATTTTCAAATGCTTCATCACTTAATTGAATACGTGCCACACGATGAATGCTGGCAGCAAAATTAGCTTCCACATTTTTACCTCGCGTAAGGCGTACCACTCGAGGGTTTTCTGTCGTCACCCGATACCCAGACGGTAAGCTTCGCGTATCAACTTTAATGATGAAGTTGCTACCACGACTTTGATGTGGCACATCGGCACACGCAAGGTGGTAACGACCATAGTGATCTGTGGTGATCCAAAGCCCTTGTGCTGTGGCTAATTTAACGGCTGGTAAGCCGGGTTCTTGGGGATCATGAATGCCATTACGGTTCATATCGTCAAATACTTGCCCGGTCAAATCACTACAGTCCATGATTGAATCAGGGATCACACGCACTGTTGCACTGGCTATATTTGAAATGCGCTTAGTATTTAAACCATTAAATTGACCACCACTAAACTCAGCCCATGCTTGGTTTACAAACTTGCCTTCACTCACACCAGCACCAACGACAACCAGTAAATCAATCAGCACACTTTGCTGGGGTGACAAAGTGCGCCCATTCCAACGCAACTGACGTCCCATTTGTTGTGGTTCCATGAATTGCCCGTCAATGCGAGCGCTTCCTGCGACATATTTAAACCCAGCGGGAAGCTGATCAATAAAATCAACTGGGTTAATGCTTATTTCTGTACGATTATGAATGGCAATGTGATACGGGATCAGCTCACCAATCACCACATCTTGTTTCAGTGCTTTTTTACTCACTTGCACCATACTTTCATCATAAGGGTCTAATGGAATATGGTTGTTTACCACATTACCTGATGGCAGTTTTGGCTGGATGAAAAAACGGGTATAGTACTGCGTAGAGTCCATTGAGGCATAGATGCCTTGTGAATCGCTAGGACATGCCAAAGGATCATGTTTTACCGCCGCTAATGTCGGCGCGGTATTTACTTTATGTACCGTCACAGGTAATTCATGGGCACCGACTTTAAGCTGCACATCACATACCGGTAATTGCTTTGACAGGCCGCTGTAATAACCACTTGGTGAAGTCACCTCTAAACGGTATTCTCCAGCGGGCGCTTGTGCAAATAATAAAAATTGATAGAAACCATCATCCCCAGTGGTTTGTTCCACATTCGGCTGCCCCCCCACCAAATGTAAATCAGGATCAAACCCAACTGGACCTATGATCTCAATTTTTGCACCTTGTATGGGCGTACGTGAATTGACATCGTAAATCACCCCTGATGGGTCAACCGGCAGTGACTGTTCTGGCACATGCTCTCCGGCGCTGAGCACAATGTTTAAAATAGTGCCTTTGTCTGTATTGGTGTCTGGATCTCCAGATACAGGAATACCGTAAATCACGCCCCCTTGAGGATGACGAAAACGTACTTCGTATACGCCAACCGGTAAACCTTCAAATTGGTATTTGCCGTTTTGATCTGACTCAACCACAGCCAGCGGTTCGGAATCTAATTCGTTAGCTTCACCATTTAATTGATCAGGTAATAACTCAACTAACCAACCAGCTTGGCCGTTACCATCATCATCAGAACGGTTATGGTTATTGTCTTGCCACACGGCACCGCTGATCGCAGCCGGATCCATTAACTGCTCGCCAAAGTTATACGCTGTTGCATCGGTAATATGACGCTCTATGATGATTTCACTGATTTGGTCATCACCAATTCTCGGGGCAACCACTCCCCCAATACTGCCAGCAGCTTCTTTACCATCTTGGGTATTGTCGGGTTGTGTTTCTGTCAACTCAAAGCCATTTTGATCTGACAGGGGTAAATTACGGATCTGATAACGACCATAACGATCTGTGGTTGCGGTACGTGACACACTTTGATTGTTTAAATCAATACCTGAAATATGAATCGCAACATCACTTAAACCAATTTCTGAACGCTGTTGCTCGCCATCATCGTTTAAATCAACATACACCGTACCGCCAATATGACTGCCACGCTCAGCAAAGTTGTACCCAACACCCTGCTCTCCAAGCGCTAGGGCAATCTCTAAAAAACCATCATTGATCACTTCGCCGCCAAGAGACCCCACTTGCTCTTGTCCATCGAGCCAAGCTGTTGGATGTGTTTGAATTACCTGATAAACACCCGGGCGTAAATAGTCGAACAAAAAGACCCCTTGTTCATTACTGGTCGTAACTAATTCTACCGCTTCATTATCCGTTGTTACTCCTGACAGTGTCAGGGTAACACCACTAATACCGATAGTTTCACTGTCATCAAGCAGGCCATTTTCATCACTGTCTACCCAAACGGAGCCGCCAATTGACGCCTTTGGTAATTCAGCAAAATCGAAATACGCATAGTTTTTTGTGCCTAACAACGGAGGTGTGGTGATAATATCTTGGCCTTTAGAGTTGGCAACCAATTGTGTCATCGCCATTTCTTGGCCATCCACGTACTGCTCAGGTTGTAGCTGTTCAATCACATAGCCTTGTGCTGAGCTCGGGGCTAAATCAGTAAATTGATATTCACCCAATTCATTGGTTCGTGTTTCTTGCTTAACTGCTTCACCGCGATAATCATTCCCCGATAGCGTGATCAACACCCCACTAATGGCAAGCGCTTGATATTCATTTTTACTTAATAGATCTGGTAGTTTGGCATCATCATCCATATCAACGAATACTCTCCCTTGCAATTCAATTGCATAACGCTCAGTAAAGTTATTGTTAATTAAATCGCTGTCAGGCCATACCTGACCAAGTAAAATCACATCAGTTTGATCACTGTCTGCAATACGCTCACCGCCTAAGGCATCAAAGTTATCAGCGTAATTATTAGGTTGAACTTGACTTAGTTGATAGCCTTGATGATTACTTGGTGGTAACTCAGTGAATTGATAAAAACCGCTTGCATTGGTTTGCACTGATAATTCAATGACTTCGCTATTGATACTGATACCACGTAACGTTATAGCGACGTTCGAAATACTGCGCTCCTCTGAGCTAAGTAATAAATTGTCGTCAGTATCAACAAACACAAAGCCACTGACTTGCGATAACGCTAACTCAGCGAACACTAAACTATCAACATCTTGTGAGGAGTCGAGCACAATATTAAACACGTCATTCTCACTGGTTTGAATTTGACCTGCGAGAGACTCTAGGCCGTCATACCAACCATGAGGCTGTATTTGCTTAATTTGATAGCCACGAATATCACTGGCAGGCAAATGCTCAAAAATAAATGTCCCATTTGAATCACTGCTTACACTGTGGTTAACAACCTCGCCATAACGTGAGGTCCCCGTCAGTGTGATCTCCACTTTGGCAATACCCAGTTCGCCATTTTGCACCAAGCCGTCATGATTCAAATCACTTATCACCACACCGCTGATACTTGAATTAGCTTGCTCTAACTCAGTAAATAAGTAGCCGCTTTGCTGAGCACTTTGTGCAACAACAATATTGCTAATTTGATCATTCTCAACAGTTATCGCGCCTTGTTTATAATCAAGACCATCCAAATACTCCGCAGGCTGAGACTGGACCAAACGATACCCTGTTGGATTCGAAGCATATAACTGCTCAAACTTAAACTCACCATTGTTGTTGGTTACGCCCGTTGCTTGTACTGCACGGTCAAATATATCCGCCCCTTGCAAAGTCACAGTTACATTTGCTAACCCACTGTCTGTTGCCTCAAATTGACCATTTTGTTGTTGGTCAACAAAGACGCGCCCAGTTATTACCGCATCATTAACGGGTGCTAACTCCGTAAACACTGCAGTTAATACATTGCTGCCCGTTACACGCAACTGAGCAATAATATCGGTATTGTCACTGTTGCTTATTAAGCTGTCTTGCACATAATCTTTACCATCAAAGTGATATGCAGGTTGTATTTGGGTAAGTGAATAACCTTGTGCATCAGACGCATAAAGTTGTGTAAATGACGTTCTGCCTTGACTATCTGTCAGCGCACTGAGATTTATATTTTCACCCAGTATATTCTTACCCGATAAAGATACTTCTGTATTCGCCAAAGCTGAATCTATCATATCCAACTGACCATTTTGATTTTGATCTGCAAACACAATGACATTGATAACACTGTCGTTAGCAGGTAATTGTTCGGTTAAATCAACATGTGTAGTACTTGAGGTACTAACACTGACTGTAACAACATCATCAGGATTGGTTTGTTTGGTATGATTCAGGTAGTCTGCACCATCAACATATACGTCAGACTGTGTATGAGTGAGTCGATATCCCGCAGTATTCGCCGCATATAACTGAGAAAACTCAAACTGACCCAGACTATCTGATGTTGTATTCAATGATACTTCATTATCAAATAAATCTTTGCCTGCCAATTTAATTACATAGCCAGAAAGCGTTTTGTCATTAGCACTAAATTGACCATCTTGCGCTACGTCGACAAAAATAGTGCCTGTAATTTTGGCATCATTAGCTGGTAATTGCTCAGTAAAATCTAACCGTATATGCGCTGAAGTCGCCAATGCCATATTATCAACGACATCACTTTTTTGGCTATTGGTAATGGCCTTAGCAGCTAAGTAATCAATACCATCATTGTACAAGGCTGGGTGAACCTGTCTTACAGTATACCCTTGGCTATTCGAGGCAAATAAGTTATCAAATGCATAATTCCCCAGCTGATCGGTAGTGGTTTTTAAATTCACCTCACGACCTAAAACATCTTGCCCTGAAAGGACTAGTTCAACGCCAGAAATATGTCTATCTTGTGACTGCTCAGTTCCATCTTGCGCGACATCAACATAAACTCGGCCACTGATCTTTGCCTCATTCTTAGGATACTTTTCAGTAAATAAAACCGCGCCTTTCGCTAACGCAACCTGATGTAATTTAATTCCATCTTGCTCTTTAACCACAGCGCCCGATAGGTAATCTCGCCCATCTAAATAAACATCGACCTTTCCTTGCGACAGCCAATAACCGTCAGGCGAGGGCTGGCGTAACTCTGTAAATACAAACTCGCCATTATTATTTGACGTTGTACTTAATTTTATATCAAAGCCAAATTCATCTTTCCCTGACAACTCGAACGAAATATTTGCCAAGCCTTTATCGCCGTTACCAAATACTTTGTCTTGATTAACATCTAAAATCACTCGCCCTTCAAGCTGTAAACTTCCAGCATTCGCTTGCTCGGTAAAGACTACCTTACTTGGTTTACCAACCTTGATGGTCTTAACGACGTTCTTACCCGCATAGGTATTCTGCACA
>NZ_JAGJEK010000014.1:0-162703 GCF_018101015.1 Pseudoalteromonas sp. MMG005 | reverse complement strand
CCACCCCTCTATGCTTTTCATGGACTAAAACACGCCCTATTGCACAAGTACGTATGCCCTTACGGTAGGTACGGGCATACGCGGTTATCACGTCATCCTGCTGAGCATAAATATGATACGTATCTAAATGGTGGTCAATGTCATCTAATTCAGGATAAGGGCATGCTTGTTCAACAACAAACACATCCACCCTTGCTTTCATTATCTGAAACAGCGTTATCGTATCAAGTTCACTAAATCGTTTAATATGCCACTGCATCGTTCATTCCCTAAGAAAAAAGCCCAGCATATTAGCTGGGCTCAAATTTATTTTATTAGCCCATATTATGCAAACAATCGCTCTAACTGATCGCAAATTGTGCTGAGATTAACTTGATCATGTTCGATAGTTAAATCCACATAACCATCTGAGCGAAACGCTCTATCTAATTCAATCAAAACATGTGTTTTATGTGCTTCTGGCACAAAAGAAAGCTCAATTTCTTGTATCCCAAATATAGATTGGTTGTTCGGTCTATACTCTAACTCTTGATAACAACCAGAAAGAGACTGAAAATCGGACGCTTTCAAGTAACCTTGTTCAACATCGGCTTTAATTAAAGAAAAACCCAGCTTCTCCATTGCTGCCATGCAAGTTTTAACGGCTTCGTTAGGGTAAATATGTAAAGTGTCTTTATCCGATGGATCCAATGCTAAATCAATGTCAAGCCCAGTTTCTAACCATACAAAACTATAGTTATAGCCAGCGTTGATTTCTGTGATTGGGGTTTCAGAGTGCAAACGTGCTTCAAATGGGATCACAACTTGCTCTTCTGGGCCTATAGTAAACCGTTCACCGATATGCCACTTTTCAATAACATGATTAGTAAAATACTCTCCATCATCACTTTCATGTTTTATCCGCGTCATTAAAGCTAATTCTAGCCCTGAGACTTCTTGTACAACATCACCGCCATTCACAATAATTTGAGCTTGGAATTTTTGTCCAGGATTCAAATGCTCAGTTTCTAAAACAGTATCGACTTTCGCGGCACCGATACCCACTGATGCAAGGATTTTTTTAAACATTAAGTCTCCTGTTCGAGATTGCTCCTTTATTGGCATCTTAACCATAAATATTCACTCTTGTCAGCGAAAATTTACCTCATTAGACAGAATATCTTATTCTTAACCCAGTTAACCGCAATTACGTTCTCCCTAGTTTTAAAAAAATTAATTTATAAATCAGTGAGTTTTGATACACTTTAATTACTCATTATCGACTGTTGGTTACCAAATGGAATTACTGTTTTTCGCCATAGCGTTTGTTTGTGGTTTTGCTGTATATCAGTTGAAATTGCCGCCACTTATTGGCTTTTTAATGGCTGGTTTCGTGCTCAATTTACTTGGCTACCATACTACAGCGTTATTAACCTCCCTTGCTGATTTAGGCGTAACATTATTATTATTTTCGATAGGCCTGAAACTTAAGCTCTCAAACTTAATCAAACCACAAGTATGGGCCCCAGCAACATTACATATCGTCGTTTGTACTGCATTTTTCACTAGCCTTTTACTTTTATTAGCCTATGCATCACTGCCGCTCTTTACAGAATTATCGTTGACAAGTGCTATGCTGGTCGGCTTCGCATTCAGCTTTTCAAGTACTGTTTTTGCTGTCAAAGTATTAGAAGAGCGTGGAGAAATGGCAACACTTCACGGCAAGATTTCTATCGGTATTCTCGTTATGCAAGATATTTTTGCTGTGGCCTTTTTGGCTATAAGTACCGGTAAAGTACCCAACATGTGGGCTTTGGTATTACTTGTCAGTCTATTCGTATTCAAACCTATTATGTTTTGGGTCTTAAATCGCTCTAAGCATGGTGAATTACTGCCCCTGTTTGGCTTTTTCTTTGCCCTCATCATTGGATATCATGCATTTGAATTTGCTGGTCTTAAGGGTGACCTAGGAGCGCTTATTATCGGCATGATGTTTGCTCCACATAAGAAAGCAGGTGAACTATCCAAATCATTACTTAATTTAAAAGATATCATGCTTGTTGGGTTCTTTTTAAACATCGGATTAAATGCGAACATATCAGCCTATGCGCTGTTCATAGCCTTGCTACTTGTCATTATTTTACCTTTAAAGGTTGGGTTGTACTACGCTTTTACTAATCTCTTTAGATTACGCGCAAGAACGTCTCTACTCAGTGCATTTACACTCTCTAATTACAGCGAATTTGGCTTAATTGTTTGTGCTGTCGCGGCGTCTAGCGGTGCAATTACCTCTGATTGGTTAGCCGTTGTCGCTATTGCGGTCTCACTCACATTTGTTCTCGCATCGCCGCTAAACAAAAGAGCAAATGAAATATATGTCAAACTCGAGCCTTTATTACTCAAGTTCGAAAGCGCCACACGCTTAGAAGAAGAGCTTCCGGTGAATTTAACCAATACACAAATCGTCATTTTTGGCATGGGCAGAATAGGAACGGGTGCATATGAAACCATCGAAACCTCCAACTCAGGTGTTATCGCTGGGATAGATATAAAACCTGAAGTCGTTGAACGACATGTTAAGCGTGGCCGAAGAGTATTGCTCGCCGATGCAACAGACCCTGACTTTTGGCAACGAGTTAATCATTCTAATGTCGAAATGGTGATGCTTGCTATGCCTAAACATATGCAAAATATATATGCACTAGAGCAGCTCAATGCATCTGGCTTCAGCGGACAAGTAACTGCAATAGCAAACTACCCAGATCAGCAAAAAGAACTCGAAGATATGGGCGTTGATTACACCTATAACTTCTATTTAGAAGCCGGTAGTGGTTTCGCAGAACACGTAAAGCAAAAATTGTTTTCTTAAATTCATTTAGTTTTCTCAGTACTATAAAAGGTACTGAGAACTATTTTTATTTTCGCATCAATATCTTACTTCTAGACGTCTAGATTATCGATACAAATTCTCCCCGATTATCCCCCCCTGCGATTTACAAAACTTTACATCTAAGTTAGTAATCTCAGCATAAAACAGAGTACACTGGCTTTATTCGAAAATACGTAAGTATCTATTTTTAACACAAAAATTATTTAATTCTTGGAGTATCTATGAATATCTCCCGCAGTGTTAAAGTATTCCTAAGAGGGTAAAAAAATGCTTAAAACCAAACCAGTAAATCAATTCTCTGCTGTTGTTGATGATATCAAAGCCGGCCCTTTTTCTGATTTGCAAAACCGTTTAGATGCGCTTCAAGACAACGGAATGACAGCGTTGACAATACGCAGTATTTTATTTCATAAAATGTTAGATCTACACTCAGTTCCCGCTGAACATTTCTTAAGGGAGCAAGCAACCCCACAGCGCCTTGACGATCCTGCCTTAATTGAGAAATTGAATGCGCTTGGGTTTTATCGGAAGCAGCGTTGCGTCATGCACTAGACAGAATTATGGGAGCCTACATACTCCCGTATAGGCTGGCAATGCCCGTCGCCAGCCTATTTTTTATTATCTAAAAAATGAAAACCATTAAAGGTTTTCTAAAAAGTCCTCATCAAAGTCAGTTGGTTCTTCATTAACAGGTGGGTTTCCATCATGCAGCTCGTATAATTGACGTTGAAAGTATATGTCTTTCATAAATACATATGGGTCTAAAGACTCCTTTAGTAAACTCTCTTGCGCCATAAGCGACGCTCTCGCCTCCACTGCGCGTAACGCAAAAATTAGGAGAGTTTGCGGTGTAGTTAATGCAATTTCAGGTAAAACGACTTTATCGACCACATCGCCAACGACATTTCGTACCGTTGAAGGCCCCATTGCAGGTAACATCACGTACGCACCATCACCAACTCCCCAAACCCCTAACGTTTGACCAAAGTCCTCATCTTTATGCTCTAATCCAAAGTTACTGGCAACATCAAATATACCTAGCACGCCAACTGTTGAATTAATTAAAAACCTCGCAACATTAATCCCCATATCACCGGGCTTACCTTGTAAACCCGCATTGACTGCATCGATAGGCGCTGCAATATTAGTCGTAAAATTAACAAGGCCCGCTCTTACGGGTGTGGGTGTTACTGCTAAATACCCTTGCGCTGCTGGGCGAAGAATATATGTGTCTAGTACATCCATGTTAAAGTCATAAATTGGACGGTTTATAGACTGCAATGGATCTCGTTCGTCTTTCTTCTCTTCAGGAACGCTCGTACAGCCTGAAAGAATCGTTAGTGCGATCAGTGCACTATAAATAGGTTTAAACATTTAGCTTCCTGTACTCGTAATTACACGACTAATCTCTACGGTATGTTTTTGATTGCCTTCTGTAAGCCTTATGACTGGGGATTCTCCCTCAAGTTCACCAGGGCTTATCATAACGGAACCATCTACGGACACACGTGCCGTAATGATCACATTTTCAAAACTCGAAAGTTTTAATTCTGGCATCATTGCCATACTATCATCTAGAGTGACAGTTAAAGGCAAGTTAAAATCTGTAAGTTTTTCTACCGCAAGCGGCATTTTTGGCCCATCAGCAGCCTTTACAAACACAAATAAAGTTGCATTATTTGGCAATGAAGAACGTAACTCTTCCGCCAACGTGACTGTCACCGAAAGTATAGGAGTCCCTAACATTGGCTGCGGTTCAATCTCAATCAGTCGCGCTGTGATCTCTTCAATACGTTGAGAAATCATGCTATACCGTGGGTCTGACTCGTTTATTGTAGAGAGCAACACTTCAAATGCACTTTTAGCTTCATGCCAGTCCTGACGTTCATAAGCTATCAATGCGAGTAATGAAATTGCATCAATATTTTTCGGATCCGACTGTAGCACTTGAGATAACATTTGAGCAGCACGGTTCATTCCTGTCTCGGAGCCTTCCACTAGCAATACTTGGCTATAATTGACCAAAATATTATTATTTTTTGGGTTCATGCTCAGTGCTTTTTCAAACGCTTGTTTTGCCATTTCATAGTCGTTAAGTGACATTGCAACACGGCCAAGTAGCATCCACGCAACAGCATCATCACCACTATTGGCTAACTTGGTACGAAGCCCTAATGCAAAAGCTTGCAATTCATTCTGAGTAAGAGGTTCACCTTGTTGCATGACGGCTCTCTCTCCGTACTCAGGCAGTTTTTCAATCGCATGATACCAGTTCTCTATTTGCGTCTGACTACCTGTAAAACTATAAAAAACACTGCTAACAGCTAATGTAAATGCCACCCCAGTCAGGGCGAAAATTCGATTATTACCTCGGCTATTGAGTTGTTTCTCTGGAGACAACTCATGATAGAGCCTTTGTTTCAATTCAAGCACAGATTCATCATGAATAATTTGCTCTATTCGTTGACTAGTTAAGTCTTGTTTTAATTCATCAAGACGTTGATGGTAAATCACTATCCGCTCAGCGTTCGCATCATGGTCTAACGTTAGTACATTCTCTTTTCGTAAAAAAGGCACTGCAACAAATAACAGCGCTAACACAGTGAGTAGCGCAAACATACCCCACATTTGCATCATTTCATTCATTATTGCTGCTCCTTACGCTGATACTGAGCAATCAATTTAGTCAACTTAGCTTCATCATTTGCATCCCACACTTGCTTCCTCGACGCCTTTTTTTGCCGAAATACGATAAAACCAAAACCAACTACCACTATAAAAATGGGCAATACCCACAAAATAATTGTCGCAGGCGTGACCGGTGGCTGATAATGTACAAAGTAACCATAACGATCGATCATATAATCAATCACTTCTTCCTTTGTTTTCCCTTCATGGACCAAAGTGACGACTTTATCTCGCAAATCTTTCGCTACAATTGCATCAGAATCAGCAATATTCTGGTTCTGACATTTCGGACAACGAAGTTCATGAGTCAACTCCTTAAAGGTTGCCGCACGCTCTTGCGATGAAAATTCATACTTATCTTCTACCGTATGTCCTGCGAAGCTCATTAGCATCGTCAATATCATCAATACATATTTCATTGTGACAGCTCCTGAATAGCTGGTGCAAACTTCGCTCTCCACACTCGAGGATTGATATCACCTGTATGATGTAGCAATATTTTCCCTTCTTTATTAACTAAAAATGTCTCTGGTGCGCCAGATACACCTAAATCTAGTGCCAATGTTCGTTCTAAATCTAAAATATTAAATTGATACGGATCTCCCGCTCTGTCTAACATTGACTTCACTTCTACTCTAAGCGCATTCATATCAAACTGGTCGCCAAAATCTGGGTCATAAGCTTGTTCATAATACAAACCAATAATACGAACACCTTGACTTCGAAGCTGCGCTAAGTAGCCTAACTCAGCAATACATGTTGGGCACCAAGTGCCCCACACATTCAGTAAATACACTTCACCGAGTAAGTCTGTATTTTGCCACTGTTTTTCATCGACCATTAAATCAGGCAACGTAAAGCTCGGCATTACCTGCCCTATACGGCCTGTTTGCAACTCACGAGGATTACCAAATAACCCTTGGTACAAAAACACACATAAAAACATGAATATCAAAAATGGTATGATTGCTATCAATTTCTTATTCATATTTTAGCCTCTGCCGTCTCTGTGTATTTAGGTCGTCTACGATAACGCTTATCTGCCACAACCAAGAAACCAGCTATAGAGATCAATAATCCGCCTAACCACATCCAACGTACATATGGCTTGTGATAAATCCGCAATGACCAGTTGCCATTACTTAATTGCTCACCCAGAGCTAGGTATAAATCGCGGAAAAAGCCATCATCGATTGCCGCCTCAGTCATAAATTGCATACCGACATCATACAAACGCTTTTCTGCATACAATTCAGTCACTATACTCCCTTCTTTTAGCACATTGACGACGCCTGCATGGCCACTGTAATTAGGGCCTCGAATTTCCTTCACGCCTTCAAACCGGTATGTGTATTCATTAAGGACCGCGGTATCACCAGCTTTCATACTCACTGAGCGCTCCACTGAATACGCAGATGTTAGTGCTACACCTGCAACCACAAACGCGATCCCTACATGACCTAAGATCATTGCCCAATAGCTCATGCTTTGTCGCTTAAAACCATTCAGGATATGTTTTTCTACCGTCACCTTCTCAAAAATATCTAACAGAGCACCCAATACAATCCAAACCCCTAGTGCCGTTGCCACAAAGGTAAGTATTGAGACGGTATCGTAACTACTATATAACCAAGAAGCTGTTAACAGTAATGCTGCCGCGACTAAACCTAGCGCTTTCTTCGCCAGTGGTGTCAATTTATTCTGCTTCCATCTTAATAAAGGTGCAATTCCAAGTAATAGTGCAAAAGGCACAATTAGCACTGAAAACATTTGATTGAAAAATGGCACACCAATAGAAATAGAACCAAGCCCCAGTTCTTTATGGATCATGGGTAACAATGTCCCCAACAACACAATTAGCGTCGCAACCACCAAAAATATATTATTGGCCCATAGTGAGACTTCCCTAGACAATAGTTTGTACCGCCCTTCACTTTTTACTTCAGACACTCGCATAGCATATAAAGCTAAACTGCCGCCGACAACCACGAGTAAAAAAGTCAAAATAAACAGTCCTCTATCTGGATCTGTTGCAAACGCATGAACTGATACAATAATGCCAGAACGAACTATAAAGGTACCAAGTAAACATAAACTAAACGCTGTAATGGCCAACAACACAGTCCAAGACTTGAAGATCCCGCGCTTTTCTGTGCTCGCTAAAGAGTGCAGTAATGCTGTTGCGACTAACCATGGCATCAGCGATGCGTTTTCCACTGGGTCCCAAAACCACCACCCTCCCCAGCCAAGCTCTGAGTAAGCCCACCAGCTACCGATAGTGATGCCTAACGTCAAAAAGCCCCATGCAACCATCGTCCAAGGTCGTGACCATTTAGCCCAAGTGTTATCCAACTTACCTGTTAATAGTGCCGCTATCGCAAACGCAAAAGACACAGATAAACCAACATACCCCATATAGAGTAAAGGTGGATGAATGATCATTCCAGGGTCTTGTAGTAATGGGTTTAAGTCGCGTCCCTCTACCGGAAAGTAGGGCAGTAAGCGCTCAAACGGACTCGACATCCAGAGGGTATACAGCATAAAACCTACACCAAGAAAGCCCAGTACCCCCAAGACCCTGGCTCTAAGCACCCAAGGAAGTGACTTAGACATCAGTGCCACAAGCGCCGTCCAACTTGACTGCATCACTAACCACAGTAAGATTGCGCCTTCATGGCCTCCCCATGTCGAAGTGACTTTATAGTACCAAGGCAAGCTTGTACTTGAATGGTGTGCAACGTACGCAACTGTGAAATCATCTATCAATGTTACATAAATCAAAATAGCAAACGACACTAACACAAACAAACACTGACCAACAGCCAATGATGGTGCAGCTCGCATCAGCCTTAAATTTCCAGTATAAGCCCCCCACATCGGAAATATGCACAACAACAGACTCAATGCCATCGCTAGCACAAGCGAAAAATAGCCAATCTCTGGGATCATATTAATTCTCGCTATTTAAATTGTAGGTAGGTTTAACGTGCTTAATTCCTTTAACCGCCTCCGCCACCTCTGGGGGCATATATTCCTCGTCATGCTTTGCCAGTACTTCAAATGCTTCAATAACATCTGGCTCAATTAACGTACCTTGCGCAACTATTCCCTGACCTTCTCTAAATAAGTCGGGCAAAATACCACGGTATTTAATGGTCACAAGAGGACCTTTATCAGCGAGTTTAAACGTCACATCCAAACTTGTTTCATCTCGTACTACGGAGCCTGGAACAACCATACCGCCAATTCGTAATTTTTGACCAACAAATGGTTTTTCTTTGTTTTCGCCTTTACCATCAATTAACTCACTTGGCGTATAAAATAAGTTTATATTTTCTTGCAGCGCATATAAGGTTAAGCCTATCGCGGAGCCGACACCAAACACAACCGCCAGTACTGCAAGCATGCGCTTTTTACGTCTAGGATTCATACTGCTTGCTCCTGCTGAGCTTTTTTAATTCGAGCTTCTCTTTCAATCTGCAACCTAACTTGCTGCTTAAGCCGCTTCCCATCAAATAAAGAACTTATCAAAACCGATGATAATACCAATGCACAACTACCAAACGACAACCAGACATAAAAACCATATCCACCCATCGAAATAAAATCACTAAATGACTCAAACTGCATACTTAACCTCGACTTACTAAATCTCGCACCCACGGGCGATGCTTTTCACATTGTAAGATCTCATTTTTCAAACGAATTAGCGTAATTACGCCAACAAAGCCTGCAAATGCCGCAATATTTATTAATAGCGGCCACAACATTGAGGCATCAATAGCAGATGTATCAAACTTAGTAATTGTTGCACCTTGATGTAACGTATTCCACCATTCAACTGAAAAGTGGATTATAGGTAAATTAATAACACCAACAATTGCTAAAATACAAGCCGCCCGTCCAGCTGATTTTTTATCCTCAAAGGCGTGATATAGAGACAGCACCCCAAAATATAAAAACAATAATATTAATTCAGATGTAAGCCGTGCATCCCATACCCACCAAGCTCCCCACATTGGCTTGCCCCAAGCGGCCCCTGTAATTAATGCAATTGCCGTCATTGCCGCCCCTACTGGAGCTATGGCAATAACCGCCAATTCGGCATTCCTTATTTGCCAAACCAGCGCTATGATGGCCGCAATGGCCATTGATGAATATGCTCCCATGGATAAAATAGCAGAAGGCACATGAATGAAGATAATACGATAACTGTCTTTTTGCTGATAATCGGCTGGAGCATAAGCGAGCCCCCAAACCCAACCAACAACTAAACACACGACGGTAATAACTGTAAAATAAGGCAGTAGCGTATTACATAATTGATATGCACGCTCTGCTTTTGCATAGGGATGTAACCATTTCCACATGTTAACTTACACTCACTTTTAAAGCTGACGATATTGCTAAAGGGGCCATAACAGCTGCTACTGCTAACATAGCCCCGAGGATCGCGAGTTGTCCACCATAAGCCAATGACATGCTACTTGTATCAATGGCGGACGTCGCAAAAATTAGTACTGGTATATACAAAGGTAACACCAAAAGGCTCATTAATATCCCGCCTTTTTGTAACCCAACAGTCAATGCCGCGCCGATAGCACCAATAAAACTCAAAAGTGGTGTCCCGATCAGTAATGTTAATAACATCGCGCTGAGTAATTGACTGTCTAAATTCATGAGTAATGCAAAAACAGGTGCCATCAATACCATTGGTAACCCAGTCGTTGTCCAATGGGCCAGTACTTTTGCTAACACTGATAATGGTAACGGGTATGCTGAAGCAATTAATTGTTCTAAGGAACCATCATTAAAATCATCGCGAAAGACTTTATCTAGCCCAAGCATGGTAGAAAGTAAAGCTGCGACCCAAATTATGCCTGGAGCCATTCTTGCTAACAGCGCAGGTTCCGGACCTATCGCCAGCGGGAATAATGTAATAACAATTAAAAAGAACAGCAATGGATTAACAATTTCTGCACGTTGACGAAATGCTAACGTAAGGTCTTTTTTATAGACTGCATAAAATAACTGCCAATATGAATGAGATATTTTCATTAATGACGGTACTCCAAAACAAGCGTTTTTAAATCGTCAAAATGTGTGGTTAAATCCTGATGGGTTGTCAATAATATCGACCCACCTAGGCTTAATTGCTGAGCGAATTGTTGTTGCAGTAATATCACGCCTTTTTTATCCAAGGCAGTGAAAGGTTCATCTAGTATCCATAGTTTAGCGTTATTCATCCATAGCCTCGCAAGCGCGACTCGTCGTTGCTGTCCTGCCGATAGTGTCCGTACAGGCACGTCCTCAAGGCCAACCAGACCAAGTTTGGCTAACACCTCATAAATATTGGTTGGACGTTCATAGCCATGTACATCAAGCCAATGACAGACATTTTCATAGGCTGTCAATTGCCCATTCACGCCCGTTTTATGACCTATGAATAACAATTGAGTAGCGAACTCATCATAATGGTCAGTAATTGATTGGCCGTTAAAAATTACATTACCTTCATCCGCATTTGCAAACCCTGCAACAATGCGCAATAAAGATGTTTTACCCGCACCATTTGGGCCCTCAACTTGCATGATTTTACCTGACTCTAAAGCAAAGCTTAAAGATTCGAACAAACAACGCTCTTGTTTGACACAAGTGACCGACTTTATCTCTAGCAAATTGGTGATTCTCGCTACTCAAAATTGGGCGTTAGTCTACCATAATGGTATGGTAATACGAATAATCCAACACCAACGATTACTGAAAATTTGATTTAAAATAATGAATAAACAACCAATTCACATTCAAACTTCGAGTACATCTGACACTCGCACAGTTTTAAGCGATGCTAGTACAAATAGCGTTCAGCATTCTCCACCAAAAACGTTTATGGCTAAGAATGTGGTGATTAAGTCTGATAGCCTGCAAATGGATGTAGAATTAAACGGCCGGTGGCAACCAATGCGACTGGCTATTAAAAACGGGAGCGCGGCGCCTTCACGAATTGAACTTGCACATGTTACTGTCGCAAACAATGGGCAAACATTAACACTTAACACGCCAGAACAAAGCATTCAGGTTAAAGCAGCAAATGAACTGATGGCGCTCGTTAACCTGCTCAAAGGACTTCACCCTTCAACGAGCCTTCAACAAAACGTCAGCGTCACCCACACCCCAAACCCACAACTTCAATTCAAAAAACTTGGTATTAACTTAGCAATTAATCCTGCTTTATCAGAAATACTCAAAAACGAGTCTAAGCTTGTAGCTAATATTCAAGCTGCACCACAAAAAGTTACTTTTACTTTACTCAATCAGTTTAAAGACCCGTTATTAACTGGTGCTATTAGCAAACAAAAGTTCACAGAGCTGTTAGCATCAAATAAAGTCACGCCTTTTATACTGGTGGATAAGCAGGATATTCAGGTGAAATTTTCGCAATCTCAGCAATCATTCACACTGACTAATACCAAAGTGGAAACAAGTAATATTACGAGCACCGCTAAATGGCAACAAGCATCGATTACAAAGCATAGTCAAGGTATCAACATCACAGCAATCCCTCAAAAACACGCTCTGACATTAGCGCAACCTATTAAAAGTCAATTCTCTGACATTCAACCTTTAGCAAACAACAGCTCAATATCAAACACCCACAAACCAATGTCTGATAATACGCTTGGCTACAATAAACCGCTTGTAAATATCACCTTCCAAGACATCAAAGATGCGGTTAAAAGCGCACTAAACAACTTGATTGCTAAGCCGTTTGAATCCCTTAACCAAAAGAATCAAACTACAACGACAATGAACACCGAGTCTACTATTGCAAAAAATAGTCAGCATCACCAAAAGCTACCAACGACACTCGATACAACCTTAGTATTACGTTCAGCAAGCCGAACTGAACAAGCCCCTCTTGTGCATTTACTTTCAAGGTTAAGCACGGTAATACAATCGCTATCAATGCAAAGTCCTTTGATGGCTACCGAAAAGCTATCAAGCCAAGTTTTGTCTACAAACAATGCATATGACTCACGCACTGATTGGAGTGCACTCAAGCGCAGCATAGTAAAACCCACGGCCGCACCGCTGTTAAACTTTCCAAATGAGTTGCCGCCTTCACGTATACACTATGAACAGCTTTCCTACACGCCTAAGTTGCCTATCGAACGCGCATTACTTAAAACAATACTTGGTCTAGAAAAACAGCCATCACCTGCATATAAAGACTTACCAACAACCCAAATCCTCACCCAAATCCTCACCCAAAAAATAGACGCAATTAGTCATTTTAAAAGTAGCGACTCTGTTGATCTAACTAGGCTAGTACACAATGCTTTCAACCGAATGATCGATGAAAAGAATATATCTGCACCTAAAATACTTCATGAGTTACAACCGCATTTTACGCAATTTTCAAGAACCCCTATCAGGGAAACACACGGCCAAAGTAGTAATAACTATACTCAGGCATTAGACAAACTACTGGTAACACTCCTTGCCGCCCCCAAAGCCACACAAGGGTTTAGTGAAGATATACAGCTTGAAAGACTGCATTCTTTGCTTAAAACACTCTCCCCGGAATTTAAAGGGGTGCAATCAAAACAGTTATTACAAAATTTGCCGCAACTAAACTCTCAATTATTAGATGATTTAATACAAATAAATAACGCACACCAAACAAATCTGGTACCCAGTCCAAATGCCACAAAATTTGATTCTGACGCCCAGTTACTATTGAGTTTATTTATGCCGATGAAACTCCCTCCAGAATGTAAACAAACCGAGCTACAAATTGGCCAATATAAGAAAAAAGCCAAAGAGAATATGCCAGAAAAAACGGTTTGGTTCATTCGCTTAAATTTTGACTACGCACAACAAGGTAAAATCAGTGCACATGCGGAACTTATGGATAAGGCATTAGAATGTGAGTTGTTAGGTACCACGGCACAAGTTTGTAACTTAGCTGCACCCCATATAGATGGTCTGCGAAGAAAACTTTCAGCACACGGGTTACAAGTAAGTGAGATAGTTTTAAATGAAAACGCAGAGCAAGTAGATGCTTTTTTTGACAGTCATGCTATTGTCAATATACAAGTATAGGGGAATTTAAAATGGGACAAAAAACAGCGATAGGCTTACTTTATGAAGCCGGCCAATCTCCACATGTCGCGTGTAAAGGCTTTGGTGAACTGGCTGACGAAATAATTACGCTCGCAAAGGATAAAGGAATAATGCTTCATCAAGATGCGAGTCTTGCCAGTACATTAAGCCAGCTCGATTTAAATCAAGAGATCCCTAAAGAGCTCTATTATGTTATCGCAGAGCTTATCGCATTTTCTTATGTACTAAGAGGGCAGTTCCCACCTGGGTGGAAAGGCTTTAATAGCAAGCTAGATATTAAAGCCTAATTATCATGATTTATTATGCAACGACATAAGAAGCTCAGCTTCGGCACGTGGCAATTCACATTCACGCATAACTTCTTCGATATCAGCGCCTAGCTCAACCATTTTTACGGCCCGAGAGTAAATTCTTGCATCTGGATCATCATACTTTTGTGCCGCCTGTTGCTGCGCCAAATCTTTGGCATAATTCTCACAAGCAATCAGACGTTGGCCTATGCTCAGCAAACCAGAACGAACTTCCGCAATTTCACTGCGCAAAATTGCGGTTTGATTTTCAGTATCTTGTATATGAGCGTGTAACTTATTATGTTTGATATGGCTCTGCTGTGCCTTTTTCAATAATACAAAAACAAACCCCAAGCACACCAATGAAAGTACACCTGAGGCCATTGCAACAAACAGTAAAACCAAATTATTATTTACTACATCCACTATTTATATATGACTCAGTTCATCCCACTCATCATCATTGAGCAGCTTATTAAGGTCAACTAAGATCAGCAACTCACCTTCTCTATTCGATACACCTTGAATGAACTTAGCACTCTCTTCAGTACCTATATTGGGTGCACTATCAATTTCAGAGCTTCGCAAGTATACAACCTCTGCAACACTGTCTACCAAAATCCCAATTACTTGTTTTTCGGCTTCAATAATTACAATACGAGAGTTATCTGTTACCTCTGCACTCATTAATCCAAAGCGAGCGCGAGTATCAATAACCGTAACAACATTACCACGAAGATTAATAATACCTAATACATAGCTTGGTGCACCAGGCACTGGTGCTATCTCTGTGTAACGCAATACCTCTTGCACTTGCATTACATTAATACCATACGTTTCGTCTTCGAGTTTATAAGTTACCCATTGAAGAACTTCATCGTTACTATCAGCATTCTTGTCTGCAGAAAGTAGTCTATCTTGGCTCATGGTTTTACTCCATAAAGATCTTAGTTACTGCTCTCGACTATCGAGGCCTTGCTCAAGCAAGCGGTTTAAATTATCGACATCAATTAAGGCACACATTTTCTTTTTTATAACACCTGCCAACCAAGGTCGTTTGCTGTCACTCGTGCGCCACTTTACATCATCTGGTTGTAACGTAATATTATTAACTAGGCTCTCAGCCAATAAGCCCCATGGGCTATCGCCCAGAGTTATCAAATACTGATAATCTAAACGCTCCTCAAGTCCAGGTGTAAACTTTTCCGGCATAACCCACCGAGCGGTGTCTACAACATTTAGCTTTTCTTCGCGGTTTAACATCACCCCTTTAAACCATTTAGGTTTTCCGAAAAGTTGATTTATTTCACCTAATTGGTGAATTCCACCTAAAGATTTCAACGGTACAGCGAGTGTTAATCCAGCAACTTCAAAAAATAGTGCCTGAAACTCATCTTCTCCATAAGCATCTCGAGCACTCACGGCGTGATTTACTGTGTCAGCTGCTTCTTTGATAATAGTATTATTTTCTGGTATCTCAAGATTTTTTGCTTGTAGCTCAACGATTTCTTGAGGTTCAACCTTTACTTCAACTGACCTTAACTCTTCAACTTCTGCCGTTGTCTGTGTTGCAACTTTCGTTGAGGTCGGTTCAATTTCAGTAACAACTTCATCTACACTTTGTACTTGCTCTAATAATTTAGCTACAGGCGCAAGCTCTTCTTCTTGAAGAGGTTCTTCCGTTAGTAAAGCCCCTAAATATTGCTTCATGACTTTTTCATTAGCAAATAAATGCTTACTCATTTATACCTCTATTTTGCCTGATGCAGATACTCTAGCAACGCTTGATATGCAAACACACCTCTGGATTTAGGACAGTACTCCACTGGTACTTGCTGCGCCAAACTAGCATCGCGAAACTTAGTATCTACGGGGATAACCCCTGGCCATACATATTCTTTGTAATTGGCTAATAGTGATTTATAAGCTTCTAATGATGCTTTAGTCCTTTTATCATACATTGTAGGCACAATAGTATATTGATAATCTTTGGATTGCGAACTTTGCATCAATTCCATGGTACGCATCATACGATCTAAGCCTTTTAATGCTAAAAACTCTGTTTGTACTGGGATAAGTATACGCTCACTTGCGGCAAGGGCATTAACCATTAAAACCCCCAATACAGGGGGGCAATCTAAAATAGCATAATCATAATGCTCGCTAATTTTTGCCAGCGTTTTTTTTAACACCAAGCCCATCCCCGTACGATTGCCCATACTTCTATCTAATGTCGCGATTGCCATTGTTGCAGGCAAAATATCCAGACTATCAATTGTAGAAGGGCACAACGCTTGCAAAATTTCCTCACTTTGCATCGCTGAGCCTCGCGCAAAAATATCATAAACGCTCACCTCTAACTCTTCTGAGTCGATCCCAAAATAATAAGTCAGTGACGCGTGCGGATCTGTGTCTATTAATAATACACGCTTTCCTTGCAATGCGAGTATACCACCTAAGCTCACTGCGGTAGTGGTTTTCCCTACCCCACCTTTTTGATTTGCGACTGTCCAGATCTTCACAATATATGTCTATTCCTAAACGCGATGCCTATTCACAATAAATTAATTGCCCATTACGTACGCTGTTTCTCGCACATTATTAGCACCCTACCTCTTTTGCAACTCTCATCGCAACATCTTGGAGTGCTAAACTCTCAGTTGATAAACCAGCATTAGTAACCGCTTGAGGCATACCGTAAACAACACATGTTTTTTCATCTTGTGCCCAAATAGTAGAACCTGCTTGTTTTAACATTCTTGCCCCATCCCGACCATCGGCCCCCATACCTGTTAAAACTACGGCCAATACATCCCCTTGGTATGCCTTAGCTGCACTAGCAAAAGTAATGTCTACACTCGGTTTATAAGTAATCCTAGGACTCTCATCCTCAAATACTTTCAATGTTTTAGAGCCGCCTCTGGCTTCCACCATCATCTGCTGTCCACCAGGCGCTAAATAAGCGACACCAGGAACGAGTCTATCGCCATTTTTAGCCTCTTGTACTTTTATCTTGCAAAGACTATCAAGACGCCCAGCAAAAGCTGGGGTAAACGCTGCAGGCATATGTTGAATCAGCAGAATTGGATGTGGGAAATTAGCAGGGAGTTGAGTTAAAATAGTTTGTAAAGCAACAGGTCCTCCTGTTGAAGTACCAATAGCAACTAACTGGTAGCGTTTTCCTGATGCTTTTACACTTGTCGAAGTCGTCGTTGGCGAAGAGCTTCGACTAAAGCTCCTATCTGGCTGTGCTATTACTGGTTTAGCTGATGTCGTAGGCCTCGAATTTAATCGACTACTCCCCTCAGTCGCAGGCGCTCTTGTTGTTGGTGCCACACGATGAACCCGCCTACGGCCAATCTCTTTAACTTTTGACTGTAAAGATTTAATCGCCTCTTCGCTATTACGTGCTATGTCTTCAAATTTTTTCGGTAAAAAATCTAGTGCACCTGCATCCAAAGCGTCTAACGTTGCACTAGCACCTTCTCTTGTTAAAGATGAAAACATCAATATTGGTGTCGGGCTCGCTTTCATAATCGCTTTAACTGCGGTTATCCCATCCATTACTGGCATTTCAACATCCATTGTGATGACGTCAGGTCGAAGCTTTGCAGCTTTTTCTACTGCTTCTTGTCCATTAACAGCAAAATCAATAACCTTGATATCACTGTCTTTTTCTAATATTTCACTGACACGACGACGAAAAAAGCTCGAATCGTCTACTACTAATACTTTAACTGCCATTGGCACGCTCATTCTTCTCTGCGGATCTGAAAAGTGGTGCACTAGCACCACTTCAATCAATTTAACTGTAATCTACAAACTCGGTTACTGACCAGCGTAATGTTTCAGCATATTTGGTACATCTAAGATCAACGCTATACCACCATCAGAGGTTATTGTCGCGCCAGCCATACCTGGAGTACCTTGCAGCAATTGGTCGAGAGGCTTAATTACCACCTCTTCTTGGCCAATCAAAGAGTCAACAACAAATCCAACTTGCTGCGTACCTATTTGCACTATAACGACATGACCTTCCGCTTTTCTGGTCGTTGTATCTGCGCCTTTTACTAACCAATGCTCCAAATAAAACAGTGGAATAGCTTTTTGTCTCACGATGATAGTCAGCTGTCCATCGACAATATTCGTTTTTGTTAAATCTAAATGGAAAATCTCGCTAACACCAGCAAGAGGTAATGCAAAAGTTTGCTCACCTACAACAACCATTAAGGTTGGTAGTATCGCTAGCGTCAGTGGTACTTTGATTTCTAAAATAGTGCCAACACGAAGCTCCGATTGAATATTCACGGAACCATTGAGCTGAGTAATTTTAGTTTTTACAACATCCATTCCAACGCCACGGCCAGATATATCAGATATTTCTTCTTTCGTTGAAAACCCTGGTGCAAAAATTAAATTATACGCTTCGGTATCAGATAAACGGCTAGCCTGATCAGAATCAATAACCCCTTTCCCAATCGCTATTTTCTTAAGCTTTTCTGGATCCATACCTGCACCATCATCTCTGATGGTTAACAATATATGATCTCCTTCTTGGGAGGCTGATAACGTAACCGTACCCGTTCTTGGCTTGTTTGCTGCTTCACGAACATCTGGCATTTCAATACCATGATCGACTGAGTTTCTCACTAAGTGAACGAGTGGGTCAGCTAACGCTTCAACCAAGTTTTTATCTAAGTCAGTCTCTTCACCTTCCAAAATCAAATTAATATCTTTTTTCAGGCTTCTCGCTAAATCCCTAACAACGCGAGGAAAACGGCCAAACACTTTTTTAATTGGCTGCATCCGAGTTTTCATTACCGCGCCTTGTAAATCAGCAGTAACAACATCTAAGTTAGAAATAGCTTTACCCATAGTTTCACTATTTGTATTGTTAGCTAAACTCACTAACCTATTTCTAACCAAAACTAATTCACCAACCATATTCATGATTTGATCTAAACGTTTTGTATCCACTCGTACCGTTGTTTCTGCTTGCGCAGCAGCTGGTTTTTTAGCCACTGGCGCTTTCGCTGGCGCAGCCTTAGCTTCAGGTTTAACAACTGGTTTCGGTGCTGGTTTTGGTTTTGCCGTTGGTGCTGGCGTAGCCGCTTTTGGAGGCTCAGGTTTTTGTATAGATTCATTCTGTTTAGAAGGTGCTTCTAACTCTGTTGAACGTGGAGCCCCCCCCTTGCCATGAAGTTCATCTAATAATGCTTCAAAATCATCATCATTGATTTCATCGTCAGCGTTATCACCTCCGACAGCCGCACTTGGCGGTGACGAATTTCCTGTAGTTGATGATTCCGCCTCTATATTACCAAAACTACCAACGCCATGTAATTCATCTAGTAGACTATCAAATTCATCATCACTTATATCACCATCACTGCTGCTCGCAGCTGGCGCTGGAGTAGGAGCTGGTCCTTGCCCTGATCCATGAAGTTCATCCAATAAATTTTCAAATTCATCTTCTGATATCTCATCAATACCACCATCATTTTCTGTAGCAGGCCCTAAGTCCGCCTCAAATAACACATCTTCGACAGGTGGTGTACTAACCGGCTCGGGCTCGGTTGCAACAATTGGCGCTTCATCTTCTGATTCTGGTCGACTTAATTGATGTAACGTCTCTAATAATTGAGGGTCTGCAGGCTCTGGTTTTTCACGATTTTGAATATGCCCAAACATCTCATTAATGGTATCTAATGACTGTAGAATCACATCCATCAATTCGGAGCTAACGCCTCTTTGCCCTTGCCTTAATACATCAAACACATTTTCAGCACCATGACATGCATCAACGAGTTCGGTCATACTTAAGAAGCCGGCTCCGCCTTTGACAGTATGGAAACCTCGGAATATGGCGTTCAATAACTCCTTATCTTCAGGATTGTTCTCCAGTTCTACCAGTTGTTCTGATAATAGCTCTAGAATTTCTCCTGCTTCAACAAGAAAGTCTTGTAAGATATCTTCATCGACTTCAAAGCTCATGTACCTACTCTCCTATTAGAAGCCTAAACTAGACAATAAATCATCTACTTCATCTTGCCCAGAAACCACATCATCGCGAGTATCCGCATCCAATATGGGGCCTTCGGGACCTGATATAGCATCTATGTCTACTTCAGTTGCTTGAACTACCGCTTGCTCAGCGATTACGTCACTTTCTTGGGCTGGTAGTTCATCAGTCGTACCAAAAACGGTAAGCATATGGATAAGGTTATCTTCAACTTCCCTGACAAGTTCAATAACACGGCGAATAACTTGACCGGTTAAATCTTGATAATCTTGTGCCATTAGCACGTTAGTCATCAGGCCCTGTAACTCGTCAGTACGAGTTTGAGAGCCCTGCATAAAACGATCTAGGTCATGACAAAGCGTTTTAAATTCACCGAGTTGGATATCTCGGCTCATTAAACGATCCCACGTAGGCTTTATCTCTGAGATCTCGTCACCTAACTGTTGCGCTAAAGGTAAGCTAGCCTCTATTGCATCCATTGTTTTGTTAGCTGCATTCTCAGTCATTTCCATGACATAATTTAAACGTTGTTTAGCGTCAGGAATGGCTTCAGTCGTCAAATCAGCAAGGCGAGTATCGAGTTCGAAACTTTTTAGAGACTCATGCAATTGACGGGTTAATTTACCCACCTCCGCAAACAACTCGGACTGTTCTTTATTCGCAGCATCCAGTATAAGTTGGTCTGCTTTATCTTGCTCACCTTGTTCCAAATAAACAACAAGTTGTTTAGCTTGCTCAAGGGTGATTTGAGGCACAGAAGGCGTTGACATAAGCCTCTCCTTCTTATTGTTAACCTAAACGTTCAAACACTTTTTCTAACTTAGTTTTTAGCGTTCCTGCAGTAAACGGTTTAACTATATATCCATTTACACCAGCTTGCGCAGCAGCTACTATCTGCTCTTTTTTCGCTTCTGCTGTTACCATCAGAACAGGTATGTGCTTTAAACTATCGTCAGCCCTAATTGCACGCAATAAATCTATTCCTTGCATACCTGGCATATTCCAGTCTGTTACAACAAAATCAAACTCTTGATTTTGAAGCATAGGAAGCGCCGTACTTCCATCATCAGCTTCTTGTACATTTGTAAAGCCTAAGTCTCTAAGTAAGTTTTTGATTATTCTCCTCATTGTAGAAAAATCATCAACCACGAGAATTTTCATGTTTTTATCCAAAACATCCTCCAGTGAGGTTTCAACCTATTATTTTTACTCTAATTGACCCAGTCATTGATTTTAGCTTTGAGCTTTATCATTGCCTGCCCATGGATTTGGCTAACACGAGATTCACTAACATCAAGTATCTGGCCTATTTCTTTTAAATTCATTTCGTCGTTATAGTAAAGAGAGAGTACTAAACTATCCCTTTCTGGTAGCGATTGTATCGCTGTCAGCAACGATTCATTAAAACGTTCATTTTTAACGTTATTAAAAGGTTTGTCTAGCGATAAATCACGGTTTGCAGGAGTAATCACGTCTTCATCAACGCCTAAATCCTCGATACCGATAATTTTACTCGCATTTACATCATGTAGAATATGATGGTACTCATCTAACGTAATATCAAGTTTTTCAGCAATTTCAGTATCTTTTGGTTCTCTTCCCAACGCAGATTCAAGGAAAGATATCGCTTCAGCCACCGTCCTGCTGTTTTTATGAACAGAACGTGGAGCCCAATCACCTCGGCGGATTTCATCCAACATCGCGCCCCGGATCCGAATACCCGCGAATGTTTCAAAACTTGCCCCTTTACTGGCGTCAAAGTTTTTTGACGCCTCGATGAGACCAATCATACCTGATTGAATTAAATCATCTAATTGAATATTTGCAGGTAGCCTTGCCAATAAATGGCATGCCACCTTTTTTACAAGTGATGCATGACGTTCAACCACCATGCTCAAGTGTTCTGTTGTTTGATACCCCATCGCTTTACTCACCGATGATGCCATAGTTACCCATTGACAAGTTGTTCAATAAAAAACTCTAAATGCCCTGATGGCTGATGTGGTATAGGCCATTTAGCGGCCTTGCTTGCCAGCCCACGAAATGCAACCGCGGCTGGAGACTTAGGAAATAGCTCAACAATTGTTTTTTGACGCCGCGAAGACTTTCGCATGTTTTCGTCATACGGAACTGTTGCAACAAGCTCAAGTGCCACATCTAAGAATCTATCCGTCACTTTAGACAGTTTAGCAAATAACTCTTGGCCTTCTCTTAAACTACGCACCATATTCGCAACTATTTTAAATTTGTAAACGCCATGCTCTCTGCTTAAAACTTTAATCAATGCATAAGCATCTGTAATGGACGTTGGCTCATCACATACAACGACCATTACGTCCTGTGCTGCTCTAGAGAAGCTTAGCACCATATCCGAGATACCGGCGGCAGTATCTACAATTAAAATGTCAAATTCAGTATTTAACTCACTAAATGCCCGGATCAACCCAGCATGCTCTGCCGGTGTAAGCTCAACCATATTCTGTGAGCCGGATGTCGCAGGCACTATTTTTATGCCTGCTGGCCCTTCAACTAAAATCTCATCTAGCTCACATTCGCCCGATAAAACATGAGATAAATTCTTTTCGACACGCAGACCCAACATGACATCACAATTTGCCAAACCTAAATCGGCGTCTAAAACTAATACTCTGTTACCTTGTTGACCTAACGCTATAGCCGTGTTCAAAGACACATTGGTTTTACCCACGCCACCCTTACCACCAGTAACGGCTATGACTTTAACACCATGGTTATTATTTTGATTCATCCTACGCAGGCCACTTGCTTGATCTAAAACTGTGTTAATCATACATTCCTACTGTCTGAGACGCCACTGCTTCGCGCCTCGAATGTTGTGCTTTTATTCTCTTTAAATACAATTGCTCAGCTTTTTTGACTAACTTTTGAGCATTTGCCACTCGAATGTCTTCTGGCACCCGTTGACCATTAGTAAGATACCCTATTGGCAAGCGATTTTGAATCGCAATACTGATAATCTCACCTAAACTTAGACATTCATCAAGTTTTGTGAAAATACAGCCACTTAAATTTACTTTTTGAAAGTGACGTACCGACTCTTGTAAAACATGCATCTGTGAAGTCGCACTTAATACTAAATAACTTCTAATATCAACTCTTGCGCTACGCATTAAAGTATTTAATTGTTCTGTTAATCGCAAATCTCTTTGACTCATTCCTGCTGTGTCTATTAATACTAGACGCTTATTGCGTAAATGATACAAAACTTCTGCTAATTCATTAGCATCTTTTACTTGCTTTACTGGACAACCTATAATTCGGCCATATGTCGCTAACTGCTCATAAGCACCTATTCTATACGTATCTGTCGTAATTAACGCTACTTTGTCAGCACCATATTTTTGTGCACCTAATGCAGCAAGTTTTGCCACAGTTGTTGTTTTACCCACACCAGTTGGGCCAACTAACGCATAAACACCACCTTGGCGTAAAATATCATTATTGGTTGTATGCATTTGGTTTACGACCATATTAAGTAATGCATTCCATGCTTCTTTGCGCGAAACATCATCTGGAATAAAACACGCCATTTGTTCAGCAACCTCTGAATCAATCCCCATGCCTTGCAGGCGATCAATTAAACAGGCTCTAGTAGGATCTCTGCGTGCCATATCTTGTTGCATCAACCCGGAAACTTGGTGCTCTAGCAACTGACGAATTGCATTCATTTCTTCGCGCATCGACGTCATTTCGTCTGGCTGGACTTCATCTGACTGTTTAGCTATATCATCACCAAACCCAGACTCTAATTCATCCTCAAACTGCCAATCAGCGTTGCTCCCTGTGTGACGAGCTGAAATATCTATAGGTTTTGATTTCGTTGGTCTAACATGACTTTGTTGAGTCGGTGTGCTTTGACGTTGTCTCGCTGAACCATATTGAGCTCCGGCTTCTGCATGCTTATTGAATACTTGGTCCGTATCTATACCAGATTGTGAAAACATCGATGCCAACTCAGGAGAACGGGGACGAGGTGCTTGACGCTCTAACAGAGCTTGTAAGCTATCTGCAACCTGGGCTTGTGGCTCAGGCCGTGCTCTTTGAGGCTCTGGACGTACAAATCTAGGCGGTTGTGATTGCGGCTGTGGTTTTGGTTGCGCAACCGTCTCTGTTATATTTTCTGAAACCTGAGGTTGTTTCACTAATTCTCGGTCATTATCTACCGCTGCAACGATCTCAACACCATCTGCCAACTTTTTATTTGACATGATTACAGCATCAACGCCAAGTTCTTCTTTGACTTCCTTTAATGCTGTTCGCATATCTTTAGCAAAAAAACGTTTAATTTTCATGTTACAACCCCTTGAGTCCTATTATTGTCCAACTGAGCTCACAATCTTGATTTGCCTTTCATCTGGTACTTCTTGGTATGACATCACCCGAAGTCCAGGTATTGTATATTTAACAAATCTTGAGAGCACACTTCTCAACATACCTGAGGTTAATAAAATAGACGGGTCACCTAACATTTCTTGCGTTTGATGCGCTTCTCGTAACGATTCTTGAAGCCGCTCCGCAAGACCTGGTTCGATACCTGCCCCTTCATCACCTGCGTTCTGAAGTGACTGATGCAACATCTGTTCCAACTCAGGCGCCAATGTTATGACAGGGATTTCTTCCGCAGCTCCTACTGCATCTTGGATAATCAATCGTCGTAACGAGATTCGCACAGCAGCGGTGAGTACATCTGGGTCTTGACTACGAGGACCATACTCTACAAGCGTTTGAATTATTGACCGCATATCTCTAATTGCGACTCCTTCATTGAGTAGGTTTTGCAATACTTTAACGATAGTAGTGAGAGGTAATACATCTGGCACCAAACCTTCAACAAGTCTCGGATGACTTTTCGCCAAAATATCTAGTAGGTTCTGAACTTCCTCATGACCTAATAGTAGTGATGCATTATTAGTCAACAGTTGGCTTATATGTGTTGCAACGACAGTCGCTGCATCAACGACTGTATAACCAAGGGAATGCGCTTCATCTTTTTGTTCAGGTTTAATCCATACAGCCTCTAATCCAAACGCTGGATCGGTTGTAGCAACACCATTTATTGGACCAAATACTTGGCCTGGGTTAATTGCAAGCTCATCACCATGCTTTAATTCTCCATCTCCGGACCCCACTCCCATTAAAGTAATATTGTATGCATTGGGGTCTAACTCTAAGTTATCTCTAATATGTACTGGTGGAACCAAAAACCCCAGTTCTTGGGAAAGCTTTTTACGAACACCTTTAATTCTACTTAATAATTCACCACCTTGTGCTTGATCTACCAACGGTATTAGTCGGTAACCAACTTCAAGCCCAATAACATCCACAGGCTGAACGTCGTCCCAACCAAGCTCTTTTTGATCTTGTTTTCGAGCTGCGATGTCACCACCTTTAGCTTCTTCCGCTTGCTTAACTTCCTCTGCTTTTGTTTTTTGGGACTGAGTGTAATACGCCAAATATCCGAGTAATGCACCTAAACTCAAAAATGCAACATGAGGCATCCCTGGTACAAGTCCCATAACAATCAAAATTGCGGCAGCTATTGATAATGACTTTTCATTACCAAGTTGGGCCTTAAATTGGTCTCCCATATTGTGAGATTCATTTTGTCTAGTAACAACAATTGCAGTGCCGATAGACAGAAGCAACGACGGTAATTGCGCCACAAGTCCGTCTCCAATGGTGAGTAGAGTATAAACTTCCATTGCTTTACCAAACCCGAGATTATGTTGGATCATACCAACAAATAAACCGCCAATAATATTAATAGCTAAAATAACAATACCCGCAATAGCGTCCCCTTTTACAAACTTACTGGCACCATCCATTGAGCCGTAAAAGTCAGCTTCACGGGTTACTTCTTCTCGCCTAGCCCGGGCATCGTCTGCACTAATAAACCCTGCATTTAAATCAGCATCTATCGCCATTTGTTTTCCTGGCATCGCATCTAATGTAAATCGTGCTGATACTTCGGAAATACGCCCTGCACCTTTCGTGATTACAACAAAGTTAATAATAATTAGAATTAAAAAGACCACTAAGCCAACTGCGTAATTTCCGCCGATTACCACCGAACCAAATGCTTCAATGACTTTACCAGCCGCATCACCACCATTGTGCCCTTCAAGCAAAACAACTCGTGTACTCGCAACATTTAATGCCAATCGCATAATTGTTGCAATAAGTAACACTGCTGGAAACATACCAAACTCTAACGGTTTCATGGTGTAAACTGTTACCAATAAAACGACTAGTGCTAGCGCGATATTAAAAGAAAATAAAATATCTAGTAAGAAAGGAGGTAGCGGTAAGATAACCATGCCTAGCGCAGCCAGAACCATTAGAGGGGTACCTACACCCTTTGCATATTCTTTCTTATCTCTATTGATTTGCTGTAAAACTGCTTTAAAATCCATAACTTACTAACTACAAAATATTGACACTGACTAGTACAAAGCAAGTTATGCGCCATAAAGTTACTAACCCTCAATTTATAAGGTCGCAATGAAAAATGCAGAACATATATAAATGTTACCCTTGTCTAAAAAAGCTGGGAAGTTTAGTGTTTCAACTCATTAGGAATAGGTAGATCCTCATTAAGCGCTGTCGGTCGCTTGCCTCTGCCCTTTTGAAAGCGCTTTAACTGAAATACAAAAGCGAGTACTTGTGCTACGGCTGTAAACAATTGATCTGGTATTTGATGACCAACTTCAGTGGTGTGGTATAAAGAACGTGTTAAAGCTGGTGATTCAACAATAGGCACTTCATTACCTATTGCCACCTTTCTTATTTGCATAGCTAATTCATCAACACCTTTCGCTAGTACAATGGGCGCACCAGCTTTTTCCGTATCGTATTTTAACGCAACTGAATAGTGCGTTGGGTTAGTAACAATCACATCTGCGTCAGGCACATCTTGTATCATGCGACGTTGGGACATCTCTCTTTGGGTGCGACGGATACGTGCCTTAATTTGCGGATCACCTTCCGAGTTTTTATATTCATCTTTGACTTCTTGCATCGTCATTTTAAGCTGTTTATGGTGATTATAGCTTTGATAAGGAGCATCAATGGCTGAAATAATAATTAAAGTACAACTTAACGCTAAAAACATCCATGCCAAAATTTCTAATGCGTGAATAATACTACTGGGAATTTGCTCGACACTTAAATGCAAAATTTCATAAAAAAAAGTGTTTATCAAGTAAATAGCAAAACCTGCTACCAATCCAAATTTAAGTACCGCTTTTACTAGTTCAACGCCTGCCTGTGGGCCTAGCATTCTTTTAATACCTTTTGCCGGAGACATTTTACTGGCTTTAGGTGCCGCAGCCTGCCAACTAAAGTTAAAACCTCCGAGTAAAGTATTACCAACAATAGCGGCTATAACAATGATAAAAACAAACATAGACATTGGGAAAATAAGCTCGGAAAACATCTCCCCCCATATAGAAAACATCTTGGTTGTATCGTATGTTTCATTACGGTTTAGGCTCAATGCTCGGCCCATTATATTATACAGCCCCTTTCCTATATCAGGTCCATATAATAGCAATGATATTGAGGAAAAAATGAGTACAAATGTGGTCCCTAACTCTTTCGAACGTGCAACTTGTCCTTTCTTACGAGACTCATCTATTTTTTTCCCCGTGGGTTCTTCCGTTTTTTCTTGACCCGAATCTTCTGCCATATGCTACACCGTACAACCAATTAAATTGCACATTAGTTCAATTGTCTTAAGCCATTGAAATTCATATTGCACTAAAAAATTTCCTAACGTAGCCCAAATAATAGTAAGACCTGCAACAAGGGTAAATGCAAAACCAACTGCAAATATATTCATTTGCGGCGCAGCACGGGTCATAATGCCAAATGAAATATTAATCACCAACATGGCTGTTAACGGTGCAAGGGATAACGCCATTGCCGTTGAAAACATCCACCCTCCCCAATTCACTATTTGCCAATAATTATCGACAATCCACCATTGCCCATTAATTGGAAAAGTTTGAAAACTAAACACTACCATTTGAATCATCATTAAATGACCATTCAAAACAAAAAACAATAATGTAGCTAAAATCAAGTAAAACTGACCAACCGCAGGGACACTCAAGCCATTAGCGGGGTCAACCACAGAAGCAAAACCAAGGCCCGTTTGCATAGCCAAAATCTGCCCTGCAATAATAAATGTATTAAGTAGCAATAAAGATGCAAATCCAATGGCTATGCCAATGATCATTTGTTGAATAACAACGAAAATCATAGAAAATGAGAAGAGGTCACTAAATTGCGAAGTAGGTAAAACAGGCATCACGGCAAAAGTAACCGTTACAGACAGTCCAAGTTTTATTCTCGTTGGTACACTCTGTGCCCCCAGCCCAGCCATCACCATAATCATCGAGCTAATACGTACTAAAGGAAGTAAAAAATCGCTTAACCACTGGACTATAATCGCAAAAGGAAACTCCACGACTAACCTGCAATTTCAGGAATTGATAAAACTAAACCAGTGAAAAAATCCATCAGCTCTTGTGTGAGCCAATGCCCCCCAGCAATCAATGCTAAAATTGTAACAATTAGGCGTGGTAAAAAACTCAACGTTTGTTCATTAATTGACGTAGCTGCCTGGAAAACAGCAACAACGAGTCCGATAGATAAGCCAGGAAGTACAATTGCTGCAACGAGTTTTATTACTAAAAACAATGCATTGCTTAATATATCAACAAATACTTCTGGATTCATACTATGCCCCTAGCCCAAAACTCCGAGCGAGTGTGCCCATAACAAGACCCCAACCATCAACTAAAACAAAAAGCATAATCTTAAATGGAAGAGAAACAATCATAGGCGATAGCATCATCATACCCATTGCCATCAAGACACTAGCAACCACTAAATCAACAATCAAAAAGGGAATAAAAAACATAAAGCCAATAATAAATGCCGTTTGCAATTCGCTTGTCACAAAGGCGGGGATTAGCACAATAAATGGTGTATCTTCAGGCTGCTCTAATTTGTCATAGCCTGCAATTTGCACAAAGGTTTCCAAATCTTTTAATCGGGTTTGTGACAACATAAACGCCTTAATCGGCTCCTTCGCTTCAGTTAATGCCTGAATCGATGTCATCTCTTCATTCAAATATGGCGTGACGGCTTTTTCATTTATATCCTGCAAAATTGGCGCCATTATAAAAAAAGTCAAAAACAATGACATGCCCAACAGTATTTGATTGGACGGCGACTGCTGAAGACCTATAGCCTGACGTAATATAGCCAGTACGATAATTATTCTCGTAAATGAAGTCATCATTATGACTGCCGCTGGAATAAAACTCAGTGCCGTCATAATTGCAAGTACTTGCAATGTCACTGAGTATTCTTGAGAACCATCGGGATTGGTTGTAATACTCAAAGCATCAATGCCCTCTGCGCTTACATAGGGTGTAAAAAACAGGAACAGTACTACAGCGAATAATCTAATCATTTGGTGTGTTCTTATTGTGCTTATTGTGCTTATTATCAGGCGTAAAGAAGCGGCTTAGCTCCTTTGCAAATACAGGCGAGTTTTGCACATCGAGAGGTGTATCTAGCTGATATAAAAAATTAATATTTTGTGGCGTTACACCTAGTAAAAGTTGCTTATCGTCAACCTCAATAACTAATAAACGCTCTTTAGTCCCTAAAGGAAGACTCCTGATCACTTTAAAATCATTGTTATTGCCAATATTAGGATTTAACTTTTTGAGAAAAAACCCTAACCCAATGATCAACAACAACACCATCAAAAGAGACAAACCAACTGACACTAGCTCTGAACTGAAGCCCGAGGGCTGTACAGCTGTGTAAGCTACACTTGGGTATAAACTAATTGCAAATAAAAAATGTTTCATCGTAATTTTTTTATGCGTTCAACTTGGCTGATAACATCCGTTAGACGAATACCAAACTTATCATTTACTACTACAACCTCTCCATGTGCAATAAGAGTACCATTAACAAGTACATCTAGAGGCTCACCAGCGACTCTGTCGAGCTCTACAACAGAGCCTTGGTTTAATTGTAATAAATTACGGATATTAATTTTAGACCGACCCACTTCCATAGAAATAGTCACTGGTATGTCTAAAATGGTATCTAGTTTTCGGGCTTCATCGGCTGACAAGTTACCTGATGCATCTGTTAACTCATCAAGCTCTGCTAACTCAGGCTCTCCACCTTGATCCGCATCATCAGCCTCTGCTAATGCCGCAGCCCACTCATCCATTGTATCTTGGTCATCACTCATACTATTAAAACCTTTATCAAATCAATTATCACCAATCTAAATCTACGCCATCAGATAAGTGCAAATCTTCTTCTAACTCAGCCAGCTCAGCATCAGAGTCAAGTTTCTTTCCACCTTTAGTAAAGACATGCAACTCTGATTTCACAGATTCTGGACGTTTAATTTTCTCGCTGATCTGCAGCGCTATGTTGTCTCTTGAACGACCCATTTTTGCTCGATATGTTGGTAACTCTTCAACAAATACCGTTATATGCTCTGGCATTTCAACCGGGATCACATCCCCCGTTTTCAGCCCCATAATTTGTTCAAGGGATAAATCAACCTCAAGAAGTTGTGTTGATAACTCAACCTCAACGTCCATAATCTCATCTCTGAGCGCTTTACTCCATCGTAAGTCGGTATCTTCAGTGTCTGATTGCACACCCGCATCAAGTAGTTCACGAATCGGCTCTAACATAGAGTAAGGTAGGGATATATGGAAATCGCCACCACCACCATCGAGCTCAATGTGAAAAGAGCTAATAACAACCACTTCCGTAGGGCTCACAATATTTGCCATTGCTGGGTTTACTTCTGAATCTAAATACTCAAACGAAACATCCATCACAGGTGCCCACGCTTCTTTATAATCTTCAAAAATAATCTTTAGCAGCATCTGAACGATACGTCTTTCGGTTGGGGTAAATTCTCGACCTTCAATTTTAGCGTGATAGCGACCATCACCACCAAAAAAATTATCCACTAAAATAAAAACAAGTCGTGCTTCCATGGTGATAAGACCAGTACCCTTCAAAGGTCGAAAACGCACCATATTCAAGCTGGTTGGTACAAATAAGGTATGTATATATTCACCAAATTTGAGCATTTGCACACCGTTTATCGATACTTCTGCTGTACGGCGCATCATATTAAACAAGCTAATACGCATATGGCGAGCAAAACGTTCGTTCACAATCTCAAGGGTTGGCATACGCCCACGAACAATACGATCTTGCGATGAGAAATCGTACTGTAGCGCATGAGAGGACTCACCTTCTTCACCTTCAACAACTTCTTCTTCTTCAACTTCATCGACACCGTGCAATAGTGCATCAATTTCGTCTTGAGATAATAAATCACTCACCGTAGGACTCCATTACTGCATCACAAAGCCAGTAAATAATACACGCTCAACAACTTTGCTACCCTCGACACCTTCCATTGCAGCCTGTACTTTATCTAAAGCAGTTAAGCGTAACGTTTCTTTTCCAGCACTAGTACTCAATTCATCTGCCGTCGTAGTTGAAAATACACTTAGCAGGGTCCCTTCTATCAAGGGGATATGCTTTTTAGCAATTTCTTCATTCCCATCACCACGAACCAATAACTGCACTTTTATCTGCACTATACGATCTCGGCTTGCGCCCGGTACATTAAAAACAAAAGGTCTCGGCATTGCAACGTATAACGCACTGCCGGTTTCAGCCGCTGCACTTGGCTCAGGCGCTTCAACAATTGCTGTTTCTTCCTCGAGTGTTTCCGCTGGTTCATCCGAGCCAGACATTAAGAAAAATCCAGCTACGCCACCTAAGATAACCACAACTGCGGCTATAATAATAATCAGCTTTTTTTTACCGCCACCAGCTTCTTCTATCTCTAAATCTGTTTCTTCTGCCATACCAATCCTTAAAAGTGATATAAAGTCACAAGGTTTCTTTATATATCATAGCAGTTGTTAGGCATAGTAATCTATTCCTGACCCTTCATCTGCTTTACTATTCATCAATTGAGCAGTATTTTGCGCCTCGTCATTGTTATTGGCAAGTCTAGAATTCCCTTCTTGTTGATTATTCTCGCTTTGTTCATCCCGTTGACCTTGATCCTCTTGCTGAATATTACTCTCACCCAATTCTATGCCTTGTTCAGCCAACATCTCTTTTAGTTTTGGCATTGACTGCTCAAGAGCTTCCTTAGCCTGCTGATTTTGAACGACAAAATTGACTTGAGCTTGTTCAGCATCACTTCTAATACGAATTTGCATACTGCCTAACTCTGGTGGATCTAATCGAACTTCAGCTTCTTTATTATTCAAGTTCAACATCATCGATACTTTCTCTTGAAGCACTTTTGCAGCATCATTTCGAGCAACATTTATCGCTTGCTGTATCTCTGGATCCATCACCACTCGGCCTGATAAGAGTGATGTTTGATTTTGATTTGACACTTGTTGCCCCTGTGTAGAATCTAATACTTGCACGGGGCTGTTATAATCAACAAAGTCTGTATTGTTCACGCTTTGTGGTACAACAGGTTGAACAATAGCTTTAAATAACTGCTCGACTTGAATATTAGATACGGGTTTTCTAAGTGCATTTATTTCTGCAGTGTCTACATTATCATCAGCGGCTGCTTGACCTTTAATTACAGCCTCTTTCACTGCTTCTTCTTGCAAGGCTTTCAATTCACCACTTCGGTATCCATCGCTTTCAGATTGAGGAACCCGAGAGGTGATGCTTTCAAGTACTGTGCTTAATTTAGGCTGATTCTCATACCTTACAGCATTAAGTGGGTTATCCGGATCCACCACGTCATCTTCACCTATTTGTATTTCTATCTGCGGTGCTTTTCCATTGCGCTCATTGTTCATAAATTGAAGAGCACGCTGTGCATTTTCTTTCGCATCAGGCGATAAAGTGTTGCTATTTATGGCCTGCTGTAAAGCAAGCTGAAGTGACTTTTTCTCATTGCTATTAAGTTGTTCAATATGTGTTTTGAGCTGCAAATCTTTTTCTATAAGCGGTGTTTTATCCTTCTGTTGAGTCACCGTAGGCTGCTCATTCACCTCCTCTTTCTTTATGAATCTACTGTCTATTGCGATTGCGTTGTACTTAGTATTGCTACTCGATTGTCTATCCATACGTACTTCAGCACTCTCTTGATTGGCGTTTTCCTCCGTAGGTTTGTTCTCTCCTGTTTGTGAAGCTTCATTAATCAATGTCGGGTCTTTTTTGGCTATGTCATTATTTGCCACAGATGACGATAAAACAGGTGTACTTTTGCCCAGATAATTATCCTTATAACCCGACTCTATATCCTTAAGCGCTTTATCAACATCAGACGCTTTTGTGGCCTGTGTATCACCACTTGTCACTGCATCATTTTTTGTACCTTTAGATATTAATTCCGCTTTATTAGTAAACAAAAGCTGATCATCTGATTCTTTTTCATTCTTTAAATTTCCCCCAATCTGTTGTTCTGGCTTGGCATTTTTTGAAGCATTCAATTGCTCCATTGCCTGTGCAACTTGAGACAGTTTTGAATACTCTGGGGTGGTCGGTTGTGTGTAACTTTTTACTGATGTACTTTGCTGTTGCGCAGCATTAATTTGCGCTAGGAAATCACCGTCACTATTGTTTGCTGTAGACTTAACAACCTCTTTTGCATCTGGCTCTACAATAGTAGCAGAATAGGCTTTAGTAGAAGAGCTGGCTTCATCAGTAGAGGGACGGACTTCGGCTTGATTATCACGCGTATTAATATCACCTGTTTTACCAGCCGTTGTAGGGGTTTCATGCTCTTTGCTTCCCGTCAACAACTCTTCTTTTGGCTCGTTACCATCTCTTAATTTAGATTTATTCTCTGGAGTCTCTTTTGAGTCATAAGACGAGGCGTACTCTTCATATCTACTCAATTCGTTTGCAAATTCTTCATTAGCTACCGCTGCACCTTTTCGCTCTTCGTATTTGACTTTCTCTAAATACTCAGAGTTGAGTATAGCTAAATCTTGTTTCACATTGAGCATATGATCACCTTTTACATAACGGCAAAACCACGCCGTTTACATTAATAACTTATAAGAACAAGCAAATAACAAGCCAATCTAACTTGCTTTACGTCGCACAAACTGATTTGTTGCAAACTCATCTAACATAGCCTGCTCAGCTTTATTTAATCGCTTCTGCTTTTCCAAAGCTCTTTTATCAATAAGCATTTCAATTGCTTTTGCTTTTACTTGTTGAGCTAGCCAAATTTTTTTCCGCTGCTCAACAACTTGTTGTGCCGTCATAACTGTCGAGGCTTGCTGTTTTATGGCATCTTCAATTTTTTTAATAAATGATTGATATTGATTAAAGCCACTGGTTTGCAGTCCCGCTAACGCTTTCAAATGAAGCTGCTGAGTATATTCAAGACGAAAATCATTCAAGCCTTTGAGCTTTTGCTGATTAATGCTCAGGTGCTGTTGAGCCTGACTATAATTAACTCGTAGTTTTTCTTCTTTTTCACTTTCAAGCTTATACAGGAGTGCCAATTTATCTGCCGCCATTAGCCTTGCCCCAATAATTGTGCAAGCCCTTGCAAACATTCATCATAATTGAGCACATCTTTCATGCCTTGTTGTAAGAATGTATTCACTGTCGGCATCATGGTAATTGCTTGATCTAACATTGGGTCACTGCCTTTTTGGTAAGCACCAAGTGTTATCATGTCTTTGTTTTGTTGATACATAGAGTAAACTTGTTTCAACACTCGTGCTTGTTGCATATGACTCTCAGACACCACTTGCGGCATAACTCGACTGATCGACTTTTCAATATCAATTGCAGGATAATGACCACTATCGGCGAGCTCTCGTGATAAAACAATATGACCATCTAGAATCGCACGCGCTGCATCTGCGATAGGGTCTTGCATGTCATCACCTTCACTTAAAACCGTAAAAAATGCCGTGATTGACCCTTGCCCTTCACCGCCATTACCCGCTCTTTCTACTAAAGCTGGCAACTTAGCAAATACTGAGGGCGGATAACCCTTAGTGGCTGGAGGTTCACCAACCGCTAATGCGATTTCACGTTGCGCCATCGCATACCGGGTCACTGAATCAAGTAACAGCAAAACACTTAACCCCTGATCTCGAAAATATTCCGCGATTGTGATTGCACTCTCACAGCCTTTCAACCTCATCAACGGAGATGCATCCGCTGGTGCTGCAACAACAACAGAACGCTTTCGTCCCTCAGCACCTAATATTTCGTCAATAAATTCTTTAACTTCTCGACCACGCTCGCCGACTAAACCAACCACGATAACATCGGCTTCACTGCCACGCGTCATCATGCCCAAAAGCACCGATTTACCCACCCCACTTCCTGCAAATAGGCCCATTCTTTGTCCTTGACCTACTGTAATAATTGAATTGATAGCCCTAACACCGACATCCATTGGCTCCTTGATTGGTCGCCTTGCTAATGGATTAATCGGCTCTTGAGCAAATTTTAACGTTTCTTGCGTATCGACCGAGCCTAAACCATCCAATGGACGACCAAGCCCATCAACCACTCTCCCTAGCAACCCCATCCCAACTGGCAACCCTGTTTCATTCAATTGCGGAATAACCCGTGCGCCAGGTAATACTCCCGAAATATGGTCATTTGGCATCAAGTACAACGTATCATCATTAAAACCAATTACTTCGGCATCGACAAAACCACGAATTGTTTCGATTTTACATTGACTTCCCACGGGTGCGATTAACCCTTTAGCTTCCAGTGTTAGCCCTACAACACGTGTTAGACTGCCTGCTACGGGCACGGAGAATTGCGGTATGTGATCTTGGTAGCGAGCGATCCGCTCTGCGAGAGTATTGGTTTGGCTCATCCGGTTACGTGATTCTGAATGTTAGATATCACTATCATGCAAGAATTTATCCAAAATTTCTCGCATACGTGTTTTTAATGTCATATCAATCGATGACTGTACCGTTTTAACCTCACACCCTCCTCTAGCCAAAGTCGGTTCGGGCGTTAATTGCCATTGTTGTTTAGATAACTCATCCTCTCCGTAGGCTTGCTTAACCAGCTCAAGGTCTTCAGGGTGTAAATGCACCTTCACATTTTGCTGCACGATAGGCAACGCATCCATCCCTTTTTTCAACGCCAATAAAACTACATCAGGGTTTAATTTTACTTCTTGAAAAATAACCGCTTCCGCCAATAAATTGGCAAGAAAAACCAGTTGCTTTTCACACGCTTCATCAACAAGTCTCAGGGGAGAATTTAAATCGCTTACTAACTGAGATAGCACCTGTAGCTTCTCATCTATCAATGGTTGTGCATCGTCCAGCCCTTGTTGTTTGCCAATTTCAATCCCCTCTTTATAACCAGCGTCTTTTCCTTCTGTCATTCCTTTATCGAAGCCATCGATATAACCTTGTTCATGACCTTGCTTTATCCCTTCTTCATAAGCGTCTTGACGAATTTGTTCAAGTTCTTCCATTGTTAATGTCGGAAATTCAGGCTCATGTGCTTGCGGCTCTGCATTCACTTTTTCTTCCGGCTTTTGGAACACTTCTTCCAAAGGTTGGCCAAACGCCGTTGAACGACCAGCATATTTCCTAGGGTCATCAGCAACATCAGGGATCGGCCAGTTTTTTAGCAACTCATCTAATGCCTCTCCCTCAACAGGGCGCCCTTTATAAAACTTTGGATCACTCATGGTTTACAAGAACTCCTCACCGCCACCACCGCCTAACATAATTTCACCGGAATCAGCTAATCTTCTGGCCGTTGAGAGTACTTCTTTTTGAGCGGCTTCCACTTCACTTATTCGCACAGGAGGCATTGCTTCCAAGTCATCAGCCATCATCTCAGCTGCACGCTTCGACATATTAGCCAAAATCTTATCTTTGAGTGCATCATCAGTGCCTTTGATAGCTTTCATCAACACATCTTGTTGAACTTCACGGAGAATCGCTTGAATACCTCTGTCTTCTACATCCAATAGGTTCTCAAATACAAACATTAAGTCTTGGATCTGCTGTGACATTTCTTCATCATGCTCACGTATAGAGTCCATTAATTGCCCTTCAACATTGGTATCTAGATAATTCATAATATCCGCAGCCGCTTTCAAGCCTCCCATTTTAGCTGCTTGTGCGCCCGCTTGACCGGCAAACTGTTTCTCCATAATTTCATTTAGTTCTTGTAAAGCGGCCGGCTGAACTTCTTCTAAGTTAGCAATACGCATAGTCAAATCTAAACGAACCTTCTCCGGGAATTGAGACAAAATCTCCGCCGATTGCTCTGGTTCTAAGTATGACAAAACAATGGTTTGGATCTGAGGGTGCTCATTTCGAATTATATTCGCAACTTGCTTTGAATCCATCCACTTGAGTGAATCCAAACCTTTAGCACCCGAACCCATGACAATTTGGTCAATCAAACTCGCCGCTTTATCTTCACCCAATGCAGCGGTTAATGCTTTACGAATAAAATCTTCTGATTGGAAGCCAATAGTACTGAAACTCTGTATTTGTTCAATAAACAGATTATGTACAGCACTAATCTTAGACTGAGATAAATCATCTAGTGCAGCCATCGACATACCGACTTTTTGTACTTGCTTTGGCTCAAGGTGCTTCAGTATCTGAGCTGCATCTTCTTCAGTAAGGCTCAATAATAAGATTGCAGCTTTATCAACACCATCAAGTTTTTCAACATCAAAGGTTGCCGGTAATTGTTTTTGTTCTTCATCAGTCATCTTCTGTTAACCACGCTTTCACTACTTGTGAGGAGAGTTCTGGCTCATTAGCTACTAAAGCTCGTACTGCTTTAAGTAAGTCTTCATCGCCATGTAAGTCTGGTAATTGTAATGTACCATCCGACGAGAAACCAACAGCTGCTGAATCAAAGTCGTTATTTAACATATCTAACGTGCTATCGCCTAAGTCAACACCTGAAGTTAATGAATCTTCATCAAACTCTTCTAATGTATCATCTGGGTAAATCAGGCGCTTCAACATCGGTCTTACAACCGCTAGAATTAGCACAATAATAACCAATGCTCCCATCACAAGACGCATTGTTTTCATAAACCACTCTTGTTCCCACAAAGGTAATTCCGCAGTTTCTAAAATGTCTTCTCGCACAAACGGCACTGTCACAACTTCAAGCGCATCACCACGCTGCATATCAAACCCGACACCACCTTGCAGTAACCGTCTTATATTATTTATTTCTTCTTGGCTTCTCGGCGCCATAGTTACGGTGCCCTCGGCATCTGCTTTAGCCAAATAATCAACCGCAACTGAAACACTGATCCTGCGTATAACACCACTTTGTTGGCGCTTATGGCTAATAGTGGTATCTAGTTCATAATTACGTGTTGCTTCTTTATGCGTTCTACTTGGATTTGCATTATTACGCCCATTGCCTTGCCCAGCAACTTCAGGAATATTTGAATTTACAGGAGGCTGATTCGTCAACGCACCAGGGATCCCTACTGCAAGCCCTCCTATATTATTTTCTTCGAAGGTTGTTTCACTTCTCACAGCCGGTAAATCAGGGTTAAAGCGCTTTTGTGTTTCTTCAATGGCGCTAAAGTCCATTGTTAAGTCAACCTGCGCTGTAAATTTCCCTAATCCAACTACCGGGATTAAAATACTATCAATTTTTTCTAAGTACTCTTGCTCTCTTTTACGTTCTAAATCATACTCTTTACGAGAACGAGCAGCCAATGAATCTTGTGACCCGGAATTAAGTAATCGGCCATTTTGGTTTGTCACAGTTACACGCGCCGGTTCAAGCCCTTGAACAGCTGAAGCGACGATATCAACAATAGCATCCACTTCTTCTCCATCCAAAGAACGACCCCGTTTAAGCGTGATTACAACTGTTGCAGAAGGCTTTTTTTCTCTTCTTGCGAATACATTTTCCTTTGGGATAGCCAGTAAGACTTTTGCTCTGGTAATCTCTTGAAGTTCTTCAATTGTACGCGCGAGTTGCTGCTCGCGACCGTGCTTTAAACGCTCTCTTTCTAATCGCTGGCTCACACCGAAACCCATATCTTGCATTAAAATATCGGTACCAGAGCTTGGCGACTGAGTAAAGCCATCTCGCGCCATTTTGAGTTTAATATTTTGGTAGTCATTTTCAGCAACCATGATGGTGTTGCCATCTAACTCATATTCGACCTTTTGCGCATCTAAAAAATCTAATGTTTGTACAAGCTCATCTGTTGGATACTGCCCTAAAGGACGCATGTCTGGTTGGCGGGCCCAAATGATGATAAAAATTGCGATCGCCAAACAAATCGCCAATGCTATTACCAAAGTAACTTGACGCAACATATCAACGCCACTTAACCCACTCAAATAGCCTGATTTCTGTTCTTGTTGGTCTTCAGATCCGCCATCGCCTACAGCGCCATCGGATAAAGCCAGTTCAGTTGATTGATTCGTTGCCACAGTTACTCTCCACTACCCAAAAATTATACTGGCATGCTCATGATTTCTTTGTACGACTCAACAAGCTTATTGCGAACTTGCACCGTTGCTTCAAAAGCAACGGAAGATTTTTGTGAGGCAATCATCACTTGAGAAAGAGAGACACTGCGATCTCCCATCTCCATGGCCGTTACTTTAGATTTTGCATCTTTTTGTAAGCCACTTACAGTATTAATTGCATCTGATAGCAAATCACCAAATTGTGCAGAAGATGTAGCGGCACTTTGTACTGGCATAGTTGCATCAGGTTTATTGCGTGTCGCCTCGATAGCGAGTGACTGCATTTCTTGATATAAAGTATTAGGTTGAATATTCATGTGCTGATCCTGTAAATTTGTTACACGCAGAATAAAGCATTAATCATGCCAACTAATTATCGATAAGAATCAATGAGTTAATTATCACTTTGATAGTGCCATATTATTGACAGGAGAAAAGCCAGACAGCGCTGGCTTCCATTCATTAATAAAAATTAGTCACGCCGGAAGAGCAATACCTAGATCTCGCATTTTAGCCAGCTTATAGCGTAACGTCCGCGGACTCATGCCCAGTACTTCAGCAACATCTTTACGCTTGCCTTGGTAACGTGATAGTGTCTCTAAAATAATCTGATGCTCTTTATCTTGTAGTTCACTTTTATAATCAGTACTTTCGCTTTGGACATCTACATTATTAGAACGCTCTAACTGGTAGTTCAACTCCACACTCACCGTATTATCTATCAGTGTAGGTTCTGGTAAATCCATAGTTTCAGTGTTTTCAATAAAAATGTCTTGTGCGAATATCGTATTGCCCTGTAATAAAATGAGGGCTCGTTGCACAACATTATCTAGTTCTCGTACATTACCAGGCCAATTGTGAGTTAGCAGTTTTTTCTTAGCACCATCATCAATCACAGGAGTTAATTTCCCCGACTTACTGCAATGTCTCGCGACCAAGTGCTCCGCCAATACAATAATGTCACCAGGACGTTGATGCAGCGGCTTCCACATAAGCGGAAATACATTAAGGCGATAATAAAGATCTTCTCTAAATGTGCCTTTCGCTACTGCTTCTTTTAAATCTCGGTTACTCGTAGCTAATACGCGCACATTTAACTCAATGGTTTTTCTTCCACCTAATCTTTCAACTTCTCTTTCCTGTAAAACTCGCAGTAACTTTGCTTGTAGGCCCAGTTCCATTTCCGTTATTTCATCTAACAAGATAGTGCCACACTGAGCTTGTTCAAACTTACCTGGGCATGCTTGAATTGCACCTGTGAACGCCCCTTTTTCGTACCCAAATAAGGTTGCTTCTAGCATATTTTCAGGTATGGCTGCGCAATTAATAGCAACAAATGGTGAATCTACTCGGTCAGACTTATCATGAATATAACGCGCAAGTACTTCTTTACCCGAACCGCTTGGTCCTAAAACCATAACACTTGCATCTGACTTTGCAACTTTAGCTGCTAACTCCAAAAGCTGTAAACTTTGCGCATCTGCTACAATCGGACCATCTGTTTCTTTCGTTTTCTCTGGCATATAACGACTAACCATATTAAGCAAGACTTCTGGTGCAAAAGGTTTTGCCATATAATCAATCGCGCCTAAACGCATTGCTTCAACCGCGTCATCAATCGTCGCATAAGCAGTCATCATTAGTACAGGCAAATCAGGGTAATTTAATTTGATGGTACGCAGTAAATCAATACCACTCATTGTCCCCATTTGAACATCACTCACAACCAGCGAGAAACGTTGCTGTTTTAACAAAATTACGGCTTCTTCAGCACTTGCAGCTTCTACACATTCAAGTCCAGCCAATTGTAATGTGTCTAACAATGCTTCACGCAAACCTGCATCGTCTTCAACGACTAATATAGAATGACTCATACAGCCTCCAATTGTTCCATATCAAATGAAATAGGTAACAACAAACTAAATTGTGCTCCCCCTTCCTCAATATTACTCACTTCGACCTTGCCTTTATGCGAGTTTGCAACAGAATTAACCACAGCTAAACCAAGCCCAGTACCTTGGCTCTTAGTAGTAAAAAATGGTTCAAATAGTTTACTTTTCAATGATTCATCAACGCCGGGACCATTGTCTGTTACAGAGATTCTAACTCTATCGGATCCGGGTTCTCGCTTAGCACTCACCACAACATGCGCATTAATCCCAATGATTTGAATACTGTTATGAATTAAATTTTGAATCGCACCGGCCAAGGCTGTCTTATTACCAACTATTGCAATATCTGGCTCTGGTAGCACCACATCTAATATACTTTCGTGCATCAATACCATCGCATCTGATCCAGCCTTAACTTCACTCAACAATTGCTGCATAGACACTGATTCAACAACTTGCTCCTCACCACTTTTAGCAAATAACAGCATATCATTTACTTGAGATTCTAAATCTTTAAGCCGTGACATAAGTTTCTCATGAAAACGTATTCGTGCAGTGCCTAACATTTTATTACTGCCCAAATTTGCGGCATAAAGCATAGCTGCTGAAAGCGGTGTGCGAACTTGATGCGCTAAAGAAGCCACCATCTTGCCTAAAGCGCTCAAACGTTGCATATGCGCCATTCTTGCTTGCAATTGTCGAGTTTCAGTGAGGTCGGTCATTAAGATAAGCTGCCCAGGCTCTGGGGTCAGCGCTGAGATATCTAGCTTAATCAAACGACCATCTTTAAGAGATACCTCATGACCATCATCTTGTTTCGGGCAAAAAGAGCGTTGAATAATGTTAAACCACTTCTCCCCCTCAAGTGGCTCACCTAACATATCTATGGCGATTTGATTGGCTTTAGCTACCATTCCTTGACCATCTAGCACGATCACACCAGCAGGCATTGTGTCAACTAAATGACTTAGCCAACTCGCCTGTTGGCGTAGGTCGCTCAACTCACCAACATAGGCCTCTTGTAACAAGCAAGGATTAAATTGCGACGGTGGAGTAAAGCTTGGATTTAAAATATGTGCTAAAGCCATAATAAAATTCTCAAATAAAAATTCTTATCATAGATAAAGCACAGTTCATGCCAGTTTTGTTTTCCTTTATTTTCAATGAATTACACAACAAAAACACTACCATTTTTTTGACGGTCACCATTAGCTTGGAAATACAAGTCATGTAGATGAAGCTCAGTATTAGGAAAAGGCCGTCGCTTTACAGATTCAAAGCATACCAATTCCTCTATATGTGGTACTTTATAATCAAAATGATAAAAACCAACGGACCGCAGTCAAAGCACTCTATCAATACCATGCCACTCAGAGAAGTGATATGAAAAATGATGCGCGGAACCAACCTGTTAGTAGCATTGTCTTGCTATTTCGGAGAGAAAATATGTGTACACGCTGTCTATGGGTAGACCAATCTAAGCCGGATTATATTGAATATCATGACGTGGAGTGGGGCGTACCCGTTATGGATGACCAAACGTTGTTTGAATTCATTACACTAGAGTCCGCACAAGCGGGGCTTAGCTGGTATACCATTTTAAAAAAGCGTCAAGGTTATAAAAATGCATTTCATCAATTTCGAGTTGAAGATGTTGCACTAATGACGGAAGCAGATGTAGAGCGTTTATTAAGTAACACCGATATTATTAGAAATAGGCTAAAAATACGCGCTACCATCAATAATGCGCAAGCATTTATTAAAGTTCAGCAAGAGTTTGGCAGCTTTGCACGTTATCAATGGCAATTTGTGAACTTCAAAGTTATTGTTAATGATATTGCAAGCAAAGAAGATTACCTTGCAACGAGCGATATCAGCATTATATTTGCTAAAGATCTAAAAATGCGTGGATTTAAATTCCTAGGTCCTACTACAATATATGCGCATATGCAGGCTTGTGGTATGGTAAATGATCATGATAATGGGTGTTTTAGAAAACAGGAAGTGATTGATACCTACCTAGATATGAATATAGAAGAACATCTAACCTAAATTTACTCTTTATTAAGGTTATACTTTTTCATCTTTTCAACCAGTGTCGTGCGGCGTACTCCTAAAACCTCAGCTGCGCGAGCTACGATATAGTCATATCGTTCTAGGGCTTGAGAAATTAAACTCACTTCTAATTCTGCCAAATACTCTTTTAATTCTATGCCTTCTGCAGGTAAAGAACCTAACGTTTGTTCACTTACTTGAAACTCAGGTTCTGGATCTTCGTCATAATCACTAAAACCGCCACTAAATAGTTCATTAAATGCGTCTTTTTCTCGCAGTTCTTCTGGGTACTCGGGCTCAAACGCATCAACTTCGATATGTCGATACTTATTCGGCAAATCCGTGACGTCTACCACTTTTTCAGGAAACATAATGACCATACGCTCAACCAAATTTGCCAACTCTCGTATATTACCAGGCCACGTATGTGCTTTTAAGCTCTCAATAGCACGTTCAGTAAATTTAGCACCAGTACCACTTTGTTCATTGACACGGCGCATTAGCTCCTTCAACAATAATGGAATATCATCCGCTCGTTCATGTAATGAAGGGTTTTCAATCGGGAAAACATTCAAGCGATAATATAAATCTTCTCTAAACTTACCACTTTCAATCATGTCTTCTAAGTTACGGTGAGTCGCGGCAATTACTCTAACATCTGCTTGAATCGCTTTCGTTCCCCCAACTCTTTCATAGCTGCGCTCTTGTAAAACACGTAATAACTTAACTTGCATTTGTAACGGCATATCACCGATTTCATCTAAAAAAAGGGTTCCACCTTGCGCTAATTCAAATCTCCCTTTTCTTGCAGAAATAGCGCCAGTAAATGCCCCTTTTTCATGACCAAATAACTCACTTTCAAGTAACTCACCCGGTATAGCACCACAATTAACCGGTACAAAGGGTCCATTATTTCTTTTTGACAATAAATGTACATTACGTGCAACAACTTCTTTACCCGTACCTGATTCACCTAAAATTAGAACGTTGGCATCAGTTTTTGCTACCTGAGAAATTAAAAAACGTACTTGTTTAACAGCGTCGGTCTCGCCAACCAATCCATCAAAAGATTTGCCATTCGTTTTATCCGATTGACCTGGAAGCATCCTGAGATACTGCTGACTGTCATGCAATAACTGCATAGTAACATCATGGCCAAATGGTTCAGTAATTAGGCCTATAACATTGGCTAAGCTCAATAACGGTTTAAGCGTTTCTCCAACAAGCAGAAACGGGGTCGCTGGGTATGATTTAACTACACTCTCATGTTGCAACTTAGTCAAAGCACCTAGTACGACGATCGCATCTGACCCTAACTTTTTCTCTTGAGATAAGAATTCGTCGTCAATAACTTGAGATGATTGCCCAACAAAGTTCAACGATGCACACAAGCTACTTGCTCGGTTATTATTATTATCGAGGATCAAAACCATCTTAACGAGTCCAACTTTCAAGGTGATAGTGTAAAGTTAAGATTGTAAGGCACTTACGGAGGGATGCAATACCTAAGTGGCAAATTTTTGACATCATCGCCAAAAAACTGCCACCAATTATACTTTGAATCAATATTTATTGATCAGATTGAGCTATTCGTCATTACAACAGTCCCAGTACTGATGATGCAGACTGATTTGCTTGGCCACGTAAAGCAATTGACGCCTGAGACAAAATATCATTTGCAGTTTGTTCCGAAATAGCTTGTGCATAGTCAGTATCTTGGATACGGCTTTGGCTTGCTGCGATATTTTCTTTTTGCGTCCCTAAACCCCGAATAGTACTATTGAGTGTATTCTCAAAAGCACCTAGTTGCGTGCGTTGCGTATTCAAATCTTTAGCGGCTGTATCAGCAATATCAATTGCTGCTTGAGCTCCAGCCTGAGTCGATACATCAACACTTGCAATTGCGCTTGCAAAGCTGCCATCTGTTGGGGTTATGTTTTGCGTTGAGTTTGCATCAGGGCCAACTTGGAAACTCGTTTGTTCTCCGCTAAACAACGACTTCCCTCCAAATGTAGTGTTCTCAAACGTTTCCGTAATTTGTGTTTGAAGTTGCGATACTTCATCTTGAAGAGCTTGTCTGTCTGAATCAGTTAACGCACCATTACCAGATTGAATTGATAACTCTCGGATCCGTGATACAGCATCATTCACCCCCGACAAAGCTGAGTCAGCTGTTTGCGAATATGAAATACCATCATAAGCATTACGAACGGATTGATTATACCCTTCTTGCTGAGAATTCAAGCGATTAATTATTTGTAGTGCTGCCGCATCATCCGCTGCAGAATTTACCTTTTTACCGGTCGCGAGCTGTTGATTTAATTTGTTACCAACTTGCTCTGTACGATTAAATGCATTAAAGCTTGTTGTTTGAAGTTTCATAACCCCTCCCCATCAGGTGTTATTAGTTCTACATTAATAGTACAAATACTAACCCGACTTGCTAAAAAAGTCACCTTGTACCATCTTTTTATTTCAATCGGTTTGGCATAATTACTGCAAAACCATTATAAGTATTATAAAGTACTGACAATTAAATTATTTCTGCTGTGCTGCAACGGTAACTACACAACTTGTTATGTGCATCTGTAAAGTATTTGATGCACTTAAATGCTAGGTGACTTTATGTTTGATAATAAAACTATTCTAATAACTGGCGGTACTGGATCATTTGGCAAGAAATATGTCAAAACTTTACTTGCTCGCTATAAACCAAAAAAAATCATCGTATTTTCACGCGACGAGCTTAAACAATTCGAAATGCAACAAGATTATAATCAGCCATGTATGCGATATTTTATTGGTGATGTCAGAGACCAAAACCGCTTAAAGCGAGCTATGCGAGAAGTCGATTATGTCATTCATGCTGCTGCGCTTAAGCAAGTGCCTGCCGCTGAATATAATCCCATGGAGTGCATCAAAACAAACATTAATGGCGCGGAGAATGTGATTGAAGCAGCTTTAGATTGTAATGTTGAAAAAGTGATAGCACTGTCTACCGATAAAGCAGCAAACCCGATCAATTTGTATGGCGCTACTAAATTAGCTTCTGACAAACTTTTTGTCGCAGCTAACAACATTGCAGGTGGTCATAAAACTATATTCTCTGTTGTCAGATACGGTAACGTTGTATGTTCCCGAGGTTCTGTTGTCCCTATATTTCAAAAGCTCGTTGATGAAGGCAAAGATCATATCCCTATTACACATGAAGAAATGACCCGATTTTGGATCAGTCTTCAACAAGGTGTCGACTTTGTATTAAAAAACTTTGAGAGAATGTTGGGCGGAGAGATTTTCGTTCCAAAGATTCCATCAATACGCATTACCGATTTGGCTACAGCAATGGCACCAAATATACAACAAAAAGTCATTGGCATTCGCCCTGGTGAAAAGTTGCACGAAGTAATGTGCCCTTCCGATTTATGTTTTGAAACTTATGAATTTGATGACCATTTTGTCATAGCTCCCGGTATAAAATTTAGCAGTCGTAGTAACCATTTTGATATAAATGCCATTAATGAAAAAGGGCGAAAGGTTGCTGTTGGGTTTGAATACAACTCTCGTGATAACAACGACTATATGAGCATTGAACAAATTAAATCCTTTAATTCTCAGGCGCTTATATGATTCCTTATGGTAAGCAGTCTATTGAACAAAGCGATATTGATGCGGTGGTCGAAGTACTAAATTCAAACTGGCTTACACAAGGTCCTAAAGTACCTGAGTTTGAGCAAGCCATATCTGATTATACAAATTGTAAATACGCCGTTGCGGTAAATAGTGCCACTTCTGCATTGCATGTTGCTTGTTTAGCATTGGGTGTGTCGCATAACGACTACGTATGGACATCTCCTATTTCATTTGTTGCCAGTAGTAACTGTGCTTTATATTGTGGAGCTAAAATCGATTTTGTTGATATTGAACCGTCCACAGGGAATATGTGCGTTATCGAACTTGAAAGAAAGCTCGTTCACGCAAAAAAGGCAGGACAATTACCGAAGGTAATCATTCCGGTGCATTTAGCAGGACAGTCCTGTAATATGAAACGTATACATGAACTCTCATTAGAGTATGCATTTACAATTATCGAAGATGCTTCTCATGCAATAGGTGCAAAATATCAAGGGGAACCTATAGGCAACTGCATATATTCTGATATAACTGTTTTTAGTTTCCATCCTGTGAAAATCATTACGTCGGCAGAAGGAGGTATGGCCACCACGAACGATCCCTCTCTCGCTAGGAAAATGCAACTATTACGCAGTCATGGTATCACCGCAGTTGATACTGAAATGACCGAGCCATCCCACGGTCCTTGGTATTATCAACAGATAAGTCTTGGTTTCAATTACCGTATGACCGATTTGCATGCCGCTCTTGGTCTAAGTCAGTTAAAAAATGTTGACTCATTTATTACACAACGTCATCAACTTGCAAGCCTCTATAATCAACTACTTGATAGAAACTTAGTTACACCATTACTTCAGATTAATAACTGTTACTCAGCCTATCATTTGTATATTATTTTATTGACTAAACCCGATAAAGCACTACACCATTCACTAGTGACTGGGCTAAGGGAAAAAGACATAATTGGTCACGTACACTATATCCCTATCCACTTACAGCCCTATTATAAAGACATGGGATTTGAACCAGGGGCATTTCCCAATGCCGAGCAATACTATCAAAGTGCTGTCACTTTGCCATTGCACCCTAGTTTAACCACGGAGCAAGTCCAATATGTCGTTAAAACAGTGCATGATATTTTAAGCTAAAGTTTTCCTTTAAGTTGACGATTCACTATATAACCCACTTACTTCAGAGGCTTTTATGTTAGATACTCGCCCATCGCTCAAACTTGCATTTATTGGAGGGGGCAATACTTCAGCCGTTGGATATGTTCATTTCTGCGCAGCCCATATGGATAATAAGTTTCAAGTAGTTGCTGGGGCATTCTGTCGTACGCAAGAGAATAACTTGGCAACCGGAGCACAGTGGGAAATATCTCCGGATAGAGTTTACTTGAACTGGCAAGAAATGGTGCAAAAAGAGCGTAACAATGTTGATGCCTTTGTCGTACTCACTCCCACACCTCACCATCTAGAAGTACTGAAATTTTTATTTAGCCAACAATTGCCTGTTATATGTGAAAAAGCCATGGTATGTGAGCCAAAAGAAATAGAAGCACTGCAGCCTTTTTACAATGAAGAACAGTTTCTCGCCGTCACATTTAACTACAGTGGTTATGCGATGGTTCGAGAGTTAAAGCATTTAATTGGCCGAGGGAAGTTAGGTGATATTCAAAAAATTCACTTAGAAATGCCACAAGAAGGCTTTAGGCGACCACCCGATATTGCAGGAAAAGCCGCTAGCCCTCAAGCTTGGCGTCTACAAGATGGTGACGTACCTACTATTTGCCTTGACCTAGGCGTACATTTGCACCATTTAGCTAGCTTTTTAATTGAAGAAGAACCCAGCCAGACAGTTGCTGAATTCAGCAACCATTCTCAATATGAGAACATCATAGATGATGTACACATGCTCCTAAAGTACCCAAGCGGTATTAAAGGTAGCATGTGGATGTCTAAAACGGCAATAGGCCATAGAAATGGATTACAAGTAAGGGTTTATGGTGATAAAGGAAGCGCCAAGTGGTTTCAACTTAACCCAGATGAGCTTGAATTAAATTATAACGATGGACGCCGTGAAATATTAGATAGGGCTGGTCAGTGTGAATATGCCGACCAATTTAGGTATAACCGGATGAAACCAGGACACCCCACAGGGTTTGTTGAAGCGTTTGCAAATTTATACAGTGATATTGCTGATAATTTACGGTGCTACCAAAGCGGCGATATGCAAACCTCTCCATACGTTTTCGGATTAGAGCATGCCAACGATGGGTTAAAACTATTCTCTGCTGCGAAACGCTCGTCTATTAGTCAAAAATGGGAGCCTGTATAACCCCCTAAACAACTGATTTAGCTAAGTCAAGTCAGACGATTCATATATGCGTTTAATACTAGGCTTATGAATTTTCCCCATTTCTGTTTTGGGTAACGTACTTAATTCTAATAATATTCTTGGCTGCTGGTAATCAGTTAATTGCGATAGAAAGTGTAACTTTAGTTGTGATTTGGTGTCCTTTGGCACCTTATTTTTTAACGTATATGCGACTAAAATAACCTCTCCAAATTGAGTGTCTTCAACACCTAGTGCCGCGCATTCGTCTATCCAAGGCAGTTGACTGGTCACTAACTCAATATCACTTGGGAAAACGTTTATCCCGCCTGATTTAATCACTTCTTTTGTACGTCCTACGTAGTACAAATAGCCTCTTTCATCCAAGTAACCTAAGTCTCCAGTATAGAAGTATCCCTGTGCATCATAACTCTCACGTGTTTGTTGTGTTAAATTAAAATACCCAACAAACTGCGTATCTGAACGACATGCTATTTCGCCAACTTCCCCAAACGCTAAACTCTCACGTTCAACTGAGCATATCTTTACTTGAACATGAGGCAATGGACGCCCCACGCTTTTTAGTGGAACCCCTGGTTCTGTTATATCAAAATCGCTAATAACTCCCATTTCGGAGGCTCCATAACATTCATGAAATCGACACTCCAAAAGCTCTAATAGTTTTGATTTATCAGTTTCATCTAAGGTAGCTGACGAAGAAACAACACACCTTAAACTCGTCAAATTTCGACCTTGAAGCGGCCTTATTAGTGCTTTTAACTGACTAGATACCGCGAACAAAAAGCTAACGTTATGGGTCTCTATCGCCATTAGCCAAGCTTGTACCGTAAACTTAGGCAATATAACGGCTGTTGCACCTAACATTAACGGCATTAACAAACTTCGCTGGGCTAACGAATGATATAGCGGTGTCGAAACCAGGACAACCTCTTCATTGGAAAGGTTGTAATAATCTACAGTCGCTGTAAATACGCGATTAATTTTGGTATTTTGGGTGAAAACAATAGGTTTCGGCCGACCTGTAGAACCAGAAGTCATTGTCAAAATATAGGGGCTGTTACTCGACCCACTTGGAAAATCCACCAAATCTTGTAGCCATAATTGCTCCAACGTAAATTCTGTCAATGCAATATTACCGATCGTCACTATACGCTCCCCGAGTATACACTCCAAGTCAACAATCGCTTTCGCGACGGTCGGCCATGCGAATACAAAATCACATTGAGCACTGTGTAACGCAATTTCTAACGCCTCACCTTTTAATGTTAAAGGTAAGGGCACTATAGCAGCTCCTAACTTTGCAGTAGCTAGCAAACATAAAGCGAACTCAATATTATTTGGGCAAAACAATGCTATTGTGCTTTTATTGTCTACTCCAAGTTGCCACATACCACTTGCTAAGTTATCAACTTTATTTATCAAGTCTCTATAGGTAATCGCCTCATTTTGATATATACAGGCTACTTTGGTTGGGGTGGCGACACGATATTCCGCCACTAATTGATATATATTTGAGTTATTCATTGGCATACCGCATCACAAAATTAAACTGAGCATCAGCGTTTGGAAAAAGACTTTGCGTCGCTACATAAAAAGAAGAATCCACAGGAGTTTCGACAAACCCCATATAACGATTTAATAAATTAACGAACTTGTTTTCTTTGTGTATTACCGCTAGCCAATGCGCTTGAGGGTTGAGTTCGCTGCAAAAGTCTAACTGCCACTGTAAAATTAGTATCGCAATATTAAAAGGCACATCCTCATCAGCGGTAAACCATCCACCATAAAGGTATTCAGCATTGTCCTGCCGATATAATTGATGCCAAATATACGCAATAACCTTACCATTGTGTTCAACCGCATATGAATGTCGGTTATTATTAAACCACCATAGATAATGCGTTAATCGTTCAATTGGTTCTTTTACCGTCATTCTCTTTGCATTACTAGGCTTATTTCTAGCCACTAAATAATCATTTATATCCCCATCAAATACGGGTCTCACAGATACATCGCTTGATAAATGCTTATACGCGTGCACATATCTGTCTACCGTTCTTGCACGAGTATTATATTCTGTCCCAGTGAGTATATTAGCGACTCTCTGAACACCAACGCCGTCGACAACCAAGGAACTCTGCTTCCTCATATCAGCGATTCTTGGTAATGCATTTAGAAAATTAGCGACATTTTCTCCCAATCGCTTCATTTGCGTTAAATCAATAGAATCAAGGTGAAAAAAATGCCCCAACGCTTCTAAATGAGATAACTCATTATGCTGATTTTTTGCAATTGAAAAAGTAATACTTGGTACCTGTAATGCGGCAAGTTCATACAATGAAGTACCCAAGGCACCAATAAATAAATCACACTCTGCATAATGCTTTGCCAACGACAAAGGTGCTTCCAATAAAGTCACTTCAGGCATGTTGTAACATATAGAGTCTAATATATGTCTATTCTGAGCTTGTGGCCCAACAACAACCGAGATGCGTAATGTTTTCAATAGTAATTTTGGAATGGCACTTAACAAGCCTGCAAATAAAGCTAAATCGCCACCACCACCAAGTGATAACAAAATTTGACGCTTCTCATCATCGCTCTCCTTTTTATATTCAATATTCGAGTATTCCGGTGATAATAAAGCAAACTCAGGCCCTTGGTATATCCGAGCCCTCTCAGGTAGTTTATTCTCGTACCTCTTACTCGTCTCACTTCCCTGCCATTTAGCGTCAAAAAGAAAGTCGCAATAATGAGAGTTAGCAAGATCATCGAAAACCACAACTTTGCCGCCAAAAGCCTGTAACTCAACCTCATACTTAAAACCAAGTTCATAGTGATCGATAAAAATAAAGTCTGGCCTTACTGACTCTATAACTGATTGAACCACCCCAAGGTCGCTTTTGCTGTTTGTCTCGACGTAATACAGTTCACATTTAATGTCTTTTAGTAAATAGCTCACATCAACCGAGCTCTCATCTAAAATCAACGAGAGTTTATAGTTTCTCAACATAAATTCGTGCAATAGCCACTTCATGCGCATTAAATGCCCAATCCCTGCGCATGTAGAAATTCTTGCAATAATATTCATAGTGACTCTAAAATAGTAGAAACAAGCCCAAAGACAGTCGCATTTTTCTCATCGACTAACTGTAAAGGCGTCAACTTTACTCCCGAGATTAATTCCAGTTCCATTATCATCGATAAAACTTCGAATGAATCAAGTAAACCCGATGCAACAAAATTAAAATTTAATAGTGCTTCATCAGTGCGTTCAATTCCTCTGGCCATTAAAAAATCAGAGAAGAATATTAGTAAATGTTCTTTGTTCATCATTAACTCATCTATATAATATCTTTCCAGCTCAATTGAGTACCTTTTGGTAAAAAGTGTGCGGCTATTCTTCCAACCACGTTAGGTAACTCTTTTGGTGCAAGTTCACCACCACCAGGTCTCATATTAACCACATTTGTTCTATCCAAGGTCGCGCCCGAAGCAACATCACACGATGTATATAAGCACCTCCGGTACGGTGAAGGCTTCGTGGGGTAATGTATCGTTCCGATGGCTTTTTCAACTTGTCGAACACCATGTACGAGTGCCTTTAGTTCATCAGGTGTCATTGAAAAAAAGCTGTCTGCTGTTTCGTGGTCTTTGCTTAACACAAAGTGTTTTTCAATCATATGTACACCAAAAGCGACAGACGCTATCGGCACATCATTCCCTAATGTATGATCAGAAAGCCCCACTGGACATTGAAAGCTTTGCGAAATATGCGGTATTGTTTTTAGATTAATAGACTCGGCTGGCGCTGGATATGTACTTGTGCACTTCAGCACACATAACTCTCTCACACCCGCCAGCTTAGCGACTTGAACAGCGTCAGCAATTTCATTCAATGTGGCCCCTCCAGTAGACATAATCACTGGTTTACCTGTAGCTGCTACCTTTCTAATTAAATCATGATCAATTAATTCCGGTGAAGCAATCTTATAAGCAGGTGAATCGAAAGACTCTAATAAATCAACGGCACTTGCATCAAAAGGCGATGAAAATATCGTAATACCAATTTGCTTTGCAAGCTCAATTAATGGTTTATGAAAGTCCCAAGGCATATAGGCACCTTCATACAAATTATATAGATACTGGCCTTTCCAAGGTCCACTATCTATATAAAAGTGTGGTAAATCACATTTCATTGTTAGGGTATCAGCACGATACGTCTGCAGCTTAATAGCATCTGCTCCAGCCTCTTTAGCAGCAATAACTATCGCTTTAGCTTGCTCTAAATCTTGCCCATGATTGGCGGACATTTCAGCAATGATATAAACAGGATGACCTGGGCCAATTTTCTTCCCATCAATAGAAAACTCAGATTTAAATGCCATGGACACTCCTCTTCTCAATTTAATTCATAATTAATGCGTAGCAAAGTTTGTGCCTTAATCTAAAACATTGCTCAATAAATGAAACATTACCTTACTGTATAGTAGGTTAAGGGCTTTTGGGTATGTGAAACAGTGTAATGATTTGCTATATTGAACTCAATGATAATTATCACAAGTCTAAGCTATGTCGAATGTTATGATAATCATTCAAGCCAGAATGACATCAACAAGGTTACCGGCAAAAATCATGTTACCTCTTTGCGAAAAACCAGTACTTCAAATAATGATAGAAAGGCTGGCTAATTGGCATGATCATATTATCGTTGCAACGACTAATGATGGCACTGAACAACCTATACTCGACCTGTGCAAGAAACTCAATATTCGTACATTTCGTGGCGACACTAATGATGTTTTAGGTCGTTATTACGATACCGCTAAATTTTATGGTGCAGTTGAAAATACAACCATAGTCAGATTGACCAGTGATTGCCCGCTCATAGATCAAGATTTGTGTTCTGAAGTTATCAATAAGCGACAAGAACAAGCGTTCGACATGGTCAATTTAGGACCTCATAGTGGCTTCCCACGGGGGTTAGATTGTTGTGCATTCTCATTTAAGTTACTAGCAAATACGCATTTCAAAGCAACCTCTACACCTGATCGTGAACATGTCACCTTAGGCATGGCAAAATTCAACACCATGTCAATTTACACATTGAGTGCTCAAGATGATTATAGCCATTATAGATTAACACTAGATGAGCCTGACGATTACTCTGCCATTACAGCAATATACAGCGCGTTTGATAACTCCCTGCGCTTTTCTTACCCCGAATTACTAAAAATGTTAAAGAAAAAGCCTGAACTGTACGATATAAATAAGCATGTAGCGCAAAAAGCTGTTTAATTCAGCATAATGTGCATATCAATTATCGTAGCGGCTGTTTTTACACATAATAATTTTGAGAAAATACAATGAACTCTAAAACCGTACTCGTTACCGGTGCAACTGGTTATAAAGGCACCGTCTTAGTCCCAAAGCTGTTAGCTAAAGGTTATCGTGTTATTGCCTTAGATACTCAATGGTTTGGTAATTTTTTATCAAACCATGACAATCTAACGGTCATCAAAGGCGATGTTCGTGATACAAATAACATAAATTTAGATGGCATAGATGCGATTATTCACCTTGCCTCGATTGCCAACGACCCATGTGGTGACTTAAACCCAAAGCTTACCTGGGAGGTGAGTGCGTTAGCCACAATGCAACTAGCCGACAAAGCAAAACGAGATGGTATAAAACAGTTCATTTACGCATCATCAGGCAGTGTCTACGGAGTAAAGGACGAAGAGCACGTCACTGAGGATTTGCCTTTAGAGCCTATATCAGAGTACAACAAAACAAAAATGGTCGCTGAGCGTGTGCTATTGAGTTATGCCAATGACATGGCTGTACAAATTGTACGCCCAGCAACCGTTTGTGGTTTATCTTCTCGTATGCGTTTGGATGTATCAGTCAATATGTTGACAATGCAAGCATTACAAAATAAAAAAATCACTGTTTTTGGCGGCAAACAAGTGAGGCCTAATATCCATATTGACGATATCACAGACCTATACATTTATATGCTGGAGAACCCCAACAAGACACAAGGCGTGTTTAATGCCGGCTTTGAAAACATTTCTATCTTAGATATTGCAAATCGAGTAAAAGAAAAAGTTGATTGCGAAATAATAGTTACACCATCAAATGATCCCCGTTGCTATCGTGTCAATTCAGATAAACTACTCGCCACAGGTTTCCAACCGACTAAAACGGTTGCCCATGCTATTAATGAAATTGCTAATGCATTTAAAAATGGTCTATTAGTTGATCATCCTCGCTTTCATAACCTGCAATGGATGCAACAGGAAGTTTTATGAGTACACCTAGTTACAATCTCGAACACTTAACAACTAGCTACGTCCAATCACTCACAGACGTACTGACTCAGTTAAACGCTAAAGCACTGGCATTATTAGTTGACACTCTGCTGAGCATGCGCGAAAAAAATGGCTCTCTCTATTTATGTGGTAACGGAGGAAGCGCAGCCAATGCTATTCACCTTGCTAATGATTTTACCTTTGGCATTCACCCTAAAGGTAATGCACTCAAAGTCGAAGCTCTTGCTGCAAATAGTTCAATATTAACTTGTTTAGGGAATGATATCGGCTACGACAATATTTTCTCCCATCAGCTAAAAGTAAAAGCCAAACACCATGATGTGTTACTTATATTATCTGGCAGTGGAAATTCACAAAATATTATTAATGCAATCTCTGAAGCAAACAAAATTGGAATGACAACCGTTGGTATATTAGGGTTTGATGGTGGAAAGGCTAAAGCTCTACTCGATCAACCATTCCACTTTGAAATACAAGATATGCAAATTTCTGAAGATACTCAGGTTATCCTTGGTCACATTTTAATGAAAGCACTGTATGAGGAATTGAAACATGAGTAACTCACCGATATTAGTTCTTGGCAGTAACTCTTTCTCTGGCGCTTCGTTTTGTGCTCATATGTTAAACCAAGATAAACAAGTATTAGCAGCTAGTCGCTCGGTGGAACCTGTAAACGCACTTCTTCCGTATAAATGGAACAACAAGCACCAAAGTCACTTACAGTTCAAGCAACTGGACCTAAATCACCAGCTGGATGACATTCTCTTACTCATTAAGCAGGAGAAAATAAACACGATCTATAACTTTGCTGCACAGAGTATGGTCGGTCAAAGCTGGCAATTTCCTGAACATTGGTTCATGACAAATGCGGTATCTACAATTAAGTTACATAACGCACTACGCCAACTTGATACCCTTGATAAGTATGTTCATATATCGACGCCTGAAGTATACGGTAGTTGTGAAGGTTTAGTAGCAGAACATCGTAACTATCAACCAAGCACACCGTATGCAGTGTCTCGTGCTGCCGCCGATATGAGCCTACATACTTTCTCTGATGTTTATGACTTCCCTGCCGTATTTACTCGAGCAGCAAATGTTTTTGGTGAAGGCCAACAACTTTACAGGATAATTCCCCGAACTATTTTATATATTTTACTTGGTAAAAAGCTGCCTTTGCATGGAGGCGGGCACTCAACACGTTCATTTATCCATATTGACGACGTTTCTCATGCAACACAGCTCATAGGTGAATCGGGTGATAATGGCGAAATTTATCACATTTCAACGGAAAGAATGATCACTATTCGTGCCATTGTTGAAATGCTCTGTGAAATGATGAATGTACAATTTGAAAATGTGTGTGAAGTCACTGACGATCGACTGGGCAAAGATGCCGCGTACTTACTTGATACCAAAAAAATTCGCTCTCAATTGAATTGGAAGGATGTCATTACATTAGAGAATGGATTAACTAGAACGATTGAGTGGGTTAAACGAAACATCGACACACTGGCAACTCAACCACACAACTATATACACAAAGCTTGAGGCACATAATGTTAGGTAAAGAATTCGATTTATTAAGGAATTATCCTAAATCAAAGCGAGATACGAAGGGTCGAGCAAATGTCATCACTGAAGCTGATCGTGAAATTGCTCGTCAATATGGCAAAGATTTTTTTGATGGTGATCGTACTTATGGATATGGTGGTTTTAGCTATATGGCACGCTTTTGGCAACCGGTCGTTCCTGATATTCAAGCCCACTTCAAATTAACGAGCGAACACTCTTTACTCGATGTTGGATGTGCCAAAGGCTTTATGCTTTATGATTTAATGCAACATATACCCAATATCAATCTTACTGGACTCGATATTTCAGAATATGCCTTAGAGAATGCAAAAGAAGAAGTAAAACATTTATTACAGCTAGGCAATGCAAAATCTCTCCCATTTGATGACAATAGCTTTGACGCTGTGATGTCAATTAACACCATTCATAATTTGGATGAACGTGAATGTGGGGTCGCTTTACAAGAAATCGAACGTGTTAGTAAAGGTAAGTCATTTGTCACGGTCGATGCATACCGCAACGACGAAGAAAAAGAGCGCATGCTTGAGTGGGCTTTGACAGCCAAAACTATTATGCATGTAGACGACTGGAAAGTCTTTTTTCAAGATCACGGATACACTGGTGATTTCTACTGGTTTATACCTTAATGAATATTAAAACAATTACTGCGAAGATGAGACATACATTGTGTGATGTCTCATCTAAAACAAAAACACCACACCTAGGCAGTTGTCTGTCTGCAATAGATATTCTTGCTGTGCTTTACTGGAAGGTAATGCGCATAGATCCTCAACAACCCAGTGCGCACGAGAGAGATTATTTTTTACTCGGGAAAGGCCACGCCGCCAGTGCTTTGTATACAACCCTCGCCTATCGCAACTTTTTTGATATAACCACACTGTACGAACACGGAAAAACAAATAGTCATTTTGAAGAACACCCTGGGGTCAATGCGCCTGCGGGTGTTGAAACCGTGTCCGGCTCACTTGGACATGCACTGTCTTTAGCTACAGGCATGGCACTGAGCTGTAAATTACAAAATATGCCGAATCACTTTTATGTACTAATGGGTGATGGTGAGCTCAATGAAGGAACGGTTTGGGAAGCTGCCATGTTTGCCGCAGGTAAACAACTTGATAATTTAATCGCTATCGTAGACTTTAACAAACTGCAAGGGACTGGTGAGAGCTGTCAAATTATGCATTTAGAGCCCTTAGAAAAAAAATGGGAAGCGTTTGGGTGGCATACTATTCGACTCAATGGCCATGACCTAAGTGCATTAGAAACAGCACTTAACGAAGCAAAGTCAATATCAAAGCCAGTTTGTATTGTAGCCGATACTGTTAAAGGAAAAGGCATTTCATTTATGGAAAATGACAACAATTGGCATTATCGTATTCCTAATTCTGAAGAAGTAGACATGGCTAAAAAGGAGCTGGGACTATAATGAGAAATGCCTTTGCACGTGTATTAACAGAGCTCGCAAAAGTTGATGAGAGCCTGTTGCTATATTATGCCGACATCGGAAACCGCCTCTTTAATCCACTAAAAGAATTTGCTGCGGAGCGTACAATTAATGCGGGTATTGCCGAAGCTAATATGGCATCTATGGCTGCTGGTTCTGCTATAATGGGCCACAAACCTTTTATTTACACGATAACCCCCTTTACTACCGCACGTAATTTTGAGCAGATTAAAGTTGATATCGCTTATCAAAATCAACCTGTAATCATCGTTGGTACAGGTTCCGGGCTCTCTTATGCTAACTTGGGACCAACGCACCACTCTTTCGAAGATATCGCACTTATGCGCTCTTTACCCAATATGAATATCGTTTGTCCAGCAGATGCGCAAGAACTCGAAATCCTGATGCCACAACTCATTGAGTTAAATCAACCATGCTACTTTAGAATTGGTAAAAAAAATGAGCCAAGTGTGCACTCCTGTGATCCAGCATTAATATTTGGGCAGTCATACACCATGATCAAAGGCAGCAAAGTATCGATTTTATCTACAGGTACTATTATGCCATTAGCCCAGCAGCTGCATTCTCACTTAAGTTCTCACGGTATCGATGCTGAGCTGGTTAGCTTTCATACCGTAAAGCCGTTAGATACGAAATACCTCGATGACGCCAAATTACGTTTTGAGCACATAATTACATTGGAGGAACACAATATGTCCGGTGGATTTGGCAGTGCCGTATTGGAATATCTCTCTGAGCAAAAAGAGCCGATACCAGTGCATAGGTTTGGTATTCCTGATCACTTTATTGATCAAGTCCACTCAACAGATGATGCGCGTGTCAAAGCTGGGTTAACAGTAGAAGCTATTTACCAAAAACTTGTTGAGAAAAAGGTAATATGAAAATAGGTATCGATTTTGACAATACAATCGCAGACTATACTGGGGTATTTTATAATGTCGCTTTAGATTTAGGCTGGATACCTAAAGAAACAGGAAATAGTAAACCTGCAGTAAAATACTATTTTATACAGCAAAACCAAGAGACCAGATGGACTCAATTACAAGGCATTGTTTACGGTAAAGAAATACATCATGCACGCCCCTACCCTCATAGTTTAGAAGTTTTAAAGCTATTAAAAGAGCAAGGACATACACTCTTCTTAGTCTCACATAAAACACGCTATCCGATAATTGGAGATAAGGTCAATTTTCATAATGCCGCAACTGAGTGGCTTAGTAATAATGGTTTTATTAACTCTACTGATGCACCACTTGAATTAGAACGACTATTTTTCAATGAAACACTGAAGAAAAAAGTAAGAAAAATAAGAGAGTTACAGTGTGACGCTTTCATTGATGACCTACAAAAAATATTTAACCACACGGAGTACCCTCATGAATGTAAAGCTATCTTATTCGATCCTCTAACTAAAGAAAAGAATAGCAATACTGCTGCTTGTTGGGCTGACATATCAAACTTATTATGTTGAACTCATCAATAATCACCTGGGTGAAAAATACACTGGGGGCAAAAGAGATTAAATTCACTCCAATTCAAAGTGGAGCAAATAATCTTGGGTATCGAGTATACACTGATAATGCACAGTGGTTTTTGAAACTCTTTAATTCAAATTCGATGCATTCGTCCTATAAACAACAAAATGAATTTCTATTTACTCAAGCTCTGTATCAGTCAGGAATTCATAATATCGCCAAACCAATAGCAATTAATGAAAAGATGCATGCTAGCTTATTTTCTTATATTGATGGAGTAGGAATAGATAGAGCCTCTTCAGAAAACGTTAATGCTGCCATTAATTTTATAAAAAGCATAAATGAATGTAGTTTACTCACACCTTTGAATACTGCCAGTGAGAGTCCCGATACACTACAAGGATTTGCAGACATTGTCGCAAGTAGGCTTCACATTTTTGAATTACAAGAATTTGGGCAAGAAAAACTTAACGTCGATTTTTTACAAACCCTATCAGTGGTGAGAGAACGCCTTAAAAAAATTCAGTCCCAATTACCCGTTCATTGGAGGCATACTCTAGAGCGTAACATTGTTTCTCCATCAGATTTTGGTTTTCACAATGCGCTTTTCTGTGAACCTGAGTATTACTTTATCGACTTTGAGTATGCTGGTATAGATACACCTTGGAAAACTTTCTCAGACTTTTTTGCTCAACCTTCGATTCCCGTTGATATAAAGTACGCAAAAGCATTGCTTTCATTAAATATATTCAGGCCATTATTGATATCACCGAACGATACACTAAAAGTATTTGAGTTAACATTATTGAAATGGTGTCTAATCATGCTCAATGAGTTTTTACCCGAAGTACAGGTGCGAAGAGTTTTTTCATGGAACATTTCTTGCTTAAATGAACAAAGGGAAAAATTGCTACATACCCAAGAAGCTCAGCTAATAAAATGTAATAAATATTTGTTCAACATTCCCAGTAAAGTCGAAGAATTACAGAAGGTATTAAGAGAAAACATATGAAAGCTGCTGTATTATTTAAAACAGGCGAACCACTGAAGGTTATTGAAGGTATTGAAATGCCACCCCTTACTAAGGGGCAAGTTCAAGTTAAAATCTTATATAGTGGCCTTTGTCATTCTCAATTAATGGAAGTGCAAGGAGGGAGAGGTGAAGATAAATACCTTCCTCACCTTCTTGGCCATGAAGGAGTTGGTATTGTAGAAAAATTTGGAGAAGGAATAACGAAAGTAGAAGTTGGAGATAAGGTTGTTATTGGTTGGATCAAAGGCAATGGTTTAGATGCTCCTGGCGGAAAATATCCTCACAATGGTTATACTATTAACTCTGGAAGTGCTACTACGTTATGTGAGAGAACCATCGTGGCAGAGAACCGACTCGTAAAACTGCCCAGTGGCTTCCCCGATAAACTCGCAATCCTTTTAGGCTGTGCTTTGCCCACAGGCCTAGGTATAGTCTTTAATGAATTACAGCCAAAGCCTGAGAAGAGTATCGCCATTTTTGGTTTAGGTGGAATTGGTATGAGCGCCTTACTAGCCGCTAAGTTAAGTAACCCAACAAAACTTATTGCTGTAGATGTAAGTGATGATAAATTAGCTTTAGCGAGGAAGCTTGGAGCAACACACGTAATTAATGCTGATCTTACGGACCCTGTTTCTGAGATTTATAACATTACAAACAACACCGGAGTGGATTATAGCTTAGAAGCTGGCGGTACTGTACAAACCATAGAGCAAGCATTCGAGTCTGTAAAAGATGGAGGCGGGCAATGTGTATTTGCATCACATCCAAGTAACGAACTCAAAGTCACACTAGAACCTCATGCTTTTCATAGAGGAAAGTCTATCAGAGGTAGCTGGGGAGGCGGTAGTAAACCGGATACCGATATTCCAAAGTTTGTTGAGCTATACAATAGTGGGAAACTCAACTTAGAATCCTTAATATCAAAAAAATATACTCTCGAAGATATAAACTCAGCAGTTGATGACTTGCAATCTCATCGTATTATCAGAGCACTTATTGAGTGTTCGTCATGCTAACAGCCATCTATGGAACTACAGAAAACACCAGAGTTTTCCTTAAGTATAATAATTATCAAGAAAAGTATATCTTTGTTACAACAGACGGAAATGCAGAATTTGATGATCAATATGTACACAGTATTGAGGAACTTGAAACTCTAGGTGTAGAACACATATCTAGAGTCGTTATTTGTTCCCAAAACCTGACTGAAATTACCCATTCGCTTAAAGAAATTGGATTTCCACATGAAAAGTTATTTTTCTTCAATCACGCGAAAAATACTTTAGACCCTATTATAAAGCTGAGTACACGCATAATTAATACATCAAGTATTCTATATGCCATATATGACTTAAGGGACTGTTTACCTACTTATGACTTTATTAATTTTTGCGTAATGGCAGAAGTACAAAAAAAAATACAATCGAAAAGCCACCTATCTTTAATTATCGTTCCAAATAGGTCTTCAAATCCAGAAAAGTTACTACTTTCTCCTTTTCACTCTGATGAGGCTTATGATTGGCGTATCTCGAAAATCTTGTTAGGTGTTGCAAACTGCTTACCCAGTTTAGCTGGGTTTCAAATATTAAGCAGTGCACAAGAAATTGAAACTCTTGATTTCAGCGATAAAGCTGTATTCCCAAATAACGCACATCTTGTTTCAAAAAATAGCGTAATTTCAACAAGTTCATTTTATAATTTGCCAAAAAATACTACTTTCAGTGTTTATCGAGCTCCTATAGAAGCACAAATTCTTGCTCAAAACTTTATTAATCACTATAGCGCTGATAAACGGGTTATCACTATAACTTTAAGGGAGTATGCGATACATGCAGATAGGAACAGTAATATTGAGCAATGGACGAAATTTTTACTGTCCTTGGACTTGACCTTATATTTCCCTGTAATTATAAGAGATACAGCTACTTGCACTATACCGTTACCTGAACAATTAAAGCAATTTGAAAGTTACCCGATTGCATCTATCGATTTCCCATCACGGGTAGCACTGTATCAAAAGGCTTGGCTAAATTTAGCTGTATCAAATGGGCCCTCTTTTATTTTCAATTATCTCAAAGGATGTCACTCAATAACCTTCATGAAAGTAGATGAAAAAAACCCTGCAATATCAACAGGTACTTTTAAGAAAGCGGGGGTCACTCCTGGTAAACACTATCCGTTTAGAGATAATACTTTACAGCAATTGGTATGGGAACCAGAGACATATGAAAATATAACCAATGCCTTCTCTAGAATAGTTGATATTAAAATTAAAGATGGTAACTAATTATGAATCACTTAGGTGCGCAAAGGTATACAAAAGCCGAGCTAAAGCAGGCAGGATTTAAAAAAGTAGGTAGTAATGTTCAGATAAGTTCTAGAGCCAGTATATATGGTGCTAAGAATATCTCTCTTGGTAATAATGTCAGAATAGATGACTTCTCTACCATAATTGCAACCAATGAATTATCAATTGGTAACTACGTCAGTATTCACAACTACTGCTTTTTGGGAGCGCGGTGGGGTATAAGCATAGGAGATTACGTAACTCTCGCACCTAGCTGCAAAATATTCTCTGCCAGTGATGATTACTCAGGTGCATATATGACAGGAGTGATGGTACCCGAGGATCTAACTGGAGGGAATCAGGGTAAAGTCGTAATAGAAGAACATACTATCATTGGCACTAACTCGATCATTCTTCCAAATATAACTCTAGCCTCAGGAACTAGCATTGGAGCTAACTCCCTAGTTAAATCAGACACTGAAGCGTGGCATATTTATCATGGAACTCCCGCGAAAATATACAAGCCTCGCTCTAGAGAACTTTTACTCCTAGAGAAAACTATTTATTAGGCTATTACTATGCATGTCCCCTTTTTAAAGCTCTCAATTTCTGAAAATGAACAAGAAAACATATTATTAGCAATAAAATCAGTATTAAATCATGGTCAATTTATTCAAGGACCCGAGCATAACTTATTAGAAAAGAAAGTTGCAGAACTATGTAATCGAAAGTACTGTATTGCTGTTGGCTCTGGTACTGACGCGCTATTTTTGACATTTAAAGTGCTCGGTATTGGTCGGGGGCAAGAAGTAATTACGACTCCTCTTTCTTGGATTGCGTCCACAAACGCCTTTGTTATGCATGGGGCAACACCTGTTTTTGCCGATATTGATAACACTTTAAATATCGATCCTGAACATGTAGATCGACTTATTAATGAAAAAACAGCAGCAATACTGGCTGTTGATTACGCTGGTCATCCGGCAAACTACGAAAGACTCGTCGAAATCTCCAAAAAATATAAAATCCCTCTAATCGAGGATGGCTCCCAAGCCTTTGGCGCAAAGTATAATAACCAAACCGTTGGGAGTTTTGGCTTGGTAAGCTGTATTAGCATGAACCCAATGAAGCCTCTCTCAGCTTTAGGTGAAGCTGGGGTTATTCTGACCGATGACTCCCTGCTGTATGAGCAGTTTATTGCAGCAAGATATAGCGGAATGGTGAATAAGGAATTGTGTTACAAGCCAAGTATCAACTGTCGAATGGATACTATACAAGCTGCAATTTTACTTGAAAAGTTAAAAAATTATGAGAAAGTTACTCACCGTCGCCAAACAATTGCTCAAAAATACATTCAAAAACTTTCACCCTATGTATCGTTTCCCTCTATAAGTGCAGACACTAGCCACGCCTATTATCTATTTTTATTATACACAGAACATAGAGAGAGTCTGTTCAATTTTTTAAATGAAAACCAAATAGAAGCACGGATTAGGGATAGCATATTAATTCCTTCACAACCTTGTTATGAACATTACGATTCTGTGGAACTAAAAAAAGCGAGGCAAGCAGCCGATTTATTGTTAGCAATTCCAGCACATGAGAAAATGACAGATGAACAAGTAGAGTTTGTTATTTTAAAAGTTATAGAGTTTTATGAGACTAAATTATGAGTAATGCTATATTTATCAAAGGTAATATTAGGAGCATAGGTAAGAATGAGCTAAAGAGCTTAAAAGAAAAAGCATATAACTCAGATAATGGACGTTATCGATACTGTTTACACACTTGCTCTAGTGATGATTTGCAAAATATGCTCATTGCCATTACTTCAGAATCAGTATTATTACCACAACGGAGGGTTGGTGCGAACAAATGCTTCACTATTTTAGAAGGCGAAATCATTCTGATTATTTTAAACAATGATGGCTCCATAGTTGACAGCTTCCTGCTTGAAAAACTAAATACAAATACTGTTTGGGTTTCTGATGAATACTATACACTAACGATACCCCGCTCAAAAATATCCGTGTATCAAGAGACCATTACGGGTAATTTCAGCTCGGTAAACGATCACCCTTCTTGGCTCGTCGATAAAAGCGCAATTGATGCCGTAATTTCACAACTAGGAATTAAAAATGACTAAAGAAAAAGAACTATGGATGAGAACTGCAAAGATAGATCCTAATGACAAAGGTTTTCTGCTTGGTCCTTATTTTACTGACTTTATTAAACATGACATGAAACATTGTGTTTTTACTCTAGCACGATATAAATTTGTGATGAAAATGTTACCAAGCAACTCTTCAGTCCTTGAGTTCGGTTGCTCCGATGGCGTTGGTACTCTAATGCTGAAAGAAAAGGCAAATCAAATCTTGGCCATTGACTTTGATGAAAGAACAGTAAATTGGGCTACAAAGAACTTAACTGATGAAAAAATTCAATTCAAGTGCTCAAATATTTTAACAGAGATATTTGGTAAATTTGACGTGATCGTTTCTTTAGATGTGATTGAGCATATATACCCAGAAAATGAGGATAAATTTATGCAGGCTATATTAAATAACATGGCAGATAACGGCATGTGCATTATAGGTACTCCCAATATAACTGCGGAGAAGTACGCCACCAAGAATGAGCAACATGTTAACCTATATAGTGGCGAAAGATTATATGACACATTCTCCAAATACTTTCATAATGTTTTTTCATTCGGAATGAACGATGAGGTATTACATACTGGTTATGCGCCAATGTGTCATTATTTATTCGTGGTCGCCTGCAACCCAAAATAAGAGATTTTTATGCGAACAGTACTTGTCCAAGGTAACTTTGATGTTTTACACCCTGGTCACATCCGATTATTACATTTTGCTCGTGAATGTGGCCATAAATTACTGGTTGCGGTTAATTCCGATTCAGCAATGCCATTCAAAAGTCGAGTGAGTGAACAGCACCGGCTTGAAGTTGTTCAATCTTTAGAGTGTGTAGACGATGCATTTCTAACAAATAAATCGGCAACAGATATTGTTCATCAATATAAACCTTATGCCGTTGTAAAAGGGAAAGAATTTGAAAGCAGAGATAACCCAGAACGTAAAGCCCTTAATATATACGGAGGAAAACTCATATTTGGGTCTGGCGAATTTGAAAGTAATGCTGAACAATTTATAAGAAAACCAAATACGCTAACCTTTGACTATCGCGAAGCGCGAGAATACGCCAAACGCCACGAAATTGATATTCCCAAAGTTCACTCAACATTTGCGAAAATAAAAACCTTAAATGTTCTCGTAATTGGAGAAATTATTGTTGACCAATATGTACAAGGTACTGCTATTGGCCTCTCTCAAGAAGATCCTACGATAGTTATGACTCCAAATAAAACAGACATATTTTTGGGAGGAGCAGCGATTACAGCCGGTCACATCAAATCAATAGGGGCAAAAAGCGTACATCTTTTATCCGTTGTTGGTGAAGATAAAATGGGCGAGTATGTGAAATCAAACATCCATAAATATAATGTAAATAGTTGCCTATTTGATGATAACAGCAGGCCAACTCCACTCAAGATCCGTTATAGAGCTGGTAATAAAACATTGCTTCGTGTGAACCAAGTCAGGCAACACAAAGTCGCTAAAGATTTACAAAATGATATTCTGAATAAAGTAAGCAATATAATCAATGATATGGATTTAGTTGTATTTTCAGATTTTAATTACGGAGTATTACCGCAGTGGCTGGTAGATAATATAACCAACCTATGTATTAAAAATAATGTTAAAGTTGTGGCTGATAGTCAAACTTCATCACAAGTAGGCGATATCTCACGCTACAAAGGTATGCACTTAGTGACACCCACAGAGCGAGAAGTGAGAGTTGCTCTCAACAACCCGGATGATGGCTTAGTTATCCTAGCTCAAAAATTAGCAACGAAGAGCCGAGCTGAAAGCATAGTCATAACTCTGTCTGAACAAGGTATCTTCATTCATCAACCCACTGCTGACCTAACAAGCTGGGAAAGCGATAGATTACCCGCAATAAATAAGCATGCTGTTGATCCTGCTGGTGCTGGTGATTGCTTCCTTGCTGCAAGCTCTTTGGCTTTAACAACCGATGCTTCTCCGTGGTTAAGTTACTATCTCGGCAGTATGGCCTCTGCTTGTCAGGTGAACTCTTTAGGAAATTCACCTTTAGAACTTACGATGTTAGAACAAGTTACAATAGAGTCATTGGCATAATGAAAGCAGTACTACTAGCAGCTGGCTTAGGTACAAGGCTTCGTCCATTAACAAACCACACTCCAAAATGTTTGGTCCCAATAAATGGAGAACCTCTCCTTGCTAATTGGCTAAAAAAACTAGACGGGTTAGGTGTCAAAGAATTTCTCATAAACACCCATTACCTGCATGAACAAGTTGAAGAATTCATTTATCAAAGTCCATATAAGGATAGAATTCATATCTCATATGAACCTCGCTTGTTAGGTACCGCTGGTACATTAATTAACAATAAGGTTTTTTGGAGCAATGAGCTTTGCTGGGTTATACATGCGGATAATTATTGTGCTGACAACCTAGAGGAAATGCTTTCGAAACACATGAGCAAGCCTCATAATATTGATGTCACATTATTACTTTTTCATACAGAAACCCCACATAACTGCGGGATCGTAAAACTAGATAATCACAATGTCATTACAGAATTTCATGAAAAAGTCCCTAACCCACCAGGAAACCTTGCAAGTGGGGCACTCTTTCTATTCTCTCCAAATGTATATAAGCGTTATTTTTATGGGTTAAAACCAATGCATCATTACGAACTTAGTTTAGATGTATTACCTCGCATGGTTGGAAGTATGCAGGGCTGGAAAACGCATCGAACTTATCTAGATATTGGTACACCAAAGAATTATTACAAAGTCTGCGGCTTAAATATGGAGTGATTTTTGCAAAAATTCACTTCAAAATATTAAATAGAGGACAATATTATGGCTTTTTGCGAAAACTGGGATGAGCTTTACCGAAATAATGAACACATGTCAGTATGGCCTTGGAGCGAAATTGTAAGTGGTTCACTACGCCATACAAACCTCAGAAACGCATCTGAGAAATTTGCTATTTTAGAAGTAGGATGTGGCGCAGGTGCCAACTTTCCATTTTTTTTAACACATTGCCCCAATGTATATGGCATGGATGGCAGCTCTTTTATAATAGAGCAACTAAAAGAGCGCTACCCATCAATAGCTGGTAACTTACATACGTGTGACTTCACCAAACCATGGCCAATAAGTCATCAATTTGATTTAATTGTTGATAGAGGCGCATCTGTTCATAACGGCCATAAAGATATACAGCGATACCTAAACCAGGCTTACGAGCAATTAAAGGAAGGTGGTATCATGCTCATAACAGACTGGTTTAGTACTGAGCATTCAGACTATGAAAAAGCTCCAGAATCAATAGACAAATACACAAAGTCAGGTTACACATGGGGACCCTTTGCTGGTGTAGGAAGTGTTAATTTTTTTGATGCTGAACTTATTCATACACTAGTACAACAATTTGAAATAATCTCTCTTGATCACTCGAGCTCATCTTCCTATGGCAGTGACAATATTCACGCAGCTTGGAGCATCGTGCTGAAAAAAAGGTAATATAGAGTAATGTCAAAAACACTATCGATGCAGCGTTGCAACCTAGATAATAGCTGGGATGAATTCATACAAAATTCGGATCATGGAACCCCATTTATGCAAAGTAGCTATATTGACGGGCTCACCGAAAATATCAATTCTTTCTATTGTTGTAAGGGCGATGAAAAAATTGCAGCTTTGCTACTGATCGTAGATAAATCAGGTGACTCTGTTATCGGTCACCCAGATATTATCCACGATGGTATTATTCACCGCTCTACTAAGCATTTGAATTCGGCTCAAGCACATTCTGAACAATTCTCAGCACAGCAGTTTATTGCTGAGTATTTAGCTCAGAAATATCATCATGTGAAGCTTAAACTATCACCGAATATTAAGGATATTAGAGCTTTTCTTTGGGTTAACTACCATGAACGTGAAAAACCGAGATTTCATGTAGATGTTAGATATACTTCACTATTATCAATTGAAGAACTCAACAAAGAAAATATAGAGTATAAGGAGTCTTTACTTTATAAAAATAGCTCAGTCTCTCGAAGACAAGAAATTCGATATGGCCATAAAAAAGGTGTTATTGTCAGTAAATCGAAAAATTACAAAAATTTTTGTAATTTATATACGTTGACAATGCAACGCCAAAATATTGAATTCTCTTTGAAAGATCAAGAAAGGCTCTACCAATTCATAACAGCACTTTGCGATAACAATCTAATATTAATGTTTCAAGCCGAGAGTGCATCTGGGCAAGTTGGCAGTTACGCTGTATTTCTACTATACGGTTCTCAGGCATATTATCTATATGGTGCGAACGACCCTCAAATGAGAAATGAACATACGGGTACTATGGTATTGCAAGAATCGTTCATATCTTTGGCAAAATCAGGCATAGCGAATATTGATCTAGAAGGAATTAATAGCCCTCAAAGGGGCTGGTTCAAGCTAAGTTTTGGAGGAAATGTTACTCCATATTACCAACTTACTCTATCGCCTTAATCGAGTTATAGGCGTCAACTAAAACATCAGCTTGACGCCAACATTTTCCACCATATCTTCCTGAAACTATAATATTGTCGACACTTTCACAAAGCTTATCGTAATTATACTTACTGTTCTGTGAAAATGCCGTTGTCGGTACTGGAAATGTATTGTGCTCTATCTGCTTTACATGACTGATTAGAGCTGCTTGTTCACTAACAATTCCCATATCTTGCAACTCTTTGACTATGTCTTCGACTATAAATTGGTCAACCTCATTTGGCGCACATAAGATTTCAACAGAAAGATTGTTATACTTGACGCTACCATGCAAATTAGGGTACAGAGTTAAACGAAATATCGATGTCGAATGCTCCCAGACCCACAAGTAATGTGATTGTGTATCTAGAAGTGCCAAATCAAAATTTAAGTGAAAAATCACAGCAGTCCTTAGAACTACTTTCGACGCTGGTGTTGGAATGTCCATCGCTTTTAGAGCTAAAAATGGTGGGGCACTCCAAAATAGTAGATCACACTTCACTGCTTCAGCTACTTCATTCAAAGCAATTGATTTAACTTCGGTACCCTCAACATTAATTTTATCAACACTTGTCGAAGTTCTAATCACTATTCCTTGCTCGTGAATCTGATCTTTTAGAATACTAATCAAGCACTCAACACTTTTATTACCATTAGGATAAAAATATGTAGGTGATATGCGTGGTTCTCTTTGCATACGCAATAGAAAGTCTGTTTTATTCTGATATCCAAGCTTGGCATCGAATGCGGGTAATTCTTTTAACTTTGCTGCTACATCACGTGGTAATGCCAAAATACGGGTAAACCCGAATAGCCCCGCATCCATTGTCAGCGACTTATAGTCAACATTTTGGCCATACAGTTTTTGTAAAATTGGTAAAATGATTGTATGCGTAAATATAGGTCCTAATGTCTCTAAGCAATAGTAATAAATAAGTGGGTTACTAGACAAATCAGCTAAGCCTACCAGTTCTCCACATGCTGTAGCATAATGTGCTGGATCAATTTTTCTGCCGTCAGGAAATGGACTTTCAAGGTCCCATGAGCCAAAGAAGTAGTTTCCTGATTTCAATTCAGGTATCACATTCCAATTTTTTTCTATTTCATTTTTAGGAAATAAAAGCGAATCTATATCATCAATGCCAGTGCTGTTAGGTATATGCGAACCCATATCGTAACGCACACCTTCACTATCTGAAACTGATCGAAATAAGCCCCCCACTTCTGTCGATTGCTCTATAATCGTTACTTCTTTATAGTTTTTTTTAAGTAATAGTGCTGCAACTAACCCACAAATTCCACCACCAACAACTACTGCACTTTCTTGATTCATACATCACCTCAACACCTTAGTACTACTATCAAACCATACCTAGTAATTCGTTATTTTCTAACTTGGTGATCGCTGATGCATATTCAGAAACACACTGTCCGTGCTTGTTAGCAATATCAATAGTGTTATTCTCTCCATCACTGTAGCACAACAACATTTTTATCCGATCTAATTCGTCCGCCTGACTTGCCCGCTCCTCACTAAAAAAGCTAAGTGTCGGGTAAAGACCACGGCTACCTAAATTAGGTTCGCCAAATGGCTTCAAATTATTGAATGTCGCAGACTGCTCAAATGCCAGAAATAGCTTTTCTAACTTATCTATACTATCTAATAATGGTTTTATACCCATATATGCTTTATTATCTAAAGAAGTATGATATTCGCTATAGCCATCATGAAAGCTTCGGCTAACACAACACACCGGCAACTGAAAGCCAGGAGAGTTATATTGACGTTCATCAGAGCCACTTAAAGGGCTAAAAGGGATATTGTGATGATGGTGACCATAGTCGTTCAAATGGTAAAGAAGTGCATCGAGTAAACCAGTATCATTGCGGCTATGCTTAAAAGTTAACTCCGATTGCGAGCCCCCCATACAATTAATAACAAGCCCAGCTTCTAAATTATTTCGAAGCTCATCTCCAATAAAATGGAGAACACCTAAACTACCAATCGTTTCTGGGTTCAATATAAAGCGATAAGAGTAACGTCTACGCGGCCAATTTTTAATTCTTTGATATAAGCCTAATAAAACAAGCGGGCCACTCAGTTCATTATTCGCCATTGAAGGATGACATAAATAGGAGCTAAGAAGGACTTCTTTTTTTGACTCCCCTGATAACATTGTTTGCGCAATATCCAAGCTACCATCTTCGAAACTACTTTTAATCACAGCGCGATATTTTCCTGGCTTTAAGTTTTCTCTAGCACTATGCGCTAAACAAAAGCCCCAGCGTTTTTTATAATAACTCGTTACATAGGGGATTGCATCTGGCTGTTCAGGTAAGCTATACAAATGCTCTTGTAGTTGCACCAAGTCCAGCTCTTTATCTACTGGTTCAGAATAATTCACAACTTCAATATTTAATCGACTCATATCAGCGATTTTATCACCATCAGGGCCTATCAAGTAAGCTTCAGAACAATGCCACTCTTGTGGAACAGTCCAATCAAATATAGTTTCTCCTGTCTTTATTGATAAGGTATCTAATGGCATATACCTAGCGAATATATCATAACTATGCCTTAACCCAGGGCCCGTAATCGACCTCATTATAGGGAATAACTCATCAAATAATGCACTATAAAAGCACTCAGACTCTTGATACTTCAACATTAAATTTCCTTGCCTAAATCACATGTTCTATCATAATTCATAGCGTAATCATCTCTTATCTCTTCAACATACTGTTGCCAAAGCAGATTAAGTTCACTGTATTTTTCCAAGCAAAAAGCCTCATCATCGTACTGATATAAAAGCGTTATCATTGGGCAATGGTAGTATAAGAGCGCCCCCTTAATTATGTGGAACAGATGCGCAAGACTCGTATCTCGTAAAGAATAAATAAACCGAGCCTGTCTTCGCAATTGTTCCGATGCCACTTTACGTGAATCGACATCTTCCCTAGAAATTGCAAGAACGTGTTCGCATACATCTTGTAACTTATCAACCGCTATAAACTTCTCTTCCACATCATCTAGTGGTAATTCTTCGAAAAAGCCTTGCTTTATACTCTCAATCACACTGACCTTATCTAACGGCTTTTTTAAGTCTATTAAATTGTCTGTCGGGGTCGCTATTGCCCCTTGAATCTTTGCACCATGCCCAACGTTCATACAACTTGTTGCATTATAATGGCTAATTAATCTTTCAAGCTGTGCATGTGCAACAATATACAAGTCATTAGATATAACATAACTTCCTAAATTACCTTCAAGGGCTTTTCCATCAAATTTCAAGCTCAAATATCCCTCACTACCATCCTCCTCAGACTGGCTATAAATGCTGTCTTTACTATGATGGGTACCACATGGTTGAGAACCATTATCAATCCCGAATAAATACACATTCCGAAATCCCATAAATAACATAAACGACAGGGCAGCATTCGCAACAACGGGATTACAATATGGAATTAAAGGTAATCCTTGAGAAAGATGAATTTGAGATAAAAGATTTAATAAACAAGTACCTGATTCACTACCTTTAGCAGCTATTCCCGCCCATTTATATCGCTTAGTTGTATCCGGGTATAAAGTATTTAAGCCTAATAAATTTACTTTTTGATATTCTTCACTTGGGAGAATATCACCAAATATTTTGTAGTTCGAATACGGCCTCTCAACCAGAACGTGAAAGTCTGTTTGGATACCTTTGTTATGTAAAGATGCAATTGAAGTTCCTATTGCAATAATAACCGCGTTTTGTTGATTATTTTTCAAAAACTCTTCGGCACTATCGAGGGAAGGGCCATTACCGACAATAAATATTGGTGTGTCAAAATCTAACCCTGTCGGCGACTTACTCAGTATAGCCGCATTATTTCGTAAATGATGAATGCTATGTGCTAATCCCGTAACTGCATCGTTATAAAACCCATGCCCAAATTGGAAACGAAAGTAATCAGAGCACCATTTTTGAATCAATGTATTTAAAGTTTGACCTGGAGTGTGCTGATAACAGAAACTGCGGACCAATGAAAAAGCACCAACATCTTCTGATATTTTCTCTATATCATCCATAAATGATTTATGATCAATTCCTAGATGAAAAAACAGACACCCTCCTTGTTCATCAACAGTCTCTATGATTTCAAACCAATCCGTACAAAATAGACTAGCGAAGAATTGTTCAAATTCAGGTTCTATTAAATACACATAATCAAAATGGGTCCGCTTAAGTAATAAGGGCACATGATAACCAAGGCCAATACCAAAAATAATTGCCGTAGGAAATGAATCAGGTAATACTTTTATAGAACTCTTATTCTCAGTCCGCACATCACACATATGTCTTGTAAGGGCTGTCATGTAACGGCTATGTATCCTTGTATCCATATCATCTTGTGGATACCCAGTATAATCCGTCAAGCTATATACAGCATGAGTTGTTTGAACTTCAATTTGTTCTTGAGTCTGTGCAATCGGGTCGTCTGAATATATTGGTGCATCTATATTTTTTGGAAAAAAATTACCATGGCCGGTAGATGTCACGTGAATACAAAAGTCATCTCTTGTTTGATAGTCTTTTATTGCTTGGGCAATTTCTTGGTAGTATTTTTCAAAGCAAGCTAAATTTTTTGAAAACCGTTCATTTGCTTCGATAGCAAATTTATCTTCTCTTTGCTTATGTTCTAAGGTTTCTGATAGCTTTGAGCTGAGGTTACTAATTTGCTGCTCTAAGGAAGGCGTTGTCATTTTTCTACCTTAAATATCTCTGTAGGCACTTATTTTTTTACGGTTACTAACTTGCCCTAAAAGAGCTTTGGCTGTTTTTTTCTTAGCAGTTTCTAATTGAAGAATAAAATTAGAAAATCTCTCGTTTAACTTTACTGCTGAGTCATATGTAAGTACTGAGTTTTGCACTAAGTCTGTAGTACAAAAAATCTTTAATTCTTTGTCTAAATCAAGCAACTGCTGTTGCGCGCTATCTAGTTTATTTTCTTTAACAAGTGCTTCCGCTTTATTAAGCATCAAGTTTATAGACGTATAACTATCCAACGCTTGCATCCGAACCATTATCGTTTAAAGTTTTTTGCCTTACATCAAATGGAATAGCATCCCACGCTGATTTAATTTCTTTAAGTAAGAGCGAAACTTCATCAATAATAGACGCTTCATTCTGCATGCTCGCGTCAAGTAACCTATCGATCATATATGAATATAACGCATATAGGTTATCAGTGACCTCTCCACCAACTTCAAAATCTAAACACCCTCTAAGCGCTTCCAAAATAGCTGACGCTTTTGAAATATGCTCTGCTTTCGCCTCAAGGTTGCGTTTTTCAATTGCAACTTTCGCAAAGACCATCTTCTCGATAGCTCCCGACATTAACATTTGAATGATTTCATAACGATCAGCACCTGCTACTTGTGTTTTAAGTGCTTCTTTTTGATAATTTTTTACTCTTGCATTGTACATATATGCACCCTAAGTTTATTTTGCTTTAACAAAGCCCGGTAAATTCGCAAGCTGCGCACCTAAGTATGTTTGCGTTTGCTTCATATTAGCCAACAATACGTCCAAACCCGCATACTGCTGTCGTAAGCCAGCTTCAAAAGATACCATTCTTTCATTATGACTAACGATATCACCTTCCAAATCTTTAAGCTGGCCGTTAAGCGTCGTTTCACGCTGCTTCATTAAACCACTAGAATCTACATAGTTGCCGAGTAATGTTTCCAGCCCCTTTGCAACACCATTATCTCCTGCAAAAGCCTTGCCAATATTATCAAAATTTTCATCCATCGCGTCATTGAGGCTCCGAACTAACGACGATTTTTGTAAATATCCCTCTTTATCGATTGTTAACCCTATATCAAAAATTGACTCAAATGGTCCAGCATCTGTTAACGCTTTACTTAAAGTATTAACGAGTTGATCGCTTAACCCCCTCATTGCTGAGTCCCCATTAAGCGGTTTACCAATTCTTGTTTGAAACCCAATATTTCCTACTAAGTTATTATAATTGGCAATTAATTCGTCAACCAAAGTGGAAATTGACTCTTTATCATAGTCAATATTCAAACGCGCAGTTTCATCATTACCCTCAGTATCTTTTTCACTCGTTTTCAACGCTTTAATCGTCATATCTTGTACAGCGTTTTTGAAGGTATTAGTATCGCTTGTTACAGCTAAGCCATCGATAGTAATTTTCGCATTCTGAGCTTGGTCATCTGCACCTATAGTCATTCCACCAGACGCATTCGTTGATGCATCATAAGTTTCAATTGCATCAAGTTCAGATCCATCACTGGTGATAACCAAATTATTGCCATCCCCACTCACATTAGAAGTAAGTACAAGCTTAGATCCAATACTCGGGTCACCTGTGTTTACAATATTTGCGGTCACACCAAAATTTTGCTCGGATGCATTTATCGCATCTCGCAGCTCTGCAAGGGTTGCACCTGCGTTTAAGGTAAGATCAAATGTTTTATCCGCGCCAGCTTTGAAGGTCAGAGTCCCTCCTGAAGCTGTAACAACATCATCGACAGATGAAAATGCATTATCAGCTGTTACTGCTCTGCTGCCCTGCGCTAATTGATTAACCGCAATATCAAAATTACCAACAGAAATATCTTTTGTTGGTGTAACGCTAATCAAATCTCCCGAGGTTGGCTGTGCAACAGTAGCCTTACGTTTACCAAAGTTTTCTGGGTCTGCAAGCTTTTCAATCGTATCATTTAATTTTGAGGCAGCCGACTTTACTTCACCAATAGCGGAAAGCTCTACTTTTAATGACTCTTGCTTTCTTCCAAACGCAGCTAGCTTTGGCGTACTTTCCGCATCCACAGACGCTCTTATAATACTTTCTAAGTCTAATCCAGACCCTACACCTGCTGAAGTAATAAGTGGCATACGTTACCTCCTAAAAATTAACAACGTTTATACTGTTTCATTCAGTAAAACGCCTTTGCTTACTAACTTATCGGCAAACTCATCTAAAGCCTTAGCCACTTCTCGAAATTCTTCTGACGGGATTTCACGGATCACCTCATCGTTATCTTTGTCAATTACTCTAATAAAAGGTGGATCCCCGTTCTCTCCGAATTCGAATGACAAATTTGTAGAGGTGACTGGTAAAAACTCATTCACTTTGTCTAAATTCTTTTGAACTGTATCGATTAACGTTTGCCGCTCTTGAGGGGTGTCAGTTTTCAGCTCCCCCTGACGATCTTCTGTCGTATTTTTTGTTTTTTCTAGTGCTCGCGTAAAGCTTGAGTCGTTTTCACCAACATCTTGTTTCAACGTCGATGTCAAAATATTGGCAATGCCATTTGAAGGGTCAATGTTGCTCATAACAGATCTCCTAATACTTAAACTAATTATAGCATACGGCAAACTAGAATGTATTACATCCAAGTTTGCCGTATGCTACTTCTTTCTTAACCCAATAATGACAACGCGACTTGTGGACGCTGATTTGCTTGGCTCAAAATAGAACTACTCGCTTGCTGTAAAATTTGCATTTTAGTTAAGCTTGCCGTTTCTTGTGCAAAGTCTGTATCTCTGATCCGAGAACGTGCTGCAGTAAGGTTTTCTGATACGTTTGATTGGTTTCGAATCGTCGATTGGAATCGGTTTTGTACCGCACCAAGCTCTGCTCGCTTTTTATCAACTACTGCGATTAATGCATCCATACCTGCAAATACTGCCTGTGCATTGGCTTGTGAAGATACTGAAATACCATCCGCGGTAAATACACTTGAAAACGCAGTATTATCTGCTGAAGCGCCAACTGTGGTACTAATCGTACCCGTTGTAGCACTTAACGAGGCACCTGTTACACCACTGGCGACACCTGCAATGCCTGATAATGTAAAACCACCATCTGCAGTAATTGAATTGGCTGTACCACCTATACTTTTCATACTAAAGCCGATGGTTTGAACAGCATCAGCACCTACCTGAAAGTTTGCATCATAGGTACCATCTAATAAGTTCTGGCCGCCAAAAGTTGTATCTTCTGCAACTCGGTTAACTTCTGCTGATAAAGAACGAATCTCTTCTTGAATCGCAAGTCTATCTTCATCCGTATTCGACCCATTCGCAGCTTGTTGCGCCAAAGTCCTAACTCGTTGAAACATTTGTGTTGTTTCGTCCAGCGCACCTTCAGCCGTTTGTGCTAATGAAATACCATCATTGGCATTTCGTATACCTTGATTTAAGCCATTTATCTGACCAGTCAACCTGTTTGAAACCTGCATACCTGCTGCATCATCTCTGGCGCTGTTAATGCGCATACCTGATGACAGGCGTTTGAACGAGGTATCCAGCGAGTTTGCTGAATTATTCAACTGTCTTTGTGCGTTCAAAGAACTCACATTAGTGTTTACATATAAAGCCATAATAGCCTCCGCTTCATCTTAGATAAGGTAAATAACGGGATACCCCTACCCTGCTATTTACCGAATTAGAGTCCTAGATTGATAGTTCTCTAATTCCGCTATCGGCGATTGAAGCGAAAGCTTTAGCTATATTTGTAAAATAAATTAAATTTTATTTATTATCCTTGTAATAGGCTTAATGCTGCTTGAGGCCGCTGATTCGCTTGACCTAATATTGTCTGACTAGCTTGTTGTAATATTTGGTTTTTTGTCAGCTTTGCTGTTTCTAAAGCAAAGTCAGCATCTTTGATACGTGATTTTGCAGATGATAAGTTTTCTGAAATATTTGCCTGATTTCGAATCGTAGATTGGAATCGGTTTTGTACCGCACCGAGCTCGGCTCGCTTTTTATCGACAACTGCAATTAATGCATCCATACCAGCAAATACGGCCTGAGCATTTGCTTGGCTCGATACACTAATACCATCCACGGTAAATACATCTGAAAATGCAGTGTTATCAGCTGAAGTACCAACACTTGTACTAATTGTTCCGGTTGTCGCACTTAATGATGCACCTGATACACCACTGGCTACACCTGCAACTCCTGAAAGAGTAAAACCACCATTAGCTGCTAAACTATTTGCGGTTCCACCTACACTCTGCATACTAAACCCAATAGTCTGTACTGCATCTGCACCGACTTGGAAATTCGCTGCATACGAACCATCAAGTAAATTTTGTCCACCAAACGTTGTATCACTTGCAACCCGATTCACTTCAGATGCTAATTGACGAATTTCCTCTTGAATTGCCAATCTATCTTCATCTGTATTTGAACCATTTGCCGCCTGTTGAGACAAAGTACGAATACGCTGAAACATTTGCGTTGTTTCTTCCATAGCACCTTCAGCGGTTTGCGCTAAAGATATACCATCATTGGCATTTCGATTACCTTGCCCTAATCCCAATATTTGCGATTGAAGACGGTCTGAAATTTGAAGACCCGCAGCATCATCGGCTGCACTATTAATTCGAAGGCCAGACGACAAACGTTTAAATGATGTATCTAATTCATTACCTGAATTGGTTAATTGACGCTGAGCATTCAATGCACTGACGTTAGTATTTACAAATAAAGCCATAACTCATTCTCTCTATTTCAAGTCAAAGCTGAACATTTATCAGCTTCAATTGTCTATATACAAAGTGGCAATTTTTATCGTCAAACCTATTTTGCCGATGGGGCAAAAAACTGCCATTTGCATGGTTTTAGTACCATTCAATAGTAATAAAGCAAAAGACAGGCCAAGTATTGAATATGAGAATAGAAAAACATCTGTAAGGGGTAATCTGCATCACAGCTAAACACACCTATTATTTAAAGGTGCATTATATAGATGAGGAAGGTCGAACGATCCTTGTGCTGTAAAATCCTTTTGATTTCGGCTTAGGTACTTAATTCTCTTATAGACTCAAAAAAACGCTAAAAACTCTATTTGCCACAACTTCAGTTTTGCACCGGTAAATCTACCTCTATCAATTTTACTGGTAAAAAGTTCAAAGATAACGCGAAAGTTCTCCAATAAAACGTAAATACGCGATTTCATTGTTCATTATAACCTCTACCAGTATGCATATTTAGGGGAAGTTACAATACCATCAAGTGAAATGCCCTACATCTACTAATAAGAACATCTCCATCTATATAAGAAAGTAAATTTAAGGGTATTTATATTGATGAGCTATGGCAATAAGCTGCCACTTTCAATAAATTAATAAACTAGCTCTAAGTTTAGATACAAAAACGACGTGATTTTAAATAAAAAAAGGGGCCTAAGGCCCCTTTTTTAAAGTTTGAGAGTGAGTGTCAATAAATTAGCATAAACATTGGCATAGCTTATGCTTATAAATACTTGTTCATTGAATTGATGAACGCTATTGGATTTTAAGCTCCTCCGCTTTGTTATCCAATTCGGTGTCCGTGTTAATACCCCATCAAACACGGACACCAACTTCCAAATTATCGTTCGAAATTATCCTAGTAAACTTAAAGCTGCTTGTGGACGTTGGTTTGCCTGACTCAAAATCGTTTGGCTTGCCTGTTGTAAGATCTGCATTTTAGTTAAGCTTGCAGTTTCTTGTGCAAAGTCCGTATCTTTAATACGTGATTTCGCAGCTGACAAGTTCTCTGAGATATTAGCTTGGTTTCTAATTGTAGATTGAAAACGGTTTTGTACCGCACCTAACTCTGCACGTTTCTTATCAACCACTGCGATAAGCGCATCCATTCCCGCCATTACCGCTTGTGCATTTGCTTGAGATGATACTGAAATTCCATCTGCCGTAAATACATCAGAGAATGCCGTGTTATCTGCTGAAGCGCCAACTGTCGTACTAATTGTGCCCGTCGTAGCACTTAATGATGCCCCTGTTACACCACTTGCAACACCAGCAATACCTGACATAGTAAAACCGTTGTTTGCCGCTAAACTATTCGCTGTTCCACCGACACTCTGCATACTAAAACCAATCGTTTGTATTGCATCAGCACCAACTTGGAAATTTGCAGAATATGTGCCGTCTAATAGGTTTTGACCACCAAACGTTGTATCAGCTGCAACCCGATTTACTTCAGAAGACAATGAGCGAATTTCTTCTTGAATCGCCAGTCTATCTTCATCAGTGTTTGACCCATTTGCTGCTTGTTGTGAAAGCGTACGTACACGCTGGAACATAGATGTAACTTCATCCATCGCGCCTTCAGCTGTTTGAGCTAATGAGATACCGTCATTTGCATTTCGGTTACCTTGGTTTAAACCGTTGATTTGAGAACTCAAACGGTCTGAGATTTGAAGACCTGCTGCATCATCAGCTGCGCTGTTGATACGAAAGCCTGAAGATAAACGCTTAAATGATACATCAAGCGAGTTACCTGAATTGTTTAACTGTCTTTGTGCGTTCAATGAACTTACGTTAGTATTTACATAAAGTGCCATGATATTTCTCCCGATGTAAACTTTGTGTTTACTCTCAAACTTATAACTTTAAGCCTTCGATGTTTTTTATCTCTCCAGCTTGGTTACTTAAGTTATCGGAAGGGTTAAAAAATCCTTTAGAGTTTTTTTTAAAAAAAATATAACACAATGATTTATCAATAGAAAAAAGACTAATCGGGAAAGAGCTAAAAGTACCCTCTTTATATTTAAATATTCTTCGTGCTTAATATTTTTTATATTAATCAATACATTATCGTGTTAATTGCAGAAATACCAGCTTAGGCTAGTTGCAGGGCTAGCCTAACTAGATGATTAGATTTATCGAATATATTCTAACAATGATAAATTTGTCAGGCGGCCAAAAGTAGCTTGTGAAGCTTGCAATGCCGTTTCATGTTTAGTCAGCTCAGTTATCGCTTCTGCCATATCAAGTTCTACAAGCGTTGCTTTTGCTGCTTTGTTATTTATATCGAGGTCAGCATTGGCATCGACAATCCTCTGCGCAGTATTCAATCGTCCACCTAAACCAGACTGAGTTTGTGACACTAGGTTTTTAGCATTAGTTAAACCTACGAGCGAATCAGCTAATACTTGCTCATAATCATTTTGGCTAAGCGAGGAATCGTTAAGTGCTGCCTCTAACTTATTTAGCGTGTTAAGTACATTTTCCTTTTTTGGTTGCTCTAAGTTAAATGTGATACTTGCAGCACCATTAGGTTTAACCTCCATACCATCAATATTGGCAGTTCCATCAGCATACGTACCCGACTTAAGTGCGACTCCACCCTGTAATACATCATAGGTTGTTGGCGATGTAAAATTAACCGTAATGGTATTCGCATTCGCGGGTGCTGCAGGGCTGGCGTTATATTGTGCTTTATGGAAAGAATCAAATTGTCCCTGCTCTTTCACATAGACACTCGCCGTACCCGGTGCAATAGTAGTCCGGTCAATGTCTAAACGTTTAGGTACATTTTCAAATGTGTCAAAACCATTGTCACTTGATTTAATCTCTACACCTTCAGCGACCTTTATTTTATGCTGCCCTTGGTCGCCGTTGTACTCATATTGACTCGTTGTGCTATTAAAGGAGTAGGTTTGAGTATTATCTTGATACCCGGAAAATATATATCGCCCATCTTCTGTTTTCGCATTCATCAAATCGAGGACAGTTTCCTTAATTGAAGAGATCTCTTCGGATATTCCAGCTCGGTCTTCACTTGATAAGGCGCCACTACCCGCTTGGATAGTGAGTACATGCGCTCGGGTTACCGACTCTTTAATATTATCTAAAACACTTTCCTGTGTTTTAAGTCGGCTATTCAACATCGTTAAGCTTTTAGTGTATTGCTCATTGGTTTGAATTCTATCTGTATACAGTAAAGCGCGGGCTGTCGCAGATGGATCATCTGAGGCTGTTAATACCCTCTTTTGTGTATTAACCTGTTGCTGCGCTTTGTTTACCTCTTGCTGGTTATTTAAAATAGAGTTTAAATTTGTTTTGTGCATTAAGTTATTTGATAAACGCATAATTACCTCGTTGCACTTAATAATGTATCAAAAATAGTTCTAGCGGTAGAGATGATCTGTGCAGACGCTGAATAAGATTGCTGGAAACGCAATAAATTTGCGGCTTCTTCATCTAAATTAACGCCAGACATTGACTCGAACCAAGCTTCAGACTGTGCTGCTAATGCTTCAAACGCCGCACCATTTGTTTTTGCTTGATTAGCAACTACCCCAACATCGGTGACTAATCCTGCATATGCTTCATTGAATGTTTGCAAATTATCGGCTGTTGTCGTCGTTATGACATTTTCACGTACTAATTCACTGGATTGCAATTGACTTAATGCTAACCCATTGCGGTTATCATCAAAGCCCCCCGTATTAAATTCCACTTGAAAGGAGTCTCCTTCTTTCACGTTTCCTTCAATATTAAAATCAAACCCATAGCCATTAAATGGCGCACCAGCTGTCGATAAGATATTTTCTGCGGGAGGAGGCGCTAAAAATGTAACGGTACCACTGCCATCGGTAACCGTGTATTGATTGGCCACCGCTGTTTTTTGCAACGTAATTGTCCCATTTGTCAAACTCGGGGGTGGCCCAGCCGTGAAATTACTACCAGTACCAGTATTTGAAACAGTTCCAACCGTTATGTTTCCATCTCCCGTATTACCCGCATCTGTTTTTGTTCTAATTGGCGCAGCTAAAGCCAGCTTTTCCGGTCTATCTGTGGCCAGTTCAATATTCGCAGCGGCATGGGCATTGAGCTTTATTAAAAAACGGTCATTTGGGTTCGTTGTGCCCGCTGAAACAGATATTTCCAATCCGAATGTATCAGGCGGGGTTGCTGGACCCGTAAACACGATATTTCCTGGGGGTGTAATGCTTCCAGTTGACGCAGTACCGATTATATTTCCTTTGCTATCAACGGCAGCCACTTCTACTGTTGTTGCCGTTAGATAATTAACTATAAAGTCAGTTGCTGGAATATCTTTACCTTTTCCCGCTTCTAATGTCGCCGTAACAACAGATGTAGTACCTGCATTATTACCTTTGTACGGAAACGCCGTAGTCGTTGGAATTTTAAATAGCTCACCGCCTAAATTGCCATCTAAATCCATGCCTTTTTTGTTTTGCTCATTAAATGCGTCAGCCAATGCAATCCCTATTTGACCCAACTGGTTTTGCGCTGGCTGTAATATTTCATCTCTAAATGCCAGCAAACCACCAATTTTTCCCTTTAATGTACTCGAATTGACCTCAAGCGCTACAGCTTGGCCATCTTTAACGTCCAATTTTAAATCTCGTACATTCGGGTCAGGATCCCCTGCAAGTGAAAACGCATTAAATGTACCGTTTTCCATCACTAACGCTTGGCCGGAACCTAAAAACACGAGCTTTTCACCATTAGGACCATCTAATGTTTCAATATCCACCAGCTCCGCTAAATCACTGATTGCTTGGTCCCGCTCATTTAATACTGAACTCGACGCTTTCGTACCTGTTGGGGTATTTAACGATGCAACTTGTGCATTTAAATCGCTGACCTTCTGTATTAGGTTGTTCGCTTCATTTGCAAACAGGTCAAGCTGTTGATTAACAATATTACCTTGATCAAATACAATGCCAGACAACCTATCCATTTGCTCCGTCAAGTTCTCTGCATCGGTTAAAAATAAACCACGGGTTACTCTTGAAGATGGTTGATTCATTGCTTCTTGTAAATTATTAAACAGAGAATTAATACTCTTATTTAAGCTATTTGAGTCTTCGGCAAACAATGTATCGACACGAGAGGCCTCGGTGACAAATTGTTCATAATACGTTTTATTAGAAATATCACGATTCAACTGTTTCTGCGCAAACTCATTAATTAAACGAACCGTTTCACCACGACCGACTTGATTGCCAACCATAGTCGAATGCTCAGTACGCTCACGGATATACCCTTTGGTATTCAGGTTGGAAATATTCTTACTCGTGGTCTGTAACAGCTCAGTGCTGGCTCTAATTCCACTGGTTCCAATATTCATTAGATTGAACGACATCTTAATTCACTCCCTTTCGAACCAACGATGTAAGCATTTCTTTTAAGTCGCTACGTTGTAGTACATTCTTTATTTTGGCTGCATATTGTGGGTCAGTGGCGTAACCTGCATCTTGTAAGGCTGATAAATATTGCTCGGGTTGCGCTACTTTTTTTAATGCGTCTTGATAACGAGGGTTTCCTTGTAAGAAATCCACGTAATCATTCATGCTGTCTTTTATTGTGTCGTAGGCACGAAAACTCGCTTGTTTTTTCACTGGCAAACCATCTTCAAACTCTAAAGTCAGTTTTTTGGCACTTTGACCTTGCCACGCTTTGTCTGACTTTATATTAAATAAATTGTTACTACTCGAACCATCTGCTTTAGCAATGATATGTTTCCCCCACCCAGTCTCTAATGCGGCTTGAGCAACCATTACAGCTGGATTAAGCCCTATTTTCTTAGCTGCTGTTTTTGCGTGTTCCCACATAGTTGATACGAAAGACTCTGGATCGTTAAATGATGCACTTTCGCTTGTAGTAGATGAGGTCGCGTTCACATGCGAAGGTTGCTTATCGAGTAACTCCCCTGTAGCACGTCTGTCACTATCAAAATCAGCACCTGTACGTAATACTGACGCCGGCGTATAACCCTGTGCATTGGGTGATAACTGCTGAACAATTAAGTCTGCCAGCCCCAAACTGCCTTTACTGGACAAATCCATTGATAATTGCTGATCATGCATTTCTTCAAAAAATTTAACGCCGCTAGAGTTAAAAGGGCTATTTTTATCTTCCATCGCCTCATTCGCTTTGCGCATACTTTTCATCAACATTTGGGTGAAAATTGATTCAAATTGTTGTGCCGCTTTTTTTAGCGCTTCATCAGAGGCGTTTGGATCGCCACCGCTTTTCAGTGCATCTTTTCTCAAGCTATTTAAATCGCTCAAATCAAAGAAATTCTGCTTTTCTAACGGATTTGTATTCATCGGCTTAATGACACTTAACTATTCATAATACTTAACAAGCAAGATTCAAGCCAATAAAAAGCCCTAACTAATTAGGGCTAATATATTAATTAATAGTGATTTTTTAAATGACAACTAATTGACCATTTATTGCACCAGCTTCCTTTAGTGCTTCTAGAATAGCCATTAAATCGCCAGGAGCTGCGCCTACTTCATTAATAGCTCGCACTAAATCATCTAGACTAATGCCTGGGTCAAACACAAAAGCACGAGAATCGTCCGTATCTACGTCAATAATACTTTGCCTAGTGACAACGGTTTCCCCTTCCGCCAAAGGCTGAGGCTGATTGACATTTTGTTGTTCAGCAATTGTCACTGTCAAACCACCATGTGTAATTGCTGCTGGCTGTAATTTGACATTTTTACCTATCACTATGGTACCTGTGCGAGAATTTACGATAATTTTTGCACTTGTATCTGCTGGTTTAAACTCCAGATTTTCTAGAGTCGATAAATAAGAAACTCGCTGTGACGGGTCTCTTGGTGCGATTACACGTACAGATGCCGCATCCATCGGTTTAGCACTATTAGGACCCACCAAATTATTGATTGTATCAGCCAGACGCTTAGCAGTTGTAAAATCAGGGCTATTCAAATTAAAAGTGATAAAATCACCTTGTGTAAATGGGCTTTTAACTTCACGTTCAACAGTTCCTCCATTTGGCACTCGACCAACGGTGGGCGTATTAATGACCACCCTGCTGCCATCTAAGCCTTCGGCACCAAGACCACCAACAATCATACTTCCCTGAGCAATAGCATATACATTGCCATCCACCCCTTTTAAAAAGGTTTGTAATAGCGTACCTCCCCGTAAACTGCCCGCACTGCCAATTGAAGACACCGTTACATCAATCGTTTGACCCGGCTTAGTAAAAGGGGGCAAATCAGCATGAACCGCAACAGCCGCTACGTTCTTTATTTTTGGTTTCAAAGAAGACGGCAAAGTAATGCCGAAACCACTTAACATTGCTTTAAAGCTTTGTTCTGTAAAACGACTTGATTCACCCGTACCAGGCAAACCCACAACCAAGCCATAGCCGACTAATTGGTTAGAGCGAACGCCTTGCACCATACTTATATCCTTGACCCGTTCAGCCTTCGCTATTGGTACTAGCGTTATCAGTAATACAGATAAGAATAGATGACATAGTTTCATAATATTTGTGCCCTAAAATGGTAGCAACGTACTCATAAAGAATTGAGTTAACCAGCCTGAACTTTGTGCTTCTTGGCCTTGCCCCTTCCCTGAATACTGAATACGGGCATTCGCAATGCGATTTGACTCAACCGTATTGTCCGCAGCAACATCTGCTGCTCGAACGAGACCTTCGAGGCGGATAAACTCCTCCCCTGTATTTAAAGTCAGCCACTTTTCTCCTCGAATCACCAAATTACCATTGGGTAACACCCGCGTCACATTGACAGAAATGTTACCAAACAAACTGTTTGATTGATTTGCTTTACTGTCACCTTTAAAGGATGACTCGGACCCTAAACCAAATTGAATATTATCTCCGCCAATATTTACCGGCGTACCATTAAAGCCTAATACCGGATCTAGTTTTAAATCCGTTTCTTTATCGGTTTCACTGTTCGCTGCTTTAGATGCTTGTGTTGACTCTCTTAGTACAACAGTAATGATATCGCCTGTGCGTAGCGCTTTCTTATCTGCATATAAATCATTCGAACGATTTGGATTAAATAATGACCCAGTCGCAACGACTTGCTCTAAATCTTGTTCTGGATACATAGGTGCATAATAAGGGTCATCACGCACAACCTCACTATTTTGTGTCGACACGCAACCAGAAAGCAAAATCAATGCCGCCACAATCATACATAAAGCACGCATACAACCTCCTAAAATTTATAACTGTTGATTGATATAACTCAGCATCTCATCCACTGAAGAAATCACTTTTGAGTTCATTTCATAGACTCGCTGGGTTTCAATTAAGTTGACCAACTCTTCAGTCACATTGACATTAGATGTCTCCAGTGCTCCTTGCACTATAGAACCTAACCCATCCGCACCTGGATTCCCTTGCACTGGTGCTCCACTCACCGCTGTTTCCGTATATAAATTCTGACCCATTGGCTCTAAACCAGATGGGTTAATAAAGTCACTTATAACTAATTGCCCAATAACCGTATTTTGTGCTTGCCCTGCGACTCTCACTGATACTTCGCCGTCTTGTGAGATTGTGATCGACTTAGCATCATCTGGCACATTCATTTCTGGTTGCACAGGGAAACCTGCACCTGAAGTAACCACTCTACCATTCTCATCGGTCGTAAATTGGCCATTACGGCTATACCCAATGGTGCCATCTGGCATTTGAATTTCAAAAAAACCAGGACCTTGGATCATCCAATCTAAGGAGTTTTCAGTACTAAGCATATTACCTTGGGAGAAATTCTTTTGGTTTGCAACAACCTTAGCCCCCGCACCGAGCATTAGTCCTGAGGGTAACTCTGTATCTTGTGACGAACGACCACCCGGCTGATTAATATTTTGATAAAGTAAATCTTCAAAAATTGCTCTGCTCTTCTTGTAACCTACAGTACTAGCATTCGCGAGGTTATTCGAAATTACCGATATATCAGTTTGCTGGGCATCTAGGCCGGTTTTACTGATCCATAACGCTGGATTCATAACATATACCTCACTTCGTTAGACTATACGCAGCAGTGATACATGACGTTCGTCAATTTCTTCTGCTGTTTTCATTAGTTTCATTTGCATTTCAAACTGCCGCTGATGATTAATCATATCGACCATCTCATGCACAGGATTTACATTAGACATTTCTAAGGCACCGCTCATTACTTTTGCTGTGGGTGATACATCACAAAAACCACATAAACCATCATCTAGCGAGCCTTCTTTTGGCCTGAATAAACCATCATTTCCTTTTTCTAATTTGGTATTATCTGCTTCAATGATCTTTAAACGATCTACCACTTCCAAAAAGTTTGCAGGTGCCCCCTGAGGGCGCACTTGAATCGACCCGTCATCGCTGAATGTCACCTTCTCTACCGGAATAGGTAAAATAATAGGACCACTTTCACCAACAACTTGACGCCCATGACTAGTTACCAGCGCTCCATCAGCAGTAATATTCAGCGTCCCAACTTTGGTATAAGCTTCTTTGCCACTTTTATCCATGACACTTATCCAAGACTTATCAGACACCGCGATATCTAGATCTCGCCCGGTTTCAACAATCGCGCCGCTGGTCATATTCGTACCAGGCCGCTCTTGCATAGCAAACACCCGAGTCGGTAACCCTTCACCAAATGCCTGCATGGAACGTGCTTGAGCAAAATCTGACTTAAACCCGGTCGTATTTGCATTGGCTAAATTATTTGCTTTAATAGCCACACCACGCAGGTTTTGTTTCGCACCAGACATAGCGATATAGAGCATTTTATCCATTGCATTGACCTAAAAATTCATCATATAAAGAACACTGCAATTATAATGCCAATTAAATTTTGACGGTAGAGTGTAGATAAGTAAGGTAAATAGAGTTAATGGCGGACCAAGGAGGGAAACATAAAAAGGCCGCATATGCGGCCTTTAGAATTAGTTCGTTATCGAATCTGTAATATTGCTTGTTGTAATGTTGAATTCACTTCTAACGCTCGGGAGTTCGCCTGAAAGTTTCTCTGTGCACTTATCAAATCAACAAGCTCATTCGTCAAGTTTACATTTGATTGTTCCAACGCCGAAGAATTGATTGACCCGAGCGTTCCGGAGTTTGGCTCTCCCGCAATTGGCTCTCCTGAGGTTAAGCTCTTTTTCCAGGAAGTGCCTCCCACTTGTTGAAGTCCTTGGGAGTTAGAAAAGCGGACCATAGCCACTTGCCCTAAAAATGTTGAATCACCGTTACTATATGAGGCTACAATTTTACCATCTGCACCAATATCTACTCCAGCTAAACGCCCTACTGTTGCACCATCTTGCTCTAGTGCTTTCACTTCAAAGCGGCTCGCATATTGAGTTGGTAATTTATTAGTGGTATTCGCTTCATCACGCCAATTCATGCTCAGTGGAGCTGGAAACGTAGCACCATTAGTTAACAACGTTGAAAGGCCTGTACCTGCACCACTTGGTAAAGGCAGTGCACCAAAGGTCCCACCAGCAACTACCGGTACGGCTGCACCAGCAACCCCTGCCGCAGAGTATGGGATCGTCGAGCTCGGTAAACCTGTTGCATCAAATGTAAACCCAGCAATAGGGTGTGGACCACCCGCCCCTGCTGTACCATCAGACGTGAAAGGCTTATTATCTATGGTACCAAATACCTCCCAATTATTGGCTGTGGCTGTTTTTCTGAAATAAAGTTGTACCGTGTGAGGTTCGCCTAACGAGTCATACACCGTGGTAGACGTTGAACTATTGAACGATGCACCAACTGCTGGATCAAAAGCAATTGTCGGTTGCGACGCTCTTGAATCAAGGTTAAACGAAGAATATACATTAGTTGTCGCTCTCGGAGCTCCTGATGCATCTGGGATTTGCATTGCCGATGCAGTACTTAAACTCACTGACGTAGTTGCACCTGTACTTGGGTCTACAGGAAACCCTTGTAAGAAATTACCTTGCGCATCTGAGATAAAATTATCCTTATTTAACTTAAATGCACCAGCTCGCGTATAACTATAATCCTGCGAGCCTAATTCAGAGCTCGTAGCAAAATAACCTTCACCTGTGATTGCCAAATCTAACGAATTGGCTGTAAATTGCAATGAACCTTGGTGAAATTGCTGAGCAACCATAGTCGTTTGTGCACCATCACCATTTTTAGTTTTTCCTGAACTAAATACTGATGATGCATAAACATCAGCAAATTCAGCCCGAGATTCTTTAAAACCCGTGGTATTTACGTTTGCAATGTTATTTGCGGTGGTGTCCAGATCTTTTTGAGCAGCCGCTAAACCTGTTAATGCAATATTAAAACTCATACTCTTACCTCTTGTACGTAAGGCCTATTCTATAAACTTTGAATTAAGCGATTTCAGCGACGTCAGTAAGTCTTACCGCGCCCGCTTTTGTGTTGATGATTATTCCGTTAGCGCCATTAACATTGACACTATCGATATTTTTAAAGGTTGCTGTCGGCAGGCTAGTAAATTCGCCGTTAATATTTGCTTCTGCCTTTATCTCATAATCCCCTTCGGGCATAGGTTCACCATCCCCATTCTTGCCATCCCACTCGAACCGAATTGCACCTGCTTTTTGTTCCCCCATATCAATTGAGCGAACTAATTGGTTTGACTCATCATAGATATTTACGACCAATTTCTCTGTCGGCTTAGCAGAAATAATAGAGCCTCGCGCTGAACCGCTAGCACTTAACTCCAAAGTATCCGATTCAAGTAACGCTTTCTTACCAACTAGGGTTGATGCTTGTAACGCAGAATTGGATGTCATTGATGCAGACAAAGACTCAAATTTTGTATTCAAATTTGAAATACCTTCCGCCATTGTAAAGCTCGTCATTTGTGCGATCATTTGGTCATTATCAGCAGGTTTGCTCGGATCTTGATAAGATAACTGCTGGGTAAGCAAGGCAAAGAAATCCTCTTGCTTTAACGTATCATCTTTTTCTACTGGCTTTTGTTTATCTGGCCACCGTAACGAATCAATATGACTGGACGTTTGACTTACTTCGCTATTCATTGGCTAGTGCCCCCGTTAACGCTGACCAAGTAGCAGAGTTTTACTCAGCATTTGTTTTGCTGCATCTGCCACCTGAACATTTGTTTGATACGAACGTGAAGCGGAAATCATATTTGTCATCTCCTCAACTACATTCACATTTGGTTTATAGATATACCCATCTTTGTCGGCACTTGGATGATTGGGACTATATTCAACCTGAAGTGGTTTATCACTTTCAACGATCCCCAATACCTTAACTCCCACTGATGCGCCTGCTGAGTTTGCATTTTGTAATTCATTTGCTTTAGTAAGTTCAGCTGCAAATACAGGGTGCCTTGCTCGATACACCTCATTTTGGCTTGAACTAATGCTATTTGCGTTAGAAATATTACTCGCAGTGGTATTTAGGCGTATGTTTTGCGCACTCATTCCTGAACCCGCTATGTCAAATACATTATATAAACTCATAATTAAGCTCCTTGACCGCCTAGGGCTTTTTTCAACCCTTTAAATTTACCTGTGAGAAATTGCAAACTTGCTTGATACTCTAATGCATTCTGTACATACAAGTTTCGTTCCACTTGTATATCAACTGAATTACCATCGCCCGTATCTGTTTGATTTGGATTACGAAATAGCTCTACACCGCTGTTTAATTTAGTACCACCGGAGAGATGTTTGTCATTGGTGCGCAGCATTGTATTGCCACTTTGCTGGTTAGATTTTGCCGCTTTAAATGCTCGTGCAAAATCAATATCTTTTGCTTTGTAACCAGGGGTATCCGCATTAGCAATGTTACTTGCTAATATTTCTGCTCGCTGAGAGCGGATGGCTATTGTCTGGGGGTGAACACCTAAGGCTTTATCAAAACTAATCGCCATAACGTAACTCCAAAAATTTGACTATATGGAGTTAAAGCAATTCTTAGGCCAAAATAAAAAAGGCGGTAAAAACCGCCTTAAGTTATTATTTTTTCTGGTATATAATTCCAGGGTTACAACGGATCATATCAAACTCATCACTCAAGCCCGCCATTGATTCCGATGCACCAAGAAACAAATACCCTTTGGGATTTAGAGCTTGGGCAAATTGAGCTATGATTTTTGCTTTCACTTCTGGGGAAAAGTAAATCAGCACATTACGGCAAAATATAACATCAAACTTACCCATCAAAGCATACGAGTCAAGTAAGTTTAGATGTCTAAAATTGACCATTTTCTTTACAGGCTCTACCACCTGTGCCATGCCGTTACCACTGTCTTTAAAAAACTTTTGCCGACGTTCGGATGATAACCCTCGAGCAAGAGCCAGTGCATCATATTCAGCATGTTTGCACATATCAAGCATAGTGTTTGAAATATCAGTACCTATAACCTGTACACCCATTTTCAAAGCGCCAGGGCTTTTAGATTGATATTCACTTGCTGACATACCTATTGAGTACGGCTCTTGTCCTGACGAGCTCGCTGCTGACCATATTTTCACCGACCGTCGTAATTCACTAAATTCTGGGAAAATCTTAGTTTTAAGAAGTTCGAATGGGTAAGAATCTCTAAACCACAACGTCTCGTTTGTTGTCATTGCATCAACAACGGCGGCACGCAATTGCCGCTCATGTGGGCTCAATGTTTTTGCAACCAACTCCGACAATGACTGAACACTAAAACGCACCATGAGTGGTGCTAAGCGACTCTTTACCAAATACAGCTTGTTATCGCCAAGCACAATACCACATTGCTGCTCTAAAAAGGTTCTAAATTGATCGTACTCGTTTTGCTGAAGATGCTTATTTTCCAAAGTATTACCGCCATTCATTAATCACAGTGAACCCATTTTTTAACCGCAGTCGCCAATTCATCTGGGTTAAACTTCGCGATAAAATCATCAGCACCCACTTTCTCTATCATGGCCTGATTAAATACACCGCTCAAAGAAGTATGTAAGATAACATGTAAAGGCGCCAACTTAGGGTCCGCTTTTATTTCCGCGGTTAACGTATATCCATCCATTTCAGGCATTTCCACATCTGAAATCAATAATCCGACCCTTTCGGTTATGTCATTTTGACAATCATCTTTAGCAATTTCTCGCAGCCTAATTAATGCTTCTTTGCCATTCTTAGCTAATTCAGTTTGAACGCCCAATGGTTCAAGTGCACGTTTAACCTGATTTCTAGCTACCGCAGAGTCATCAGCAATAAATACGATACGCTCGCCAAGGTCTTTCTGCATCTCGCCATCTGATACAATATCTTGGCTCACTTCGGTATTCACCGGACAAATTTCATTGAGTATTTTCTCAACATCGAGTATTTCCACGAGCTCATTTTCTATTTCAGTTACCGCTGTCAAATATGAATATCTACCGGCCCCTGAAGGTGGCGGCATTATTTTTTCCCAATTCATATTTACAATACGTTCAACTGCGCCAACTAAGAAGCCTTGAACAGAGCGGTTGTACTCAGCAATAATTATAAAACAATTCGCTATGTCTTCGATCGGTGGACCACCAACCGCTAGCGACATATCTATCACAGAGATAGTCTGTCCGCGAATATGTGCTACACCTCTTACATAAGAGTTAGACTTGGGCATATTAGTAAGTGGAGGACACTGCAGTACCTCCCGTACCTTAAATACGTTTATGCCAAAACGTTGACGCCCCTTCAACCTGAACAGCAATAATTCTAGGCGGTTTTGCCCTACCAACTGTGTTCGTTGGTTGACCGAGTCTAAAATACCAGCCATTTCAATCTCCTACATATAAAACTGCTTGCCGGAACGATATTTGCTTACACTACTAAGGATAAGATTTACCTTGAAGAGGTGTCACAATTAACGCAAAATCTTTATACCTTGTTTCCCCTGATAAGCATAGTCGAAACATCATGAGTTTGTTAAAAAAAACCAAAACCTGCGGGTTTTTTTGCGCGATGGTCTATATTCTAGTCAGTTACCAAGTATCTGCGAACGACTATAGCACTAAAGAACTAGAAGAATTAGCACAAAATTTTGTTGCGTCACAAACAATAACTAAAGCCGATGTAAAAACCAAGTTTTCAACACTGCCATTAGATACTCGGATCCCGTCAAAATTCTGTGTACAAGATTTGCAATTAAGTACCGCAGCTAAACCACCCTTTAATCGTCAAGTTACTGTTCAGATCCGTTGTACCCGAGCGCCAACATGGACCCAATATGTTCACGTACGGATCAATGAAATGTACCCTATTATTGTCAGTACCCAACTAATATCTAAAGGAGAGTTGCTCACAAAAGGACACTTAAAAATTGAGTACAAACCAAAACAATTCGTTCGAGCTGCGTATATTGAAGATTTATCTCTACTCATTGGAAGTAAAAGTAAACGAACTTTGCGAGAAGGTATGCCTATCGGTACGCACCAAGTATGTATGGTTTGTAAAGGCGATATGGTTACTATTTTCGCGAAAACGCGTACTTTGACAATAAAAACTTCAGGTGTAGCACTACAAGATGGTAATCTTGGTGAGCAGATTCGCGTTAAAAATCAGAAGTCTGGAAAAACAGTTTCTGCTCGAGTAAAAGATGTTGAATCTGTAGAGGTTAATATCTAAAAAATTTGCTAAAGTTAAAGGTATATTAGTCGATAACCTAAACATGGTGTTTAGTAACCTTGGGTCAATAAATTATGGTTAATAATATTAAAGGTCAGGCACAGCCAAATAGTGTGCTCAATAATGTTAAGCAACAAAAAGCTGAATTGCAAAAAAATGAGGCTCAAAATGCCGCATCGAATATTAAAACGCCGCAAAAAGCAGCAACTGATTCTGTAAGTTTAACACCACAGGCACAACAATTGAAAAGCATGCAAGATAAAGCACAAGACGCTCCTGCATTCGATAGTAAGAAAGTGGAAGAGCTTAAGAAAGCTATCAGTGAGGGCAAATATCAAATTGATGCACAAAAGCTGGCAAAAAATATAGCGGCATTTGAGTTCGATATGTATGGCTGATCACGTTAAACTCTGTATGCATAAACTCGAAGTTCAAATCTCAAATCTAACCACTTTGACCCAGTTGTTAGACTCGGAGCTTGATATTTTGGCATCCAAAACGGGTGATGGCCTCAAAGATGCTGCACGTGAAAAACTAACACTCCTCACTGCAATCCAGAAACTTGATAAAGAACTATCTACCTTTCCTTCAGAGGTTTACCTAGAAGATCCAATAACAGAGTTAACCGGAGAAATTCAAACACTATTAATAGAGTGTAAAAATAAGAATGATGTGAATGCAAAAGCTGCGCATCATGCGCAACTAAGTGTACGACAACTAAAAGAAATTTTGATTGGTACTCCAGGCTCAATCACCTATGGACAAGATGGCAGTGTTATTGCTGGTAATAGTGAATTAGTGAAAGACATTAAGGCATAGTTAATTTAATTACGCCTTTGTCTATTTTTCGAGTCAAGTTCAGTACCATTAACTTTTATTAGTAGTAAGTAACTCTTTTCACTTTTCTTGGTTTAACTTGTGTAATATATAAATCATGCACGCGCTTCATGTCTAGCTCAAGTTCCGTTGTATAAGTATCCCCAACGGCGTAAGACTTGACCACCCGGGCTCCTCTAATCACACCTTTGACCTGGCTCTTTAGCCCATCGTTTTGTGCAATTGCTCCTTTAACTGTCATTTCTGAAGACAAATTCTGTCCATATACCTGCTCTGTAAGCTCTCGGTAAGCTTCCAATTTGGACACCTTAAGCGCCATCAGCATTTTTTGTGCATCATTCATACCTGGCTGTGCGCTGAGCGGCGCATAACCGATTGCTTTAATGACTGGATAACTATCTGGCTCGACATAACTATATTCAATATGCTTATCGAACATCGAACTACAACCTGCTAACCAAAATAGTATCACTATCAAAATAATCGATTTTGAGTTCACTATCGAATAAGAAGGTATTTTCATTATTAATTGCCTCTAGAACTTAGTTACTAATTCTTAATGCACATTTCTTGCCAATAAATATGGCATATCTATTGCTGTATTAATTTATAAGCGTTCTAATGGAGATCAATCATGAATCAGTTAACCATTTTTTTGAGTATATTATTATATAGTATGGCGGCAAAAGCTGAGTGGTACGAAGTAACAGGCTATGCAAATATATTAGATAGCAACGTTGCCGATGCTCGAAAAAGCGCAGTTCAAGATGCGATTACACAAGCATTAATTTTTTCCGGCGCAACAGTATCCAGCGTACAAACGGTTGCTGATGGCTTGCTAAGCCAAGATCAATTGAAAGTCAAAGCACATGCAGAAATACAACAAGCCACTTTGATCAGTGAAGAACAAAATAATAACGATTACATGGTGACTTTACATTTAGATATATATGCAACCCAAGAACATTGCACCCATCAACAATTTAATAAGCAAGTTACCGTCACCCAGAGCCAACTTATACAACCACATCAAGCTCGTCTTGGTCAAATATTTGACATCGCAAAGGCAAGCTCCCAAAGACTGTACAACACAATGATGGAACGTGCTACAGCAATTAAAGCTGTGCCATATATCAACAGCGCTATAAATGTTCGCCCTTTTTTTTCTCAAAGGTTTGACTACGACCCAGCACTTATCGAAACCTTAAGTAACAATAGCAACAGTCAATATGTACTATTTAGTCAAATCACCGATATTGCGCAAGGTAAAAAGCTAAACAATGACTATGCGTTTTGGGAAGATGACCAATATGTACGTAGCTTTAAGGTAGATTTTGCGCTTTATGACGCGATGACCCGAGACAGACTATGGCAAAAACACTATGCTGTTCAGGGGATCTGGCCATTCGAAAAAACAACTCTTATTGATGTATATAGTGATGAATTCTGGCAATCAAATTACGGTGACCAAATACAAAGCATTTTTAATAAGGTTTCCCAAGACTTGAATAGCGCGATTGGCTGTATGCCAACTAAAGGGAAAATACTACATATTGATGGTGAACGTTTAGCTATCAATTTAGGTCGAGTTCATGGCATTAAGCCTGGGCAAACTCTTGCTATTATGCAAAAAAACAATTTCACAACCCAACAAGGGATGATACTCAATAACCACAGACAAACAATAGATCAGTTGAAGGTGCTTCAGGTTAACGACCAAACAGCAATTACGACTAACGTAAATATGAGACCACTAAGTAATATCCAGCTGAACGACATTGTCAAAGTGATTATCAAAGAAGATGACACCTTTTCCCTCAACTAGTCTAAACTCTGAGTGTAAAATGCTTATCAAAAAAACAGATTGCATTAATTCATTCAATCTATTTTACTGAGAAGTAAGATGTTGCCATACTGACAACATCAAATTTAAGGAGCGTACTATGTTAGAGAATATCGAAGGCAAAAAAATACCACAGGTCACTTTTTCAACTCGTAACAATGAACAATGGCAAAAGATCACGAGTGAAGAAATTTTTAAAAATAAAACCGTGGTCGTTTTTTCGCTTCCAGGGGCTTTCACCCCTACGTGCTCATCTACACATTTACCACGTTACAATGAACTTGCCAGTACCTTCGCTAAAAATGGCGTTGATGAAATAGTATGTCTATCTGTCAATGATACATTTGTTATGAATGCATGGGCACAACACCAAGAAGCGGATAAAATTCGCTTACTTCCCGATGGAAACGGTGAGTTTACGGATGGAATGGGCATGCTTGTTGACAAGAATGACTTAGGCTTTGGTAAACGAAGCTGGCGTTATTCCATGCTTGTCAAAGATGGTGTAATTGAAAAAATGTTCATTGAACCAGATGTACCTGGCGACCCATTCGAGGTCTCTGATGCAGACACCATGTTGGATTACATAAATCCGAGTCAAATTAAGCCCCAAGCTATTAGTTTATTTACTAAGCCTGGCTGTCCTTTTTGCGAAAAAGCGAAACGTTTGCTAAAAGAACATGACTTTAATTTTGAAGAGATCACTCTTGGCCAAGGCATAACCTCTACCAGCCTCAAAGCAATGAGTGGCAGAGATACCGTTCCTCAAGTGTTCATTGCTGGCGAACACATTGGTGGGTCTGATGATTTAGAATTATATTTAAAGAAATAACATACTGGCGTCCCCGGCAAGAATCGAACTTGCATCTAAAACTTAGGAGGTTCTTGTTTTATCCATTAAACTACGGGGACTCCTAAAACATCTTAAGTATAACAATTTCCAATTAAAATTGAATATCTTACCGTAAAATTTTGATAGAACATTAGGGGCTGTTGATCTTTGCTGTTCTATTTTTGTTCTCTTTGAGCATGCTTTTATCGCGGCACTTAATATGTGGCCTAGTAATCTAAGCGAATATTAAGCAACAAAGAGACACGGAGTACTCAAAAGAGCCGGTAAGCAGTGCTTGAGTGGCTTCTCTACTATGTTATCGGCAGACTCACATGGAATAACTATGCTACGCAGCCTCCACCCTGTATTAAACTTAGTCAAACTGCTGCAAAAATGAACCAAAAAGATCAACAGCCCCTCGTATATCCCATGATTTCATTCCTGTTTTTATCACGAACACATGTTATTCTGCTGTAAAATATCCAGCAGCATCTCAGCGTCTGAAAAGCCAACTAAGTGGGTAACAATCTGCCATTTTGAGTCAATCACAATAACACGGGGAACAGATAAATTAGGCAATGCAGCAACCAGCCCCTGAGGGGCTACGATCGCAGGAAGTGTGTTAGACATACGTCGCAAAGTTTGTTTGTAGCCTACCTTATTCCCATTAATTCCTACCATTACAGGGTTAAGCTCTCGACAAATCACTGCAAGTTCGGTTAACACACGATGCTGTTTTTTACACCAAGTACATTCTGGTGTGAAAAAGCTCAGAGTTAATCCTGGTCCATGCAAGTTGTACAAAGAGCTATCACTTCCATCATCCAACCGCCTGGTAAGCTGCTCAACATACCCATATCCAGCCCCGCTTATCATCAATATCAAAACACATAGAACGCTTCTGACTAATTTAGAAATCCCAATCAAATCCAGCATATACCATTCTTCCTCGCATAGGAGCGTAAATATATGTCACGTCATATCCACCTTCGGCACCAAATAATAACGGGGAACTCCCTGTACGGGCTTGGCTATAATTCAGTACATTATTGGCACCAATATATAAGGTAAGCTCACGCGTCCAATTAAATTGATATTTGAAATCAACGGTCGAAAATGCTGGTACATCCGTTGGTTTTAGTTTTTTGTTTTTAACATCATTATATCCAAAGTAATTATAATCTTTAAGGTTACGACTGGTTACATAAACTAAAGTCAGATCTAAGGTATGATGGATATACTGCCAATTAAAAGAAACGGTTCCCCGCTTTTCTATGGGGGCAATTGCAAAAGATGCCCTAAAGGGATCATTGTATTTATATGCTTCTGCTGATAGAGCAATATTGAACATTTTATTTAGTTGATACGAAAGCGCAAAGTCTATAGCTAACACACTAGCCGTTTGAGTTAATTGGCTCAAAACCGGTATGCCGGCATCATTACTCTCTAAACTAGCTAACCCTTTTACTTGTGTATATGCAATAGATGCGGTGTTTATCCATGTTTCGTTCTCAAAGTTAAGCGAATAACTGATACTTTTAGACCGTTCAAGTTGAGACACATCAATTAGGTACCCTTTTTGCGCATCTAGAATTCCATGATCACTTTCAAAAAATGACAAAGGCGCACGGTAACCTTGTCCAATAGACAAGCGTGACGTCAACTCCTCCGAGTGAAAAACCCTACTATCAACTCTTGGAGAGAGTAATGTTTTATCTATCTCGATTCCCACTTTCATCGGGTCAACAAAATCAGCTTTGACATGACCTAATCGCATGGCTGTCGATACTTCTAACCACGTATTTACCGTCCATGAATCTTGTAAATAGATACCTTGCACCAAATAATCAAAACTATCCGATACATAGTTATTCAGTGTTGCAAGTGCACGAGAGTGAGAGCGCATTTGCTCATTCCGATAATCTACGCCAAATGTCATTAAGTGGTCTGAATTAAAATCCCAATTTAGCCTTAGGTCGACATAATCCATATTATCTTTCGCATCATAATCAACCCCCTCATAAAATGATACTTGTTTATGATTAACACGGGCTACACTCAATGTTCCATTAAAAGACGATCCAAACTCTCTTAATACTGACCCTAGTACTTCATTTCTTTGTGTTTTTACCCACTCAGCCGTCTCCCACGGATGCCCTATATAGCGGTCATTGACATGTCCTTGAGCAAATAATGCAGGAGCTTCTCCTAATGACACACTCGCTAGCATATCTTTTACAGTACCTATATCACCTCCCAAAATAGGACCTCCAAATACCTCTGACTTAGTATGATTAAAGCGAATTCGAATATCAGTATCCCGATCAAAGTCATATGATAGTAATGTCGTAAATGATTGATTTTCTAACTGCGGACTTTCGCTCACGCCATTATTATCTCCATCATACTGCTTACGTTCATCTAATTGAACAATCATACTGGTACTGATACCATGCCCTTTTGGCACCACAGACCCCATAAAGGCAAACTTTCGATACCCGAAATTCCCTAAAGAAGCATCAAGCTCACCGCCACTTTCAGTCGGTGTTTGAGCGACTAAGTTTATAGTTCCACCAATCGCCTCTGGTGCAATGAGAGAAGCACCAGCCCCTCTTGCAACTTCGATTTTTCCAATACCTGACATTGCAACTGCATCTAGCCCATAAAACCCAGACAACATTGTGTGAAGTGGAATACCATCAACTAAAACATTCGTATGTTCACCTTTAAGGCCATTTATCATCACCCGCTTTGCACCGCACATTGAACATTCATTAGAAACTCTAATCCCTATAGAGTTGGAAATGGCCTCGCTTAAATTTGCGGCCTGAGTTGCTTTAATTTGCTGTTCTGAAATGAGTTCTGTTTTGACTATGCTGTCTTTTAATAGCCCTTTTTCATAGAGGCGCTTGCGCACCCCAACGACTTCAATACGCTCAGGGTTATTTGAAACAGGCAGTAATTTTGGAGCTTGAACTTTTCCGATATTAGCTAAGGCACCAGCAGATAGGCATAAGAAAAAGCCATAAATAAAAATTAAAATAAAGTGTAGCAACAGTAAACCCAACTTAAATGAAAACAATTATCATTTAAGTTTAAGCATCTGTAAACCTTTTACGGTAAAAGTGTAACCTTCATATCCTCAGCGGTTTAAGACTCTATTGATGAGCCGTGAATTACATAAGTTGGTACTAACTTAGTGCTACTGGCAATAACACGCTTCGACTCAATATCAATCACACGAGCATTCACCTCTACCCCATTCACTCTGTACAGCAAGGTGCCTGATAATACATGACTTGCAATTCTATCACCTGTTAGTTGTTTTATATCACGCGAAAAAACAAAATCACCATACCCCGTAACAGCGACTTGGTTGGTGGTTTTAAAATCAACAACACCGTACCCAAACTTTTGCAATTGATGAATAAAAGTTTCTGAAAGCTGGTTACCTAACTGAGTACTGACCTGCAAAGAACGATCTAAATTTACAAAAGACGCAACTGCAATATTAATCGCTTGCTCTGACACCATCGTATCGACCAAGTCTAACGCCATTTGCTCTACATAACTTTCTAGTTTCACATGGTGACTTTGTGGATAATATACGCTCGTTGAGTTCAGTACTTCAGCTTCTCCTGCCTCTAATTCATCGTACATTTTATCATTCATAGTACTCGGTTCTTTATGGCTAACGGGCTGTTTAGTTGCATACCAATCTGTCATCGTACATCCAGAAAGCACCAACAGAATACAGCTAATAGCCAAGCCTCTAATACTTATTAATAACATAATTACCTCACCGATCCGCTTTCTTCATCATAATCCCATCAGTTCGATAACTGCTGCCTAATGCATCCACAACCGTTTGCGGAATAAACCCTTGAGCAGAGCCAACTACCGCTTTACTCATTAATCCAATAATTCGTGCATTAACAAGCACTCCCCCTTGATGATTTACCAAAGTACCCGCCAACACATATTGAAAGTTTTGATCCTCATTTAATTCCAAATAATCACGGCTGAATACAAAATCTCCTTGAGGTGTCACTCGCATATAGTCTGTCGTTTTGAAATCAATCACAGAAACGCCAAAATGATGTAGCTCATGCATAAAGCTTTCCGATAGTTGATTGCCTAATAATGATGAATCATCATATTCATCATCTAGAAAAACAAAGCTCGATACTGCCAATGGGGTCTTTTGATTAACATACTGCAAATTTTCAGCCATATCTTGCATCATACCTCGGACATAGTGGTTTATATTTTTCCGACTAATTGAGGTCATTTGAGAAGCAGTATTAGGCACCGCCTTTTTGGATTGAAATAAGTGCGCACTCGCCATTGGAGCTGCCACAGTTCGAGAATCATTTGCGATTGTATCTTCAGCCTGGCTACTCGTCATTTTTGCATTAAACATCGAGCAACCAGCTGTGCATAGAAAAATTGACGCGACAAATAGAAATTTCATGATGATTCCTCGTTAGTATTCAGTTCGGTAAATTAAACCATTTCGTTGTTGGACCTTTTCATCCGTCCACATCGTATTTATCGGTATCTCAGCTGTAGCTGCTGAAACAATACGTCCATCTTGCATATTTATCAGCCTAGCATTAACTATGTAAGCATGCTGTTGCTGTGTCAGTGTTCCAGTGACGATAAAGTCAATATTTTGGCGCAGTCGTAATGACTCTGCATTTCGGCTCAAAATACTTTCTGCGTTACTCATAAGAGTCATTTGTGTGTCAAGTCGGTGCTCTATAGTATGATAACCAAGTTGAGTAAACTGGGTGAGTAGGCTTTCTTGAATCTGCTGACTAAGGCCTACTACTTGCTGATTTGCGAGTCCACTACTTAACGCATCAGCTTTAAAAAAGCTTGTAATAGCGATACGTGCGTTATTCTTACGCATACCTGTTATATTGCTCAATTGCACAGTCAAACTACTGACATACTCATGCACCGTATAAGGTGCCATGCTTTTTGCAGGCGCAATATATGCCACATGCTTAGGTGCAGGTTCTTCAACGAGTTGACACCCGCCCAATAGCGCTATCAGTATTACGAGTAAATATTGCATTGTGCGTATCCTAATATCATTTGCTTATCAAATGCAAAAAGCATACCTAAATTTGGTTACACGCACTCATGACGTATCTTAGGCCTGTCATTACAATACAATATTGCTGTTTCGTTACTCATTCAACACTGCTTGCTCGTTCTACAAAAAAGCAATGAATATTTCTATCACTTACCTACCTTCTTGCGTGTAATGTATTTTTTGTGATTTCACAGCCCAAATTGAGTACCTATTAACTTAAATAACCATTACAAACGCTGCATGATTTTAGTTTCTAAAAACTGACTCATTTATCGAGGCTTCGCAACAGCGATACAAACCCATAATAAAAAAATATCCTCAGCAGACCCATGTGCGTATTTACCCGATATACTTTAACGTATGTATGCATGGCAAAGCCTTGCCGCAACAAGTCACTTCACAAAAAAAGAATTGTTACTAACCTTGTTGTTTCTGTATTAGGTAATTAGAGAAGTCAGAGTCTTTATGTAACTCATACTTGTATATTTATGAGAAGGAATAGAGCGACCATACGTCAGTTTTGATTAAACATAATGGTCGCCTAATTAGAAATGTAGGTTAATTCAAAAAATCGATTATAAAAGTGACTTAATGTGTTTTTTTAAGTCACTAGCAAACTCACTTCTACGTAAAGCATATTCTATATTAGCTTGTAAATACCCTAACTTACTTCCACAGTCATGGCTTCGCCCTTTTATTGCGTACGCTTGCACAGCATCTTCACTCATAAGCATAGCAATTGCGTCTGTTAACTGTATTTCATCACCTGCACCCAGTGGAGTTTTTGCTAACAGAGGCCAAATATTTTTACTCAGTACATATCGACCCACCACAGCCAAATTTGAAGGAGCATCTTCAATGCTTGGCTTTTCTACTAATAGATTTAAGTCACAACTAGCGCCCGCATCAAGTACAACATCGCCAATATCTGCGATGCCAAACTTATCAACACTCTCATGCGCGACAGGCTCTACCATTATCTGGCTTTTCCCTGTTTCTTTAAATCGACTCAGCATTTCTGCTAAGTTATCCTTCGTTAAATCACTCGACGCATCGTCTATAAGCACATCTGGTAACATCACCACAAAAGGGGAGTCTCCAATAATCGGGGCTGCACAGTTAATGGCGTGACCTAGACCTTTAGCCTCACCTTGTCTTACGTGAATAATTGTTACATCTTTCGGGCATATTAACTGTATTTCGGCGAGCAACTGTCGCTTAACTCGTTTCTCTAATGTTGCTTCAAGTTCAAAACTCGTATCAAAGTGATTCTCAATCGAGTTTTTACTAGAGTGAGTAACAAGTACAATCTCTTTAATGCCAGAGGACACCGCTTCACTAACAACATATTGAATAAGCGGCCTATCAACAATGGGTAGCATTTCTTTTGGGATTGCTTTCGTTGCTGGCAACATGCGAGTACCAAGTCCCGCAACAGGAATAACGGCTTTCATTTTTTCTCCTAAATAGCCACAGGTGCTTTAATATGTGGGTGAGCCTGGTAGTTCTCCAGCTCAAAATCTTCATATTTAAAAGCAAAAATATCTTTTACTTCTGTGTTAATTTTCATTGTGGGTTTTGCATACGGAACTCTAGATAATTGTTCGTCCACTTGCTCCATATGATTAGAGTATAAATGCGCATCACCGAACGTATGAATAAAATCTCCAAGCTGTAAATCGCATACTTGAGCAATCATCATCGTTAATAATGCATAACTTGCAATGTTAAATGGTACACCTAAGAAAATATCGGCACTTCGCTGATAAAGCTGACAAGAAAGCTTCCCATCTAATACATAAAACTGGAATAAAGTATGACACGGAGGGAGTGCTTGCTTTCCCATTTGCGCATTTTCTTTTGGCGAATAATTTGTATCCGGCAATAATGCAGGATTCCAAGCGCTCACTATAAGTCTGCGCGAGTCTGGGTTGTTTTGAATTTGTTCAATAATATCTTGAATTTGATCTACAACTTCACCATTGGGACCACTCCATGAGCGCCACTGCTTACCGTACACAGGCCCTAACTCACCATCATTAGTTGCCCAGCCATCCCAAATACTCACGCCATTCTCTTTTAAATAGGCAATGTTAGTTTCGCCCTTTAAAAACCATAACAATTCGTGAATAATTGAGCGCATATGGCATTTTTTAGTCGTAACTAAAGGGAAACCTTCCTGCAAATTAAAGCGCATTTGGTATCCAAAAACACTAACGGTCCCTGTACCAGTTCGGTCTTCTTTTTTTGTGCCCTGCTCTTTTACATGGCGCATTAACTCTAAATATTGCTTCATAACTTAACTTAATTTAACTATTTGATTGCGACTGTTCTAAAGACTGTCTCTTATACGCCCAAGCCATGAGTACTGCACCGGCAATAACCATTGGCAATGATAAAATCTGCCCTTGTGATATCACACCACCATACAATCCAATATGTGCATCTGGTTCTCTGAAGTATTCAATACAAAACCTAAATATACCGTAGCCTAACAAAAATAAACCAGCAACACTGCCCGCTGGTCTTGGTCGCTTTGCAAACCAAATCAGCATAATAAATAAAACTAACCCTTCAAATAAGGCTTCATATAACTGTGAAGGGTGCCTTGGCAAAGGTCCACCAGTAGGAAATACAAAAGCCCAAGGAACATCTGTAGTTCGCCCCCAGAGCTCGCCATTGATAAAATTACCAACTCGCCCGGCTAATAACCCGACTGGGACCAATGGCACAACAAAATCTCCCACACAGAGAATCGATTTATTAGTACGAATAGCAAAAATAACAATCGCCGCAATAACGCCTAAAGCCCCACCATGAAAAGACATACCACCTTGATCAATTCTTAATAGGTATAGCGGGTTTTCTAAAAAATGGGAGAATTGATAAAATAATACATAGCCAATCCGGCCTCCAAGTATAACCCCCAACATACCATAAAACAGCATGTCACTCACTTGCTCTTTCGTCCATCCTGAGTTTGGCTTCTCTGCTTGCCGATTCGCTAGCCACATAGCAAATGTAAAACCAATTAAGTACATTACGCCATACCAACGTACGCTCAATGGTCCAATTGAAAAAATAATTGGGTCTATTTCAGGAAACTGTAAAGCCATAGCCGTCCTTTAGTTCATTATCATACTTACAGCAATAAAAAGTAATAAAGCTGCAAATATCTTTTTAATCATTGAAGTGGGTAAATACTGCGTTGCTTTAGCACCAATAGGGGCCGTAAACCAAGACGTCAGAACAATACCAAAAAGTGCTGGCAAATATACAAAACCAGCAAAACCTTGTGCCCATGTGTGATGAATGCTACCCGAAGTTACGTACCCCACAGAGCCAAAAAGCGCGATGACAATACCACTTGTAGAAGCACAACCAATCGCTTTTTTCATGTCAACAGCAAAATAAGTCAAAAGTGGAACTAGCAACGCCCCACCTCCAATACCAATCATTGCTGATAGCCCTCCCATCATAGCGGTTAAACCACTTAAAACAAGATGATTTGGTAAAGCCCGTTTTTTTTGCTGAACTTTTGTACTGCTATACAGCATTTTTAATGCTATCAACACCACACTGACAGAGAAAATAACTCGTATCGCTGCTTCTGGCAATAAACCTGCAATAAAACCACTCACTAACGCACCGAATGCAACCCCCCCCATAATCCATGGCGTAATATCCCATGGCACATTTTTTTTCTTATGATGAGCAAGCGCTGATGAAGTAGACGTAAATAAAATTGAAGCCAATGACGTTGCAATTGCCACTACTAAGATGTGAGGTGAATCCACCACTTCAAAGTATAGTAAAATACTGCTTAAAGCAGGTACAATGATAAGCCCTCCACCAATCCCTAATAACCCAGCCAAGAAACCAACACCACAGCCAAGCAAGGCACAACAAACTATCAATAGAAGGGTTTCGGTCATGAATTGTTTCTCTTCTGCTTTTTCGCGGCTATGGTAGCCTATTCTAACTATTGACGCACTAAGGAAAGTGCTATTTTGACTGGTATAACAACTCACTAAAATCATGTTCAATCATAAAACTACGTAAGAGCCTATGCACTTGCTTAACAGAAGATTGCGCCAAGCACTCATTCAAAAGCATTTCCATATCTTCAACCCGTAACCTGCGTAACACCCATTTCACCTTATTGAGTGCCGAAATATTCATACTCAAGCGGCGGTAGCCCATTGCAACCAATAAAATGGCCCCTTCAGGTTCGCCGCCCAGTTCCCCACATAAACTAAATGATAATTCAACCTCTTGGCATGTTATTGCGATATGGTTCAACACTCTCAATACACTTGGGTGATAAGGGTCAAATAACTCTGCAACTTGAGAGTTATTACGATCAACCGCCAATAAGTATTGCGTCAAATCATTGCTTCCAACGGAGCAAAAATCTACTTTATCGGCCCAATCACTTAATAAGTAAACGCTCGAAGGTACTTCCAACATAACCCCTATTTCAGGTTTATCCATTAACAAAAACGGATCAGCCCAATCATCTTGCAATTCAAAATATGCTTGCTCAATCAATTGTAAAGCTTCATCAACTTCTTCTGTACGGCTTACCATCGGCAGCATGATCCGTAAATTGCCGAGACCAACATTCGCTTTGATCATAGCCTTAATTTGATCGAGAAATATTTCAGGATGGTCTAGCGATACCCTGATCCCTCGCCAACCGAGAAACGGGTTTTCTTCTTTAATATCAAAATAATCTAGAACTTTATCACCACCGATATCCAATGTTCTCATCACAACAGGGCCTGGATGATATCGACTAAGTACTTCTCTATACCACTTTTCCTGTTCACTTTGAGTGGGAAACTGACCTTTTTGCATAAACCATGATTCAGTTCGATACAAGCCCACACCATCACAATAGTTGGCACTTACTTGCTCTGTAGATAAATTGAGTCCAGCATTTAACAATAGACTTATTTTCTCACCATCTAGCGTTTCGGGTTCTAATGCGTGCTCCGCTTCGAACTTATCATGCAGTGCACTATCATGATGTCTCAACTGTTCATATTCATGACGCAGGCTATTCGATGGGGAAATATATAACCGCCCAGCATAGGCATCTAAAATTAGATCTTTAGCTTCAAATTGTAATAATGGAATATCTTCGACGCCCCAAATGGCAGGTACACCCATCGCACGAGTTAAAATAGAAGCATGCGAGTTGGCTGCGCCTTGAACACTGACTACGCCCTTGAGCCTTTCTTTTGGGATATCGGCCAACATCATAGGTACTAACGTATGAGTAACCAATATGGTATTTTCAGGATAAACTTTTACAGTCTGCTCAGTCGCCATCAAGTGATGTAAGACTCGAAGCCCAATATCTTTCACGTCAATCGCACGCTCTTTGATATAAGGGTCTTGCATCGCATTAAATTGTGATACTAGCGAGTCTATTACATGCTTTAATGCACTTTTTGCGCACCAACCATCAACTAACTGCTGCTCGACTTGTAAACCTAAACTTTGAGCATCAAGCAACTGCTGATATACCTCAAATACAGCTAATGCTTCTTTTGGAATACTATCACTCAAAGTATTAGCCAATACTTTAAACTCTTGCCTTGTTGCTGTAACAGCTTGTAGAAAAAGCGCTCGCTGCTGCTCTACATTATTTACTTTTTGTGATTCAACACTCGTAAAATCTAGCTTGGGCAGTAAAACAAATGCTTCGCCAATTGCTATTCCAGGCATACTTGGTACGCCTTTTAATACGGATGTTTGATGAGAGAAGGCGTCCTGAGCAAGTGATGATTGAATTTCAGCATGAGCCAATTGAGAAGCCAACTGTGCAGATAAGGTGATTAAAAATGATTCTTCATCATGACTAAATACCCTCGCAATCTTTTGCTGCACCACAATAACACCCAATACTTTACGTTGGTGTACAACTGGTACAGATAAAAATGCATTATAGCCCTCTTCGCAAACTTCAGGGGAGTGCTTAAAGCGTGGATGGGATTGTGCATGTGCAATATTGATCGGCTCTTCACGCTGTGCGACTAGCCCAACAAGCCCTTCAGTAAAACCAATAACAAAATGACCGATGGCATCAGGGTTTAACCCGTCGCTTGCCATCAGTACAAAATTATCTTGACTATAATCAGCAAAATAAATCGAGCAACACTCGGTATTCATAGCGTCTTTAACTAAAGACACAAACTGACTTAATGCATCATTTAAAGTTGGCTGTTGTGCAACCGATTCTACAATACTTCGTAATGTCGCTAACACATGGCCTCACTCTTTATTTTCTATTACGCCACGGCTGGTCACGGTGGCTATGCTCTCTCTTATGAAAAGGCATTGCAAATGGCGCAAACTCCTTCATCACCCTTCTATATACATCTCGTTTAAATGATACAACTTGCCTGACAGGATACCAATAACTAACCCATCGCCAATCATCGAACTCAGGGTGGTGAGTATGAAGTAAGTCGACATCCTCATCTTTACATCGTAATTTTAGCAAAAACCATTTTTGTTTCTGACCTATACAAACTGGGCTTGAGTCCCTACGGATCAAACGCTTTGGCAGTTTATACCGTAACCAATGCTTGGAACTTGCTACAATCTCAACATCTTCCGGTTTCAAACCAACTTCTTCGTTGAGTTCCCGATACATTGTTTGTTCAGGGGTTTCACCTTCATCAACACCACCTTGGGGGAATTGCCAGGAGTGCTGCCCATATCTACGTGCCCAAAACACCTGTCCTTGATTGTTACAGATAACAATTCCGACATTGGCACGAAAACCTTCGGCATCAATCACCTTAGTGCCTCTTTTATAAGTCGATTTTTAATGATTGTTCCACAACTTATGCCACACAGCAAACATTATTCACGCTTTCACTCATGTTATCCACAGCTTGCCAAATTAAAAGAAGGGAAAAGGCTAATATACAAACAAATCCACAATTTACATATAATTACCCCGCCTTTTCCACAGTTTCTGTGGATAATTATGTTTATATAGTTGTATTTATCCAAAATCTAATGCTGCGTGCAATATTAGCACTTGTCACAAAGCCTCTCTTTTCATTTAGTATCAATAACTTAATCAAAAACACTGTATAAATATGCGGTTTTTATTTAAACAAAAAACACTTAGTACAAAAAACAACCGCACATTTTGTGTGATCAGAACAATTTAAAGTGAAGTTGAAAGCAGATTGGGAGAGTTTGAACCTTTATACTGCACACCGGACTCAGCCTTTATGCTTTAATACAACAAGGAAAAGCATAACTTTCCAACTCTAGTTAAAAGTTAGCAAGGCTGCTAACTACTAGGATTAATCTACTCAATAATTATTTTAACTCAGCAGCTTTTGCGTATTTATCAACGATTATGTTGGCAATTTCATTTAACTTACCCTGCGTGTTGTCAGCCGCTATATTTGTGACGAGAAATATACCCCCCCCTGTTCAGGATATAGGGCTAACCAACTAGAAGTCCCTATTGACCCTCCACTGTGATAAAGCATTGGCGAACTTGAATCATATTTATATGTGTTCCAAAAATGCATGCCCATGTGTGTTTGCACTTCCTGCAAGTAGCGTTTGCGATTGGGTGACATCTGCAGAGCTGGAGGTAAGTAAATAATGCATATAGCGTGTTATTGAGTCAGTAGTTGATGTCAAGCCTCCTTCTGAAAAAGAATATGGGCTAAGCAATGGTACGCTCTCACCTTCCCCATCTACCCCTTTGGTGATCTTATTGATTTCGTCGCTGGTAATGCGAAATTTTGTATCTTCCTCACCAGATTTTTCAGTAATAAGCTCTGTAACAAGCATCGAAAATGGCTTGTTATATACATTTTCAAGAATATAATCAATGAGCTCCGTACCAACATTTGAATATTGATATTCACTCCCAGGTCGTGAAGTCAGTTGGTAATGGGCCAGACCTTCAAACAGTTGCGATTTAGAATAATTTAATATCAGCTCAAAAGCTCTGCCACTTTTGAACTCTTCTCGAGTAAAGGCAAAGTCTTGAGGAAGCGCGCTTCTATGTGTTGCTAAATGGCGCAAAGTGATTGGCTGATTTAAATATTGTAGATTTTGATAACTGTCAGGTCCGAAGTACGCTCTAATATCGTCATCTAATTTTACCTTTTTATCCGTTACTGCTTTAGCGAGGAGTAATCCTGTGTATGTTTTAGTGACCGATGCAATTTCAAATATAGTTTCATGGCCGGGTTTCGTTCCATTTGAAAATTGGCCAAAATGGTTTTGGTAATTGTGCTGCCCACTTACTATGGCAATAGAAATCACCTGGGCATTTTCGTCGATTAAAAACTGCGTAAGCGCTTTCTCAACAATTGACTCAAAACCTAATTTACTATCGTTAGTACAAGCAGCTAAAAAAGAAATGAAAGTGGTGTGAGTCTTTTTATTTGATGTATAAACACATTTTTCCTTTATGAATTTAGTACTTTATTTATATTGATGAAATCATTTAATTGTAACAACCTATTTTATCAAGAAGTAAGTTATATTTGCATAAAAACACACCTCGAAATAAGCTGTATAACTGGCTCTTAACGTCATTTTTTACTCTAACAATAAGCCCTTAACCTTGTCTGAATTATTTACATTCAATGGCGTTAACCACTCATGTAATTGAAATATTTAGGTTACAATGTTGGCATAATTACTTTGATCACTAACTAGAGAGTATCGTGCAAAGACCATCCCCACCAGCAACAATAAATGAGCTCATGCAACGTGTAAACGACATAGCAGGGATTACTTTGGGAGAGCTCGCGACTCAGTATCAATTTAAGACACCAGAACATTTACTCAAAGAAAAAGGCTGGCCAGGACAGTTATTAGAATATGTACTTGGCGCAAGTGCTGGCTCAAAACCGGTTCCCGATTTCGAGCTACTGGGGATTGAATTAAAATCTTTGCCTATTGGATACAATGGTAAGCCTCTTGAAACCACCTACATAACAACGGTTCCATTAACTGGACTTACAGGCGCAACATTTCATGATAGCAACGTTAAAAAAAAGTTAGCCCATGTTCTTTGGTTGCCCGTTTTAGCCGAAAGAGCGTTACAGCCGATTGACAGAATAATTGGCTCTGGCTTTTTATGGCAACCCAACACATATCAAATTAACCAATTACAAAGAGATTGGGAAGAGCAAATTGAGTTAATCGCACTCGGGAAAATAGAACAAATATCTGGTCACCTAGGTGAAGTCATGCAGATCAGGCCTAAGGCAGCAAACAGTAAAGCCTTAACTGACGTCATTGGACCGCATGGGAAACTCACCAAAACTTTACCGAGAGGGTTTTATTTAAAAACAAAATTTACTCAACAAATATTAACAGAACACTTTCAAGGGTAATTACATTTCCTTTTAAGCTGTACTTACTGGTATTTGGCTACAAAAAAGCCGCCAATATGGCGGCTTTTTTAAGGCGTATTATTTACTGACCTTTTATCTCACTTCGACCTTTATATGTTGCTTTATCACCTAGTGCTTCTTCAATACGAAGTAGCTGATTATATTTAGCAACACGATCTGAACGACATAGTGAACCCGTTTTAATTTGACCAGCAGCAGTACCAACAGCAAGGTCTGCAATAGTTGCATCTTCTGTTTCACCTGAACGGTGAGAAATCACAGCAGTAAAGCCTGCATCTTGCGCCATTTTTATAGCGTCAAGTGTTTCTGATAATGTACCAATTTGGTTGAACTTGATCAAAATCGAGTTACCAATTTTCTCTTCAATACCGCGTGTTAGAATTTTCGTATTCGTTACGAATAAATCATCACCCACTAATTGTACTTTGTCACCAATTTTATCAGTTAAGATTTTCCAACCCGTCCAATCGCTTTCGTCTAAGCCATCTTCGATAGAAATAATCGGGTAACGTGCCGCTAAATCAGCTAAGAAACCTGCAAAACCTTCTGAGTCGAATACTTTACCTTCACCTTTTAGATCATACTTACCATCAACGTAAAATTCTGATGCAGCACAATCTAATGCCAGTGTTACATCTTTATTCATTTCATAACCAGCTGCATTAACGGCTTCAGTGATCACTTCTAGCGCTTCTTCATTTGACTTCAAGTTTGGCGCAAAACCACCTTCATCACCTACAGCCGTATTTAAGCCACGAGCACTCAAAACTTTTTTAAGGCTATGGAATATCTCAGCACCAATACGCAATGCTTCACGGAAACTAGACGCACCAACAGGCTGCACCATGAACTCTTGAATATCCACATTATTATCAGCGTGCTCACCGCCATTAATGATATTCATCATTGGTACCGGCATTGAATACTGACCAGATGTGCCATTGATATCGGCAATATGTTCATATAATGCAACCCCTTTTTCTTGGGCTGCAGCTTTCGCTGTTGCCAAAGATACGGCTAGGATTGCATTTGCACCAAATTTTTCTTTGTTCTCTGTGCCATCTAAGTCAATCATAATTTGATCAACATCGCGTTGTGCTAAGGCATCTTTACCTTCTAACGCTTGTGCTAAGTCAGTATTGATGAAATTAACGGCCGTTAATACACCCTTACCTAAATAGCGTGACTTATCACCATCTCGTAACTCAAGTGCTTCTCTGGTGCCAGTCGATGCGCCAGATGGTGCACATGCGCGCCCCCATGCACCTGTATCTAGGTGAACATCAGCTTCAACTGTTGGGTTACCGCGTGAGTCCATAACTTCACGGCCAATCACTTTTACGATTTTTGACATCTTGATTCCTCTTATTCCCAAAATGGTGAGTTTATTGTTAAGTGCTTACTATCCTGTTATTACCAAATAAGCATTGCATTAAATACTGGTAGTGATTCACTGCGATACATACTTTTATCACACAATAAAAAAGCCGTGCGATTGCACGGCTTTTCTTAATTATGACTCTGCTTTTTGGAAGCTATGTGCAGCTGCTACAAAGCCTTCAAATAATGGATGTCCATCTCGCGGCGTTGAAGTAAACTCTGGGTGGAACTGTGCGGCTACAAACCAAGGGTGATCTTTATTTTCAATGATCTCCACTAGCTTCTTGTCTTCTGACAAACCAGTAAACTGCAACCCTGCTTGCTCAAGGCGCTCAACATAGTTGTTATTTACTTCATAACGATGACGATGACGCTCAAAGATCTCGTTGCTACCATAAGCTTCGAATACTTTTGAGTTGTCTTTTACATGGCACTTCTGAGAACCAAGACGCATTGTGCCACCCAAATCCGAAGCTTCATCACGGATTTCAACTTTGCCTTCTGCATCTAGCCATTCCGTGATTAACCCCACAACTGGATGCGGTGATTCTGCGTCAAACTCTGTGGAGTTTGCACCTTCAAGACCGGCAACATTTCGTGCATATTCAATCAGCGCAACTTGCATACCCAAACAAATACCTAAGTATGGTACTTTATTTTCACGCGCATATTTGGCAGCAAGTATCTTACCTTCAACACCTCGGCTACCAAAACCGCCCGGTACCAAGATAGCATCAAGATGAGCTAATAATTCAACTCCTTTGCTTTCAACATTTTGTGAATCAACATACTCAATATTCACAGTCACTCGGTTTTTCAAGCCCGCATGTTTTAATGCTTCATTCACGGATTTGTATGCATCAGGTAACTCGATGTACTTACCAACCATACCAATCGTGACTTCGCCTGTCGGATTTGATTCTTGGTACAACACTTGTTCCCACTCAACAAGATCAGCTTCAGGCACATCTAAGTGGAAACGACGACACACTAAGTTGTCTAAATCTTGAGATTTAAGCAACGCAGGGATCTTATAAATGCTATCAACATCTTGCAAAGAAATAACCGCTTTTTCTTCAACGTTCGTAAACAACGCAATCTTCGCTCGTTCATTTGCTGGCAGTTTACAATTTGAACGACAAACCAGAATATCAGGTTGAATCCCGATTGAACGCAATTCTTTTACTGAGTGCTGAGTTGGCTTAGTTTTTACTTCACCCGCCGCACCAAGGAATGGCACTAGGGTTAAGTGCATGAACAATACACTTTCACGGCCAAGTTCTGTACCTAACTGACGAATCGCTTCTAAAAACGGTTGTGACTCTATGTCACCAACCGTACCACCAATCTCAACAATGGCGATCTCATGACCTTCCGCGCCTTCTAATACTCGGCGTTTGATGTCATTGGTAATATGTGGGATCACTTGAATTGTAGCGCCTAAGTAACCGCCTTTACGCTCTTTGCGTAATACATCTTCAAATACACGGCCTTGTGTGAAGTTGTTGCGGCTGGTCATTTTGGTGCGAATAAAGCGCTCGTAATGACCTAAATCTAGGTCTGTTTCAGCACCATCTTCAGTTACGAATACCTCACCATGTTGAATCGGGCTCATTGTGCCTGGGTCAACATTAATATAGGGATCCAGCTTAAGAATAGTTACATTCAAGCCACGTGCTTCTAAAATAGCGGCTAATGAAGCAGCTGCAATACCTTTACCCAAGGAGGAAACAACTCCGCCCGTTACGAAGATAAATTTTGTACTCATGCGAACCCTAGAATATCAGGAAAAATGGAATTTAAATAAGAATCAAGACGGGGCGATAGTGTAGCAAAGTTGCTCGTATCAATCCAGTTAAAATATAAATTGAATCTTAAATAATTATAAAGTCATTGATCACTATGTTGCTTTTTAACATATTCCCACGCGTCATTCATTTCCTGCAAACTTGCTTTTTGCAGATTTACACCTCGCTTGCGCAAAACAGTGTCTACACCGGCAAATCGCGCGACAAACTTATCGCTGGCTTGACGGAGTATTTGCTCTGGGTCGTGCTTCGCATGTCGTGCGACATTAACGGTCGCAAATAACAAATCTCCAATTTCTTCCGCACTATGCGTCGAATGCGGATCATACTCTAACGCTTCACTGACCTCTTCAACTTCTTCGACTACTTTTTCAAGTGCTCCATGATAGTCTGGCCAATCAAAGCCCAATGCTGAAGCTCTCTTTTGTATTTTTTGGGCTCGGGACAATGCAGGCAACATACGAGGTATATCATCCCAGAGTACTTTCGACTTATGAGCATGTTCTGCTCGTTCTTGTAACTTAATGTCTTGCCATTGTTGTTCTAGCTCTGATTCAGACAAAGTGACTTGTTGCTTAAACACATGAGGGTGACGTCGCTCTAACTTTTCATTTAACGTATCCACCACGTCATCAAAATCAAATAAACTTTGTTCCTGTGCTAATTGTGCATAAAAAACTACCTGAAACAACAAGTCACCTAACTCGCCTTTTAATGCAGGCATATTATTTGTTTCTATTGCCCCTGCAACTTCATAAGCTTCCTCAATCGTATGCGGCACAATTGAGTGAAGTGTTTGTGCTTTATCCCAATCACAACCAGTTTTAGGATCACGTAAAGTGGCCATAATTTTTAATAGCGTCGCTACATTTTCGGACATTTTTTCTTTACTCAATGTTGACGCTTAGCGTCAAACACGCCTTCTATTTGATGGAGTTTAGTTAACAGTCTATTCATTGCTGATAAATCAGATACTTCAATTTTCATCTCAAATATCGCCACATCACGTGCATCATCTGTTTGCACGTTCATATTGAGGACATTCACTTTTTCGTTGGCCAGTACTGAGCTGATATCTCGAATTAAGCCCTGTCTATCATTTGCTTCAATTCGAACCGTTATCGTATAAGCCGCTTGTATTTCTGATGACCAACTTACAGCAATCTCACGTTCAGGCTTTTGCTTGCAAATATGCATAAACGAATCACAGTCACTGCGATGTACAGCAATACCTCGACCTTGTGTAATATATCCAACAATGTCGTCTCCAGGCACTGGTTGACAACATTTGGCCACATGACTCATCAAGCTACCGACACCATCCACTACGATGCCATTTTTATCTCCTCGATGTTTACGTGGAGACGAAATTTTTACAGTCGCTTCTTCTTCAGGCTTATCAATAATATAATTAAGAAATTGATTTATGCGTACATCGCCAGCCCCAATAGCAACCATCAAATCGTCAAGCTCTTTGAAATTAAATCGTGAAATTGCGGGCTCTAAGTGCTTATACGTCAAACCCAGCTTATGCAATTGCACATCTAATATCTCTTTTCCTGCTATCAAGTTCTTATCGCGGTCTTGTTGCTTAAACCAGTGATGTATTTTACTGCGAGCTCGAGAAGAATGAATATAACCAAGAGAGGGGTTTAACCAATCTCGACTGGGCGAAGGATTTTTTTGCGTTAATATCTCTATTTGATCGCCAGTTACGAGTTTATGTGTGAAAGGCACTATTTTACCAAAAATCTTTGCGCCAATGCATCGGTGTCCAACATTAGAGTGAATGTAATACGCGAAATCCAGTGGTGTTGCCCCTAAAGGTAAATCAAAAATATCCCCTTTCGGCGTAAAAACGTAAACCCGGTCTTCAACGACTTGATTCTTCAGTTCGTCAGCTAAGTCACTGCCATCAACTACTTCTTCTTGCCACTGAAGTAACTTCCTTAACCAACTTATTTTCTGCTCATAGCCCGAACCTCGGCCTGGCAACGCACCTTCTTTGTACATCCAGTGTGCAGCAACACCTAGCTCGGCATCTTGATGCATCTCTTCTGTGCGAATTTGAATTTCAATGGTTTTACCTTCTGGTCCAAAAACCACCGTATGAATTGATTGGTAGCCATTTTGTTTTGGCGTTGCAACATAATCATCAAACTCTTTCGGTAAATGGCGCCAGTTCGTATGTACAATTCCTAACGCTGCATAACAATCTTGAAGCTCATCAACCACAACGCGCATTGCACGAATATCAAAAAGCTGATCAAATTCGTAGCTTTTCTGAGACATTTTCTTATAAATACTAAAAATATGCTTCGGACGGCCATAAACTTGCGCTTTTACCCCCGCTTCAGCTAACTTGGTTGTTACTGAATGCACCATATTTTCCATATACGCTTCGCGATCTAAGCGCTTATCTGCAAGTTGTTTTGCAATCGATTTGTATGTTTTTGGGTGTAAGTAGCGAAAAGAAAGGTCTTCCAGTTCCCACTTTAACTGTCCAATTCCCAAGCGGTTTGCTAAAGGTGCAAAAATATTAGCTGTCGCTTTGGCTGCAATTACTCGCTCTTCCTCATCTGAATTCTTAACAGCTCGCAAATGACAAATTTGTTCTGCGAGCTTAATGACAACAGCACGCACATCTTCGACCATGGCTAACAACATTCGTCGCACATTATCAATTTGCACATTCCCTTTGCCTTGGTGCGCCAATGTACTGATAGTCGCCATTTGCTCTACACCACTTAGTAACAAAGTTACGTTGTCACCAAATTCTGCTTGCACGTTTTCAAGGTCAATTTGCTTATTTAAAAAGTATGGGGTTAAATAGGCGGTTGCTAATGACTCCGAATCAAAATTCAACTCAGCCAAAATCTCCACCATTTCAATGGCGTTATGTAACCTTGTAGCATCCAGTTCAGCCGGACATAAATCATGTGCTCGCTGCAAATAAGCCAGCTTGTCTGCAGATAAACTGAGTTGCGATAGTCGAGTTGAAAAGTCATCCGACTGCTGCTGTTGATGTGATTGACGGGTGGCAACCATCTGTACTATCTCCTTTGGAATAACGCCATTGTTTCGATATGCCCTGTATGTGGGAACATATTCATCAACCCTACTTTCACAAGTGAAAGCCCACTATCTAGCAATAATTTGCTATCTCTGGCTAATGTTACTGGATCACATGATACATAAAGTACTTTATTGAATTGCGTTAATGGCATTTGCTGCAATATGCCAAATGCTCCCGTACGTGAAGGGTCTAACACCAATACCTTTGCACTTTGGTCAAACCATGGCGCTTGCGCCATATCCTGTGTTAAGTCAAAACAATGGAACTCTGCATTTTCTATATGATTAGTTTGCGCATTTTGTTTAGCCATTGCAACAGATGAGGCTGAGCCTTCAACACCAATGACACTGTTTGCTCGTTTTGCGAGCAATAAAGAGAAATTACCAATACCACAGAATAAATCTAATACCCTATCGCTATAAGATACCTCTAACCACATCAATGCTTGCATCAACATTGCCGTATTTACTTCAGCATTAACCTGTACAAAATTATCCAATGTAAAATTAAAACGCACATCATCTGCAATATAATAGGGCAGTTCGTTAAGCTCTGACACTTTATCACCATTATCCCATACTATTTTCCAGCCCAAAACGTGACTTTTCTCTTCCAGATAATCTTTATCGCGGGCCGTAATACTTTTTGTATGCCTTAGCAGTACGAATTGGCCATTATCGGCATCACATAATTGAACATGACTAACAGAGCAATAACCATCTCGGCTATTTAATAACGCTCTCAAGTCTTCAAAGATATTATCAAAATGGCCGGTTAGAACCTGACAGTTTTTTACCTCAACGATTTTCTTACTCTTAAAACCACGAAAGCCTAATTTCAGAAGCTTATTCCCTTTATCATAGAAACACGCTATACGCGCACTGCGTCTGTAATACTTAGATTTGCTTTCAATAGCGGGTTGCCAACATTCTACATCATATTGTGCAAATTTTTGAAAAAGCTTATCAACCGCCTGTTGTTTATGAAAAAGCTGTGAAGAAAGTACCAAGTGTTGTGTCTGACATCCGCCACATGTGTCATTGTCGCGGCAGAACGGCGTGACACGTTCATTGCTCGGCTCAATTACTTGAAGTGTTTTAGCTTCAATTAATTTAGACTTATCCTGCAAAACTTGCGCTTTTACCCGTTCATTTACCAAGGCTCCCTCGACAAAACACACTTTGCCTTTATGATTAGCAACACCACGACCTTGGTGGTCTAGCGAATGTATTTTTACTTCAATAGCTTGCTTATCTACTGTCCGCTTTTTTGGACGAAAAATCTGTGCCATAACATTGCCCCTTAAACATTGCTTATCAGCGCTGAAATCGATAACCTAAAGTCAAAATAATTACTGTGACTAACTGCCTCAGATGACCAAATTTAGCCTGCGTGATAGCATTCTTATTCTGACTTTAATTCCGACGGTACTGATCGGCTTAATCTTAGGAGGCTATTTTACCGTAAATCGCTATGTTGAGCTTGAACAAATTCTCAATCAACAAGGTAGCAGTATTTCAGAACCTCTCGCGATTGCGACAGAACACAGTATTGTTTCTCAAGATCGCATTAACTTACATCGCGTTTTAAGCACGGCGCATAACAAACATGCGCCTTTAGTTAAAAGTATCTCCGTATTCGATCTGGACAATCAATTGTTGCTGACGAGCAATTTTCATGAAAAATTTAATAAATTGTATTATTTAGGGGACGCAAGTCAGCTACATCAAACGGAAATGATAAAACTCGCTGATACCTTCGTCTTTTACACACCTATAAAACACTATGCCAAGCACACTAATGATTGGAGCGAAGCTCACCCTGACACGCTTGCTATTTTGGCAGTAGAAATAAGTCAAGACCAAGCATTAATCTCTCAGCAACATGCCCTTATTTTAAGCAGTAGCATTATACTCATTGCTATCTTGCTCAGTGCATTACTGTCATTACGGGTCAGCCGAATGTTCACTATGCCACTTTCAAGGTTACTGTTAGCAACGGATAAACTTGTTGAAGGTAAACGTGATATCGGTATACAAGGTCACATGCAAGGTGAATTTGAACTTCTTCGACAAGGCTTGAACACAATAAATAATAAAATGACAGGTCAACGTGACGAAATGCAAAAACACATTGATCAGGCCACCAGTGATTATCGTGAAACATTAGAACAATATGAAACACAAAATATCCAGTTAAACATTGCCAAGAAAGAGGCTCAAGATGCCAACCGCGTAAAATCCGACTTTTTAGCAAAAATGAGCCATGAGTTGCGCACGCCTCTCAACGGTGTCATCGGTTTTACCCGACAGTTATATAAAACCCCCCTTAATAAACACCAAAAAGACTACTTAGATACCATTGAATTATCTGCAAATAGTCTACTGACTATTATCAGTGATATCTTAGACTTCTCAAAACTCGAAGCGGGTGCTATGGATTTGGAAAACATTCAATTTCAGCTACGTGATGCTGTCAATGAAGTGATGACCCTACTTGCGCCGAGTGCACATGATAAACAACTAGAGTTATCTATTTCAATAAATAGACAAGTACCCGATAACTTGGTAGGTGATCCAACTAGATTAAAACAAATCTTAATTAATTTGATCAGTAATGCCATCAAGTTTACCGAGCAAGGTTCCGTGAAGGTCGATATTAGTCATCGGTTACTTAACGAAACGCACGCATCTCTTTTAGTGTCGATCAGTGATACCGGTGTGGGCATTGCGATGGATAAACAAGATGCCTTATTTACTCCATTTGGGCAAGCTGACTCTAGTATCACTCGAAAGTTTGGCGGAACGGGCTTAGGGCTTATCATAACCAAGCACATCGTTGAAGCGATGAAAGGTAGGATCACGCTCAACTCAGCATCTGGAAGCGGCACATGCTTTACATTCAACTCCGTTTTTGAATTACCCAACCGCCTCTATAACGACGATTTACCATGCGGTTCACTCCATAATAAGCGAGTGCTGTACTTTGAACCACAAGAACATACCCATTATTCTGTTGTAGCACAACTTCATGAATGGGAAATGCAAGTTACTGCCTGTCAAACTGAAGATGAATTTTTCGCAGCTCTGACACAGGATTTTAATTTTGATGTTTGTCTCATTGGCAACATGGCAAGCGTTGAGCATATGCAAACCGTAAAGGGCTATATTAGTAAAGCCCGAGAATCTGCCGATTACCTATACCTCATGCTCAATACCATATCGCATAATATGCGTGAATCCCTTATCGGCAGTGGCGCCGATGCTTGCTTGAGTAAACCACTCAATCACAGAAAACTATGCGAAGTTCTCGCAGCCCCCTATCGCCTTGATCACCCTAGTATTGGGATTGAAGAAAACCGAGAGCAAATACTGCCCTTGAAAGCGCTTATCGCGGATGATAATGATGCCAACTTAAAGCTGCTTTCTACCTTACTCTCTGAGCAAATTGAAGCCATCGATACGGCGCACAATGGCTCCCAAGCTGTTAGCCTATGTAAAATGCATAAATACGATTTAGTTTTTATGGATATACAAATGCCGATAATGGACGGTATCACCGCGTGTAAAACGATTAAGGAAGCATCACTCAATGAAGAAACCCCCATTATTGCAGTAACTGCCCATGCCCTCTCAGGTGAAAAAAACCAACTATTAAAAGACGGATTCAGTGGCTATCTGACCAAACCTATTGATGAAGATATGCTTAAACAAACCATTTGTGACTATGGCCAAACGACACCATCGTCAGTACCCAGAAACAAGTCTCAACTCACAGTAAGTCGCCCTCCTTTTATCAGTGAATTGCTGGATTGGCCGTTAGCATTACAACATGCGGGAGGAAAACCAGATTTGGCAATTGAAATGTTAAATATGCTACTAAACAGTATTACTGAAACAAAAACAAATATTCACCAAGCACAAGAGCAAAACGATAGTGAACAGCTATTAAGTGTGATTCATAAATTCCACGGAGCATGCTGTTATACCGGTGTGCCTAAACTTAAAAAATTAGCAGAAGCTTTAGAAACAGGTTTGAAAAAGCAAGTAGCAGTTAGTGACATTGAGCCTGAGCTTTTTGAACTTTTAGATGAATTGGATAACTTAGAACGCGACTCACAAATTGCCACCAATACCTCCGACATGTAACGCGCACTAACTTTACATTATTTAAGTCTATAGTGCTGATAAGAAACTTATCAGCACTCAGTGTCTGCTCCTCTTCAAAGCATTCTTCCATAACAACAACGAACAAAAATTAATAACTCAGCTACAATTATTAGTGCTTTCTAACTATAAACACAAAGAGAAACCTATATGATGGACTTTTCCCAAATAGATGTCGAACACCTTCTAAACACCGTTATTGAAATGGCAATTTTATATGCCCCAAAAATCGTGTTAGCAATATTAACACTCATTATCGGCCTCTGGGTCATCTCGCTGATTGGCAAGGGCGTTGACTTCTTGCTACAAAAGAAAGAATTTAACGTGTCTTTACGTAAATGGTTATGCAGTATGGCTACAGTACTCTTAAAAGCCTGCTTGTTCATTTCTGTTATCTCTATGATCGGCGTACAAACAACCTCTTTCATTGCTATTTTAGGTGCTGCGGGGTTAGCAATAGGCTTAGCCTTACAAGGTAGTCTGTCTAATTTTGCAGGAGGTGTGCTCATTCTAATTTTTAAGCCTTTTCAAGTCGGTGACTATATTGTGGCTCAAGGGGAAGAAGGCGTTGTTGAAGCTATCGATGTATTTTGTACATTTTTAACCACATTGGATAACCGTCGTGTAATTTTGCCTAACGGACCTTTAGCAAGTGAGAAAATTAAAAACATCACCCATGAGTCAATTAGACGTGTTGACCTCAGTGTTGGCATAAGTTACTCAGCATCGGTTGATGATGCAGAGAAAGCTCTCACAAATATGGCGTTAGAAAATAATTCAGTACTCAAAACCCCAGAGCCTTTTGTCGGTGTCACAGGGTATGGAGACAGTTCTATTGATTTAACCCTAAGAGTATGGTGTAAAACAGAGGACTATTGGGATGTATATTTTGATATTAATCGAGCGATAAAACCAGCATTAGATCAAGCTGACATTGCTATTCCATTTCCACAAAGAGATGTGCATATTATTGATAAGTCATCTTAGAAAGCGACCATTGTTTGTAGCCGTTGGTGCTCACTAGCGGCTTTGCAAGCTATATTTGAAACCGACTTAAACCCAAAAAACGCTTGTCTTCTTAAGTCAATTACTTCGAATACTCTCCACTGATGTGTCATACAAGGTTGGTTTTTCACCTCACTCATCAATATTTGACCCTTTTAATATGAAATCCGTATCCTAATAAACAAGAAACTTACTGAGTAATATATATGAAGAAGGTAATTTGAGCGCACACAACACTGCAAAGACTACTTGCATAGGGTTAGCTAAGCCAATCTCGGGAGCGACTGTTAGCAGTGATCTAAGTCCCACGATAAATAAATGTAGCCTGGTCGTTAGAACTCGACCAAACTACATGTGATAAACTTACATAATGCGAGATAATAATCGCGGCTTTGCAGATTTCCGGTTTCGTCGCATCGTCGCACGCAGTTGCGAGCGAGTACCTTCAAGCCAGCTTTCTCTATCTACTTTTGCTTCGTCGCCTCGACGCGCTTCTTCCGTTGCCCTAAAGCTACAAAATTCTCTGTAAGCTCTGAGATCCAGCGATAAATCTTGTAACACTAATTCAATCATTATTGCGTCATCAATATAACCCAAACCTGGAATGTGATCTGGCACTACGTCTTCAGGTTCACTGAAATATGCCAAAGATAGAATAATGGCTTTCTTCTCTTCTTCTGGTACTTGCCATTCAACGTCTTGCACTGCATCAATCAACAACGCAAGTGATGTCATTCGAGTTCGAACAAACTCTGGTAACTCAGCTTGCTCCATTTCTAATATGAGTTTTCGGGCTTTACTAATTATTTCTTCTTCATTGGTATGATTGCTCTTAGCAATAACATTTTGCATCATTGTTTTAAAATGCGCTAAGTCTGCATCTGATAGTTCGAAATTAATTTCTATTGGCATAATATTCCCCAGAGTCCTTTATCTTCTATAATATTTAACAACATATGTCGTTACTTAAACTATGCCATTAAACAATACAATATGAAATCATAGCAAAGCATTATCTCCTACTAGTAGTCATAAAAAAGGGCATCAAATCGATGCCCTTTTTAAAATAGTTGACCCTAGCCCAGTTAATTTTGCTCTGATACCTGAATTTGTGGACGTGTCACATCCGCTTTAGCTTCAAGTGCGTTAACAAACGCTAAGTAATTTTTGTTAATCTGAGTATTTGTGATGCTTTGCTTCTGTTGTTCATCAATTTCCACTGAAAGCTCAACCTCGTTAACCTTTTTCAATTGTACTAAAGCCGCATCTCCATTATTCAAGGCAACAACAGCCATTTCAAACTTTTCATCCGCCGGATGAGGAAGTTTAAATACCTCTGTCACAATGGCGGGTGCAACCGAGTAAGTTTGACGTGCTAAGGCAGCTTCTGAGTTCAATTCAACGCCTTCTTCCGTAGCAATATCAGATAATAGCTTACCGCCTTGCAATGCACTGAATAAAGTTTTAGCTCGCTCATTGATCAGCTCTGATGCTTTTTCGTTAACAAGCGTTGTTTCGATTTCCGCTTTAACCCCATCAAACGGTTTTGTTGCAGCAGCGGCATAATCTAACACTCGAACAACAATAATATGCTCTGCACCAATTTCCAAGACTTCCGAGTTCACTCGATCTTCTAGTAGCTCTGGAGTAAATAGCGTACGTGTTACTGCTGGCGTATTTAATGGTGCTGGTAGTACTGAGCGATTAATCAACGCCGTTGATTTAAGCTCAACACCCGCAGCCAACGCCGCATCTTCAAGTGAGTCAGACATTTCAAACGCCAACTCAGCAATTTCAGTTTGCTTTTGATAAAATGCATCAACTTTTGCGTTCTTTTCTAACTCAGCTCGTAAGTCTGCCTTAACCTCATCGAACGGTTGAATTTCTTCACGCTCAATATCCGTCAATTGAATAATATGATAACCAAATTCTGATGTTACAACTTCTGAGATATCACCAACATTTTCTAGTGCAAATGCTGCAGTTTCAAACTCAGGATCCATCATATCACGTTCGATCCAATCTAAATCACCGCCTAACTCTGCGCTGACAATGTCATCTGACTGCGTACTTGCTAATTCAGAAAACTCTGTGCCTGAGCGTAACTGTGACAACAAGTCTTGTGCTTTAGTATTGGCCGTCGCATCATCTTCACTATTATCGATTAATATATGTGAAACACGACGTTTTTCAGGCTCTAAGTATTGTGTTTTACTTTCTTCATAATACGCAAGCACATCTGCATCAGTAATGGCCGTTTCAGGCTCAACATTATCGGCCTTAAGCTCTAAATATTGTACTGAAACTTGTTCTGCTGATTGATATTTATCTTGATTTAACTCGTAGTAATTCGATACTGCATCTTCATCAATTGATACTTGGTCTTTAACTTTGTCTTTACTTAAGACAATATAATCAAGTGCGCGCGTTTGTTGCTGCAGAGCAACCGTGCTTTTTAGCTCATTTGATAAAACAAACTCAGTACCTGCAACTGCCGAAACCAATTGAGAGCGAGTCATTTCTTCACGTAAATATTCACGAAAAGTATCTGGTTGGAAGTTCATTTGACGTATTACTTGTAAATAGCGCTCATTACTAAACTCACCACCCAATTGGAAGTAAGGCATTTCAACAATGGCTTGCTTCACTTGTTCATCACTCACTCGTAGGCCAAGCTCAATGGCGAGTTGATTTTGTAATTCTTGTTGAACCAGTCTATCAACTACCCCTTTACGAATTTGTGCCATATAAGTCGGATCTGACGAAATTTGTGCAAAGTATTCTCCAAACTGCTGCTCTAATCGAGCCCGTTCATTTTGGTATGCCCTTGCAAAATCTGTTTGACTAATTTTTATTCCATTGACTTCTGCAACAGGTTGCTCTGTGGTTTGACCTAGGTAACCACCGATCCCTGCTAGAGCAAAAGACAAGATTACTGCACCAAGAATAATTTTGGCTACTGGGCCTTGAGAGCCCTCTCTGATCTTTTCAAGCATTTGTTCTTTCTCTTATCTAAGCCAAAGCACATACGCGCTTTAGAAGTTTCTTGCTAATGTAAAAAAAGCGTATCTTATCAGATACGCTTTTTTTCTTGAAGCAACACACGGCTTTGAAATGCAAATAGTGTGAAACAGTGTAAAACCGCGCTAAAAATCCAAGTGGATTAGTTTACTGCATCTTTTAACGCTTTACCCGCTTTGAAAGAAGGGATATTAGCCGCTGCAATTTGAATCGTCTCACCAGTTTGCGGATTACGACCAGAGCGTGCTGCGCGTTCACGCACCGAAAAAGTACCAAAACCAACCAGTGCTACAGAATCACCATCTTTTAACGCACCAGTTACAGATTCAATGAACGAATCTAGCGCACGACCTGCGGCCGCTTTAGAAATATCAGCATCAGCTGCGATTTGATCGATTAATTGAGATTTATTCACAATATCATCCTCTTACATTGTTATTATCAAAAGCGAGAGCTTGTTTTGATAACTACCACTTTTATTATTCATACTAGAGACATCACAGCGACTCTCTAATGCGTAATCTTGCTCAAGCCTAGGCTACATAAGGGCTAGGCTTGAACCAGTGCCTAAGTTAACATACCTTTTAGATTTGAAAACCCTTTTGCAGCACTTTTTTCGATTTTTTCTTATTTTTTTGAGTTTTCAACAGAAAAACTCTCAACAGGGTTAGCTAACGCAAGTGACAATACATCATCAATCCAAGTTACTGGGTGGATTTCTAAGCCTTCTCTCACATTCTCTGGAATTTCTTTTAAGTCACGCTCATTAATCTTTGGAATAATAACCGTCTTAATTCCCCCTCGATGTGCTGCAAGTAACTTCTCTTTCAAGCCTCCGATCGGCAGTACTTCTCCACGTAAGGTAATTTCACCGGTCATGGCCACATCTGAACGCACAGGGTTACCCGTCAAGCTAGAGACCAAAGAAGTTACCATTGCAATACCTGCACTTGGCCCATCTTTTGGTGTGGCGCCTTCAGGTACGTGCACATGTACATCGCGTTTTTCATGAAAATCTGCATTTATCCGTAACTTGTCAGCTCTATTACGTACAACCGTCATCGCTGCCTGAATAGACTCTTGCATCACATCACCCAAAGAGCCAGTAAATGTCAATTTACCTTTACCTGGAACTGCCGCACATTCTATTGTAAGTAAATCACCACCTACCTCAGTCCATGCTAAACCTGTTACCTGACCGATACGATCACCATCTTCAGCTTTGCCATAATCAAAACGTTGTACGCCTAGAAATGACTCTAAGTTATCTTGGTTGATGATTACTTTTTGCGTGTCTTTATTAAGTAAAATCTCTTTCACGGCTTTGCGGCACAGTTTAGAGATTTCACGCTCCAGATTACGTACACCTGCTTCACGAGTGTAATAGCGGATAATTCCAATAATAGCACTATCTTCTATTTCAACTTCGTTCGCTTTTAAACCGTTACGTTTAACTTGCTTTGGAATTAAATGCTGAATAGAGATATTCAGTTTTTCATCTTCTGTATACCCCGATAGCCTTATTACTTCCATTCGGTCTAATAATGGCCCTGGAATGTTAAAACTGTTTGACGTAGCGACAAACATAACATCAGATAAATCGTAATCGACTTCTAAGTAGTGATCAGCAAAATTACTATTTTGTTCAGGGTCTAAAACTTCTAACAATGCAGATGCCGGATCTCCACGCATATCTGATGACATTTTATCAATCTCATCAAGTAAAAACAGCGGATTCTTAACCCCTACTTTGCTCATGCTTTGAATCAGCTTACCTGGCATAGAACCAATATATGTTCTTCTATGGCCTCGAATTTCAGCTTCATCTCTAACACCACCCAGAGCCATTCTCACATACTTACGTCCCGTAGAACGCGCAATAGACTGCCCTAAACTGGTTTTACCGACGCCTGGAGGACCAACCAAACACAATATTGGACCTTTAAGTTTATTAATTCGCTGCTGAACGGCAAGATACTCAATAATACGTTCTTTGACTTTTTCTAAGCCATAATGGTCAGCATCCAGTATTTTCTGCGCACCCGCTAAATCTTTTTTCACTTTGGAACGCTTTTTCCACGGCACATTGATCATCGTATCAATATATGAGCGTACTACCGTTGCTTCAGCCGACATTGGCGACATCATTTTCAACTTATTAAGTTCAGATGTGGCTTTTTCTTCTGCTTCAGCTGGCATTTGCGCTTCACTGATACGTTTTTTCAGTGCTTCAAATTCATCAGGTACATCATCCAGTTCGCCCAGCTCTTTTTGAATGGCTTTCATTTGCTCGTTCAAATAGTACTCGCGTTGTGACTTTTCCATTTGCTTTTTGACACGAGAGCGAATTTTCTTTTCAACTTGCAATAAATCTATTTCGCCTTCCATCAAAGCCATTAAATACTCTAATCGCCCAGTGACACTGTCCAACTCCAATACTTTTTGTTTTTCAGGCACCTTAATTGGCATGTGCGCAGCCATTGTATCCGCTAAGCGAGCAGCTTCGTCAATACCTGATACAGATGTCAGTACTTCGGGTGGTATTTTTTTATTGAGTTTTACATACCCTTCAAATTGACTCACTGCGCTGCGAATAAAGATATCTTGTTCTTGTTCATCTATATCTTGAGACTCAACAAACTGTGCTTCAGCCAGAAAATATTCATCAGAAATTATAAACTTATCAATCTTCGCGCGCTGTGTACCTTCAACAAGTACTTTTACGGTACCATCCGGTAACTTAAGTAGTTGCAGTACGGTGGCAATCGTACCTACATCATAAATTTCGTCTGTACTTGGATCATCAACAGACGCATCTTTTTGCGCGACTAAAAATATTTGTTTATCATTTTCCATTGCCGCTTCTAAGCATTTTATCGACTTTTCTCGGCCAACAAACAATGGGATCACCATATGTGGATATACAACGACATCTCGTAGCGCCAACACAGGGATTTCGACTCGATCCGTTCTCTCAAGCGTCATTTGATTCTCTTCGCAATTCGTTATTTTAATAATATAGATAGCTATATGGGGATAGTTACCATAAAGTTCAATATGTTGATAAAAAAAGGAGCCTATGGCTCCTTTTTATTCAACTGTGGTATTACTCTGAGACAGCTTTGTCTTGACCACTATTTTCGTAAATCAAAATTGGATCCGATTCACCCTTTATCACTGTTTCATCAACAACAACTTTGCTCACATTATCAACTGAAGGCAATTCATACATTGTATTTAGCAATACACCTTCAACAATAGATCGTAACCCACGTGCTCCAGTCTTACGTTCCATCGCTTTATGTGCAATAGCTTTTAACGCATCTTCTCGGAACTCTAACTCAACATCTTCCATTTGGAACAGCGTAGCAAACTGCTTAGTCAATGCATTTTTAGGTTCATTTAATATTTGAATTAAAGCATCTTCATCAAGTTCTGTCAGAGTGGCAACAACAGGTAGACGACCTATAAATTCAGGGATCAGGCCATACTTGACTAAATCTTCCGGCTCAACATCTTTAAATGTCTCACTCAGAGAGCGTGAAGAGTCTGCTGACTTAACTTCAGCACCAAAACCAATACCTGCATTTTTATGGCTGCGTTGTTCAATCACTTTATCCAAGCCAGCAAAAGCACCACCACAAATAAATAGAATTTTAGAAGTATCAACTTGCAAAAATTCTTGCTGAGGGTGCTTTCGACCACCTTGCGGCGGAACAGAAGCGACAGTCCCTTCTATTAGTTTAAGCAATGCTTGCTGAACACCTTCGCCAGAAACATCTCTGGTAATAGATGGGTTATCTGATTTTCTCGATATTTTATCAATTTCATCAATATAGACAATGCCGCGCTGCGCTTTTTCTACATCATAATCACACTTCTGTAAAAGCTTCTGAATGATGTTTTCAACATCTTCACCAACATAGCCCGCTTCGGTCAATGTTGTTGCATCAGCCATTGTGAATGGCACGTCAAGCAATCGAGCGAGTGTTTCAGCTAGTAACGTCTTACCACTTCCCGTTGGACCTATTAAAAGAATATTACTTTTACTCAGCTCAACATCTGATTTATTGTTAAGCCCCTGGTTCTTTAACCTCTTGTAATGGTTATATACAGCAACAGACAATACTTTTTTAGCATGCTCTTGCCCAATAACATAATCATCCAAATGATTTCGGATCTCTTTGGGAACTGGTAATTTGTCTGCTGCGTCATGTTTAGGCGCAATATCTTTTATTTCTTCGCGAATAATGTCGTTACACAGATCAACGCATTCGTCACAAATATAAACAGAAGGCCCCGCAATTAACTTACGAACTTCATGTTGGCTCTTACCGCAAAATGAGCAATATAAGAGTTTGTTACTTTTGTCGCCGTCTGTTGGAGTGTCGGACATTCAGCTACCTCATTTTCTCTTCGTTATCCTATTAGATAACCATCTACAATGACTTCACTATACCAAATATTTTCCAACTTGGCATAGTTAGGCGTGCGATAACATCGCACTCCCTACTTCTTTATTTAATTTCTCGGCGAGTATGGACTGCATCTATAAGCCCATAATCTAACGCTTCATGCGCACTCATAAAGTTATCACGATCTGTATCACCCGCTAATACTTCATAAGGTTGGCCTGTATGCTCCGCCATTAATCTGTTTAATTTTTCTTTAATAGACAGAATTTCTTTAGCATGAATTTCAAAATCAGACGCTTGACCTTGAAAGCCTCCTAATGGTTGGTGGATCATAACGCGAGAATTAGGCAAGCAGTAACGTTTACCTTTGGCACCACCAGACAGTAAAAATGCCCCCATACTCGCAGCTTGACCAACACAGACAGTGCTTACGTCAGGCTTGATAAAATTCATCGTGTCATAAATTGACATACCTGCGGTCACTGAACCGCCTGGTGAATTAATATACAGGAAAATATCTTTGTCTGGACTTTCTGATTCCAAGAATAATAGCTGAGCCACAATCAAATTAGCCATTTGATCTTCGACTTGTCCTGTCAGGAAAATAATCCGTTCTTTTAACAATCGCGAAAAAATATCAAAAGAGCGCTCACCTTTAGCTGTTTGCTCAACAACCATTGGTACTAATGCACTGAAAGGATCGATCATACCGTCGTTCATATTTTTCATTCCTTATGCGCAGCGATAATTTGGATAGTGCTGCGAATTAGTTAATCTTGGTAGCCTAAAACGAAAAAGGCTCGGACATACTGCAATCTTGCAGAACGTCACGAGCCATTAAATCGTTAGCTTAGCGTTAAGTCAATGACTTATTACGCACCTTGCTGAGGATTCATGATGTCATCAAACGCTTTTTCAACGTCAGTAACAGAAGCAGCAGCTAAAATAGACTCAACTGCTTGCTCTTCCATTGCTACGTTACGCATTTGCTGCATCATTTGATCGTTACCTTTATAATAGGCAACAACTTCTGTTGGATCTTCATATGCAGAAGCAACCGTTGCAATTAACTCTTCAACTTTTGCATCATCTACTTGGATCTCATTTGCTTTAATAACTTCACCTAGTAGTAGGCCAGTTTTAACGCGTGTTACAGCTTGCTCGTGGAACAATTCTGCAGGTAACTCAGGCATGTTTTGTGCGTTACCACCAAAACGTTGTGCCGCTTGCTGACGCAGTGCATCAATTTCTTGATCAACAAGTGCTTTAGGAACGTCTGTTTCGTTATGCTCAAGTAACCCTTTGATCGCTTGATCTTTCACATTTGCTTTTACAGCTTGAGAAAGTTCACGAGACATGTTTTTCTTAACTTCTTCTTTAAGTGCATCAACACCCCCTTCAGCAACACCAAACTTCACTGAAAATTCATCATTAAGCTCAGGAAGCTCTTGAACTTCAACTTTCTTAATAGTGATAGTGAACTGTGCAGGCTTACCTTTCAGGTTTTCTGCATGGTACTCTTCAGGGAACGTTACATCAGCGATAACTTCTTCACCGGCTTTTTTACCAATGATGTTGTCTTCGAAACCAGGGATCATACGACCTTGTCCTAGTTCTAGTGGGAAATCATCTGCTTTTCCACCTTCAAACACTTCACCATCTACAGTGCCAACAAAATCAACCGTTACACGGTCATTCTCACCCGCAGCAGCATCACTTTCAGCCCAATCTGCGTGTTGCTTACGAAGCGTTTCTAGCATATTAGCTAAATCTGCATCAGTAACATCAACAACTGGCTTTTCTACAGTAATTTTATCTAAGTCTTTAATTGCTACTTCTGGGTATACTTCAAAAGTTGCATCAAACTCTAAATCTTTACCTGCTTCTAACGCTTTAGGTGCAAATGTTGGTGCACCTGCAGGATTGATTTTTTCAGCTACGATAGCATCGATATAATTACGTTGCATGATATCACCAGCTACTTCTTGACGCACAGCGGCACCAAAACGTTTAGTGATCACTGACACTGGCACTTTACCAGGACGGAAACCGTCGATACGCTGAGTTTTTGACAGTTGTTGTAAGCGTTTTTTAACTTCAGTCTCAACGTTCTCTGCAGGAACGGTGATAGTCAGACGGCGCTCAAGGCCTTGAGTCGTCTCAACAGAAACTTGCATGATTTACCTCAATCTTCAATTTTGGGCGACAACGCGCCTTCCTTACAAACAAGTAATGCACCATGTCAAATTTGAGCTCTTTACGAAACTTCACTAAAGAACTAATTACATGGGCTATTCTTGCTGCCTGCCCTTACTGGGCGCTATGTTTAATAATAGACGCGGCATTATAACCTATAAAACTTGATAGTCGAGTAATGAAAAGAAATTAATAGGGAATAAAGATTCAAGTGGTTAAAATATGATTAATTATGGAATTCATAGTAGGGGAGATGGTCGGCGATGCAGGATTTGAACCTGCGACCCCTTGGACCCAAACCAAGTGCGCTACCAAACTGCGCTAATCGCCGAAAAAATATATTATAGATAATCTAGAAAAGTGGTCGGCGATGCAGGATTTGAACCTGCGACCCCTTGGACCCAAACCAAGTGCGCTACCAAACTGCGCTAATCGCCGACTTAATATTTTTAATGTAGATGGGGCGACTGATGGGGCTCGAACCCACGACAACCGGAATCACAATCCAGGGCTCTACCAACTGAGCTACAGCCGCCACTACATAGAGTCTTACAAATTTTAAAATGGCGCACCCGGAAGGATTCGAACCTTCGACCAACGCCTTAGAAGGGCGTTGCTCTATCCAGCTGAGCTACGGGCGCATCGTCAGAACTTCGTTCTTCCTTACTTTAACTTCATAAAAATGAAAGTAAAGTGGTCGGCGATGCAGGATTTGAACCTGCGACCCCTTGGACCCAAACCAAGTGCGCTACCAAACTGCGCTAATCGCCGTTACCATTTTTGTTGTTTCGGAGTCTCCTCGTTGACAACGGGGTGCATAATAGTGATTTGACCGTGGTAGGTCAAACACTTTTTAAAAAAAACATTCCAACTGCTTACTTTTACCTCAAAAAGTATATTTTTTAGATCAGTTTGCTGAAATTTATACAGTTTTCGTGCTATTAGCTTTAACTACGGCATATTTAACTCGCTTTGTTTTGATTGTTCCTTGGCCCAGTCATGGTTTTTGTGAGAAAATAGCGCCAACGCTTCACTAATATGTAGTGGCAATTATAGAGCAACCCCTTTACGCTCTTTTATCGTTCAAGTTTTTAACTCCTAATAAAGGTCAACCATGACGGCAAACATCATTGATGGTAAGGCTATAGCCAAACAAGTTCGTAGCACCGTAGCGAAACGTGTAGAACAGAGAATAGAGCAAGGCCTTCGGGCACCTGGACTTGCTGTTGTTCTAGTAGGACAAGATCCAGCGAGTCAAGTGTATGTTGGCTCTAAACGTAAAGCCTGTGACGAAGTCGGCTTTGTGTCTAAGTCTTTCGATCTCCCTGGCGATACCAGCGAAGCACAACTATTAGAGCTTGTCGATTCATTGAACAATGACCCCGAAGTAGATGGGATATTAGTTCAACTTCCTTTACCAGAAAATCTAGATGCCGAAAAAGTTCTAGAACGTATTCACCCCCATAAAGATGTTGATGGATTCCATCCATATAATATAGGCCGATTAGCACAGCGTATGCCAGCTCTACGCCCTTGCACACCAAAAGGTATTATTACATTACTTGAATCTACAGGTGTTCATTATAGGGGAATGCATGCCGTTGTAGTTGGCGCATCAAACATTGTAGGCCGGCCAATGTCATTGGAGTTGTTATTGGCAGGTTGCACTACCACCGTTTGTCATAAATTTACGCAAGATTTAGAAGCTCACGTGCGTCGTGCAGACTTACTTGTCGTTGCTGTAGGTAAACCTGAATTTATTCCTGGGGATTGGATTAAAGAAGGGGCAATGGTTATTGATGTAGGTATCAACCGATTAGAATCGGGTAAACTCGTTGGCGATGTGCAGTATGACATTGCAGAACAACAAGCTAGCTTTATTACACCAGTTCCAGGTGGCGTTGGACCCATGACGGTTGCAAGTTTGATTGAGAATACACTTGAAGCATGTGAAAAGTACCATAGCTAGCACTGCTTAATATGCCTCGTACATATTTGATAAAGCCGCAATAAAACAGCGGCTTTTTTTATTATAGAAGGCGTATCCAGAGGTTACTCTATTTGCATAATTATTAACGTAGTTAAAGTACTATTAAGCCACGTAGCAAGAACGGTATTTTAATAGAGTTAATATAATTAGCGCGCAGAGTCATTATCTTTTTTCTTTGAGTGCTGCTGTTTTGACTCTAAACCACCTTCTTCCTTAGCCCCTTTTTGATATTCCTGTGCAATCTCTTTTTCAATCAATTCTCTTTGTTGTTGGTACTCTTTCTGTGAAATACTTCCGCTGGCAAGCAACTTATCAAGTTCATCAAGTTTTGAACGCAACTCATCAATCTTTTCTTTACTCACGCCCATACGCCCTAATAATAGCGCCTCTTTCATCTGTCCTAAAAATGATTCATCTTTTGTGTATACAGATACATTTTTATTTTGAAATGACTTCGTGGTTTCTGAAGGCGTATAAGATGCCATCTCTTTGGCAAACTCTTGCCGCTCCTGTTCATGCATTTTTTCGCGCTGTGGGGCTGGTTTAACTTGGAAGCTTGATTCTGTGGTACTTCTGAATAATAACATGCTGATCTCCTTATTTACCTATAAAGAAACCAGCAAGTAACACGCCACAATCACACTGGCGCTATAAGTTCTCAGTCTACTTGGCCTTTAATTGGACCATGGACCAAATTAACACTCGGATTTTGTCCTCGCTGACGTAATAGGTGATCCATTAAAGTAATGGCCATCATTGCTTCAGCAATGGGTATAGCCCGAATGCCAACGCAAGGATCATGTCTACCTTTAGTAATGATTTCGACAGCTTCGTTAGATGTATTAATACTTTGACCAGGTATCGTAATACTAGACGTAGGCTTTAAAGCAATTGACGCGACAATATCTTGCCCAGTGGAAATACCGGCAAGCACACCTCCAGCATGATTACTTGCAAAACCATCAGGGGTTAGTTCATCACGGTGCTCAGAGCCTTTTTGGGTAATGCAATCAAAACCATCACCAATCTCAACACCTTTAACAGCATTAATACTCATCAATGAGTGCGCCAACTCAGCATCTAATCTGTCAAAAACAGGCTCGCCTAACCCAACAGGCACATTTTTAGCAACCACAGTTACTTTCGCACCTATCGAGTCCCCTTGTTTTTTAAGGTCACGCATATATTCATCCAATGCGTCTAGTTTACTTGGGTCAGGAAAGAAAAATGGGTTTTGTTCCACTTGTGACCAATCAAACTGCTCAGCACTGATAGGCCCTAATTGAGATAAACACGCATTAATTTCGATGCCATGAACCTGCTTTAAATACTTTTTAGCAATGCCGCCAGCAGCTACCCTAATCGCAGTTTCCCTTGCGGAGGAACGACCACCACCTCTATAATCACGATGACCATACTTATGCCAATATGTGTAATCACCATGACCAGGTCGAAATGTTTCAGCAATTTTGCCATAATCTTTCGAACGCTGATCAGTATTTTCAATTAACAAACCAATACTGGTCCCTGTTGTTTTTCCTTCGAAAACGCCAGACAAAATCTTTATTTCATCCCCTTCCCTACGTTGTGTTGTGTAGCGGCTTTGCCCTGGTTTACGCCTATCTAAATCAAGTTGCATGTCCGCTTCACAAAGCTCTAGCCCCGCGGGAACACCATCCACGACACCACCCAAAGCAAGGCCATGGCTTTCGCCAAACGTACTCACTTTGAATAATTGTCCTATACTATTACCTGCCATTACCCTTCCTCATTCCAATGACAACGACGAGTGCTTGTAACTCAATACGCACACTAGTTATTAAAGTACTCGACTAACTGCTGTTTCGAGATCATAAATACTCCAAGGCCACCGCGCTCAAATTCGAGCCATGTAAATGGCGCTTCAGGGTATAAAGCATCCATATGTACCATAGAATTACCCACCTCGACAAATAATAAGCCATCATCTGTTAAGTGTTCTGCGGCTTCCAATAATATGGTGCGAGTTACATCTAAGCCATCGTCACCAGAAGACAGGCCCAGCTCTGGTTCATGATGAAACTCATCTGGTAAATCTTCCATATCTTCTGCATCGACATAGGGCGGATTAGCCACAATTAAGTCATACTTTTGATTTGGTACGCCGCTAAATACATCAGACTGAATACCATAAACTCTGTCATGGAGCATATGTTCACAAATATTAATATCTGCAACCTCTAGTGCATCATAAGATATATCGACTGCATCCACTTGCGCATTCTCAAATTTATTCGCCAATGCTATGGCGATACATGCTGACCCAGTGCACATATCCAAAATCCGTGTCACTGGCTGCGACTCGGGTAACCAAGGTGCAAAACGCGCGTCAATCAATTCTGCAAATGGTGAGCGTGGAATAAGTACTCGCTCATCAACATAAAAGGGTAAGCCCGCAAACCAAGCTTGGTTTGTCAAATATGGAACAGGAGTGCGATCATCTATACGCGCAAATATATAGCTCATTAAACGTACTTTTTCAGTTCGCGTTAATTTAGCTTGCATTAGCTCTGTTGGCGCATCTAAAGGAAGGTTTAAGATTGGTAATACTAGGCTAACAGCCTCATCCCAAGCATTGTCAGTACCATGGCCAAAGAATAAGCCATGGCTTACAAATTGGCTCGTCGTCCAGCGTAACCAATCTTGAATTGTCAACAATTCATTATATGCTTCTTCAGCAATCTTTTCAGTGATCTGCAACTCACTCATAACCATATCTCAATATAACTGTATTTTATACGCGCTATTGTAACGGTTTTTCAGCTAGGTTTTTACGCTTTTTTTATTTAGAATGCGCTAAAAGATGATGTTAGATGTAAATCCCATGACTGATGAAGATGATTTTAGTTTGTTCCGAAACTCAATTACCGGTGCGCGAGAGTTTAAACAAGATACGGTGCGCTTTAAAAAAACCGTGAAGCCGCAAACTGGTGAGTTGCTTAGCGAGCAAACTAAACAACACCAATCTGAATTTTACTTTTCAGATGAATATATTCCAGATATAGATACTCATGGTACGGTTAACTACGTTCGACCTGGTGCAGATAAGTATTTAGCTAAGCAATTGCGCCGAGGTGACTTCGCGCCTGAACTGATGCTTGACTTGCACGGTTTAAATAAAGATCGTGCCAAAGATGAGCTAGCTGCGTTAATTCATGCTTGCAAAAAACAACATTATTACTGTGCTTGCATCGTCCACGGTATTGGTGAACGAGTATTAAAACATAAAGTCCCGCAATACCTTGTGCAACACCCTGATGTACTTGCAATACATCAAGCGCCTTTAGAGTATGGTGGTAAAGGTGCCGTGCTTATTCTGGTCGACTTACCGCAATCTGATGAGTTTCGGCGTTAGAAATAAAGAATTATCTGTAAAATGACTGTAAATTTTCTAGCTGGGGTATTACTAATACGTTATATTGTATTCTTATTGATGTAGTACTTACTTAGAATGAAGTAAGCGATATATAGGGTCACAATGAACGAATTACTCAGTGCTGATTTAGCCATTTTACTTATAGAACCTTCGGCCACACAAAGAAAAATCATTGCAAAAGAACTGCAAGAAGAAGGTATCTCAAATATTGATTTCGCCGACTCACTGGCTAGTGCCAAAGAAATGCTGACAACGAGTATTCCTGACCTTGTCATATCTAGTATGTACTTTAGTGATGGTACAGCACAAGAATTACAAGCGTATATCAATACAGAGCTCAGCGAACACGGTATACCATTTATGTTAGTTTCAAGTGAGACGCGTAAAGCTGAACTTGAGGTATTCAAGCAATCAGGTGTCATTGCCATTTTACCCAAACCATTTAACAAAGTGCACTTAGGCCGCGCTATTAACGCTACGTTAGACATTTTAGCGCCACAAGAACTTGAGCTTGACTTATACGATGTACATGATTTGCGTATTTTAATTGTTGATGACTCAAGACTTGCGCGTAATCATATTCGCAGAGTCTTAACTAATCTTGGTGCACAGCGATTCTGGGAAGCCGAAGATGGCGCACATGCATTAGAAGTGCTGCAGTCAAACATGTTTGACTTAATTGTCACTGATTACAATATGCCGTCTGTAAATGGCCAAGAGTTAACTGAAACTATCCGAAACAGTGATGAACACGCGCATATCCCTGTTTTAATGGTGACCTCCGAGGCTAATGATACGCACTTAGCGAACATTGCACAGTCTGGTGTCAACGCCCTGTGCGACAAACCATTTGAACCTGACACAGTGAAAAAACTAATTTATCAGCTACTTGATCAAGATTAACCAATATATCGTTAATTTAACCATTTGGCTGGTTTTTTTCATCAACCAGTCAATCTAACTCTTTATTGAAAAAACAAAAAACACTTAATAATCAATAAAATAAAAATAAAAATCAGTATGGCACAACCTTTGTAATAGTTACTACGTCTAACTAATTAATGATACATACAAAGGAACAAGGCTATGAATACTTTCACTAAACTAACTGCTGCTGCACTACTTCTTAGTACGAGTATATCTGCTCAAGCTAACTCAATTACACTCGATTTATACAGCGAAGTTTCGGAGCAAATCACCAGTATTATTTCAACTCAAATAGAAGAAGCGAAATCTGCTACTTTACGCTCTGTGACAGACGCATTAAACTCTGAATTAAAAAAGCAAAACAACAACTTAAATACAGCACCAATTAACAAGGAAGAAGACAATGACTAATCAAGTACTTTTTGTCAGCTTACTTGCATTACCAGTTGTGAGCTTATTTTTAGGATATTTAGGGTTTGAATTATTAAAACTTATAAACCAGCGATTGTCTGCAGTAATATAAAAATGAGTCAATGTATATAAGGTACGGGTATGTTATATAAAAAAACCCGCCAAGCGGCGGGTTATCAAACTAGAGCAAATTATAGCGCGCTTTCGTTTTCAGATAGGAACTTAGCAACACCTTCTGGACTCGCATCCATACCAGCTTTACCTTCAGTCCAACCAGCTGGACATACTTCACCGTGCTCACTATGGAATGCTAATGCATCAACCATACGCAGCATTTCATCAATATTACGACCTAGTGGAAGGTCATTAACGACTTGGTGACGTACGCTACCTGTTTCATCGATAAGGAATGAACCACGAAATGCTACACCCGCTTCTGGGTGCTCAACATCATACGCTTGACAAATTTCATGTTTAACATCTGCAACTAGTGCATATTTAACTGGACCAATACCACCTTCGTTTACTGGTGTATTACGCCATGCATTGTGTGAAAACTGTGAATCAATAGAAACACCAATTACTTCAACACCACGTTTTTGGAACTCTTCAAAACGCTTATCAAATGCAATTAGCTCTGAAGGGCATACGAAAGTGAAATCTAGTGGGTAAAAGAAAATAACCGCTTTTTTACCTTTAATAGTCTCATGCAAATTATAGCTATCTACAATCTCACCGTTACCTAATACTGCTGCTGCTGTAAAGTCTGGTGCCTGACGGCCTACTAATACACCCATTGTATTCTCCAAATAGTTAGGTTTATATTCAATCTCATCGTACAACTTAGCACGACATCATTAATACTTAATGACTTCTATATTGAGGCTACAAAAAATAATACAACCCCAATAAAAAATTTGCATAAGTGTATGCGTCTGAGGAAGAAATTGATAATCGATTTTAACGATGAGAGTAATCTGTTTTTTGGATGGTATAGTTAGGCGAAAACGTTTGGTAATTGAGTACAAAAAAGCCTCGCTATGCGAGGCTTTTCTAATTGACTTTTAGTCCATAATATTCGCTGGCATTTCGCCTCGCAGTTGCGACCATATTTCACCACTTTGGTGACCATACTTACGCATCAATGATATCGCACCGTCATGATCTTTATGCTGTGCCAAAACAGTTAAATCTTTATAAAACTGCCTTGCTAATTCACGTGTACGTGGATCTGAAAAGTAATGCCCACCAATTTTTGAGTATAAGCCTTTAAACCCATTAAGAACTAACACGTAAATTCGATTATTTCCTGCAGCAGCCAACTGATGATGGACACGATAATCATATTCAGCAAATGCATCTGCTGTATCTTCTAATTCATCACTTTTTGATAAAATCTCAACAACTTGCTCTGGATTCACTTTTATTGCAGCTCGAGTGTAGATCGCGCTAATATTTGTACGAGCTGATAACAGTTGATCAGTTAGTTCAGGCATTTTATCTTCATCAAGTCGCGCTAACGTCTCAAGAATATTCAAACCTGAAGTTTCCCAGAAATTATTTACTCGAGTAGGCTTGCCATGCTGAATAGTTAACCAACCGTCTCGAGCCAAACGCTGGAGTACCTCACGCAACGTGGTTCTAGTAACACCAATTAACTCTGATAATTCACGCTCAGCAGGCAAGATAGAACCCGGTGGAAATTCACCGTTCCAAATTGATTCGACAATATATTCCTCAGCAAATCCTGCTGGGCTTTTGGCTTTGAAAATTCTCATCTAACACCACTTCGTTAAATATGCGACTGCATCATTTCATTAAGCCACTGATTGTACCAGATGATTGACAACTAACAAGCAAAGATCTCTATACCAGCCTATTGATATGCGTTTTATCTAACAATAGTTGCAGTACACTCCTGTGATGGCACATAATACGCAAAAATAATAGGAATGATTATGAATTGGATATCTTCACTGTCTCACTCTCGACCCGCATGGGTACTGCTGGCTGTCAGTGCATTTGTATTTGAAGCCGTCGCGTTATTTTTTCAATATCAGATGGAACTAGCCCCCTGTATTATGTGTATCTACCAGCGTACAGCAATGCTTGGATTATTATTTGCTGGGTTGGTTGGCGCAATAAATCCAAGTAATACAATTTTTAAGATTGTCGGGTTTTCAGGTTGGGGCCTGGCCAGTATTTGGGGCTGGCTAATTGCAAGAGAACACACCAATATGCAAACAACCACTGACCCATTCGCATTTACATGTGACATTGTGCCAAACTTTCCAGAGTTTTTACCATTACATGAATGGCTTCCTTCATTTTTTGCTGCAACCGGTGATTGCGGCAATATTGATTGGCAATTTATGAATATGAGCATGCCTAATTGGATGGAAGTAATTTTTGCGTTTTATAGTGTTTGCTTTATCACGGCCTTTGCTGCATATTTATTTTGTTCAAAAAGGCAATCATAATGTTCGTTTGGAAACTCAGTCAAATAGTAAGTTTAGCAACTTTCAAAACTCGAGAAAGACAACAAATATTAGCATTAGCTATCGATGCGCTACCCCCAATGCAAAAAGTGCTACTTCGCATCGCCAAACTCTGTGTGCTAGTGCCTTTCTTTGTTAGTTTCGCATATATTGAGGGTTGGAAATTGATCCCTCTTTTGCTCATTGCAGGCCTATTATACCCACTCCTAACCTCACCTATTGAAATATGCTTTGCCAAACCTCACCTCGTGCACGCTATTCGTAATTTCCAAGAAAATAAGACAACACAAGCCTAACTGGCTTGTGTTGCTACCCTCTGCTAAAAACTCACCTTCCCTTCAAGTTTCAACAATATGCCTTGGCCAATCCCTTTAACTTCCCCCAATGATGCTAAATCAGGAAATTACCATGCTGACTGCGATAGTTAATGATTGCTTGCGCTTTTTTTTCACCAATCCCTGGTAATACTGCGAGCTCCTGCCAATGTGCAAAATTAATATTAACTAATTCAAACTTGTTGTGACTTGTTGACCGTGTCTCTTCTAATGGCAGTGGCTGCTCATTTTCAACGGCGTGATTGAAAGTACTGAATAATATTGATGTGACTAACAAGATATTTCTTATATGCATATTTCCCTCCTGGAAATGGTCATACTATATTACTGAGAACAATGTTCTCACATGTAAACATCCTAAAATCTATTAGGCACTTTAAATAAAGTTCTCAGACTAATCTTTGTCAAATATAAATCGTACTAAAAATAACTAACCACCTGTTTATAAACTATTTTTATAATTGAGTACTTTAATTTTTCAACATATTATTCGATTAAGAACTATGATAATCTTCTTGCAAGTTACAATTCAAACGATTACTGTATAAAAAAACAGTATTACGCAGGAGTGATCATGGCTGTTGTTATTAAGTATGTTGTAGAAAGAAACGGAGTCGAGCGCATGACCTTTACCAGTAAAAAAGAGGCTGATGCATACGATAAAATGCTAGATGTTGCTGAATCCCTTGAGCAGATGTTAGCGAAAGTAGACGTCCCTCTCAGTGAGCAACAAGTTGAGTCGTTAGCGCTAGAAATCGCGAAGCGAAAAGATGAATTTCTATCTGTGCTAAAAGGTGTGAAGCCTGAGACACCAAAAAAAGCCAAAAAGCCAGAGACAGATGCGGATAATGAAAAAGTAGCAAATATTAATCAAGCATAAAAAAAACCGCTCATAGAGCGGTTTTTTTTATGCTTGATATCAAAATCACTTTAGCACATCAGCAATCGCGTTCGAGAAATAATCTATATTTGTCTGGCTTACACCAGCAACATTAACTCGACTCGAGCCCACAATGTAAATCGCATATTCTTTTTGCAAACGATCAATTTGCTCTTTATTAATACCCAAAAATGAAAACATACCATTTTGTTGATCTATGAATGAGAAATCTTGCGCAACGCCTTTCTCGGCTAAGCTACTTTTTATTAAAGTTCGTAAACCATTAATACGACTACGCATTTCATCTAGTTCATCATGCCAAAGTTGTGTCAGTTCAGAGCTACTCAAAATTGTATTAACAATATCTGCACCGTGTGCTGGTGGCATTGAATAAATACTTCGAACCACACTCAATAGTACCGAGTTTGATACATCTGCGGTTGTACTATCATTTGAAATAAGTGAACATGCGCCAATACGCTCTCGATACAAACCAAAGTTCTTTGAACATGAAGAACAAATCAACATTTCTTCAACTGTATCAGCCAACAAACGTAAGCCTTTTGCGTCTTCATCTAAGCTGCTACCAAAGCCTTGATAAGCAATATCAACTAAAGGTGTAAAGCCAACATCTTTTGCAAGTTCTGCAACGACTTTCCACTGTGCTTCATTTAAATCCATGCCACTTGGGTTATGACAACATGCATGTAATAAAACGACATCACCTTTAGGTACCTGCTTCAGTGTATTGATCATCTCATCAAACAGTAAACCCTTATTTTCATAATCATAATAAGGGTATTCTTTCACCGTTAACCCAGCAGCTTCAAACAAGCTGATGTGATTGGCCCATGTTGGTGTCGTTACCCATACGGTTGCATTGGTATTACAACGTTTAATAAACTCCGCTGCTACGCGCAGTGCTCCCGTTCCGCCTGGAGTTTGTGCTGTGCGTACTCTATTAGCAAGCAAAGCGCGGTGTTCACCAAGCAATAGTGATTCCATTTTTTGGCAAAAATCTAAATTTCCAGCAAGTCCAATATATGATTTTGTTGTTTCGTTTTCTAATCGAAATGCTTCTGCTTTTTTTACCGCTTTTAATACAGGAGTATTACCTTGCTCGTCTTTATATACACCTACACCCAAGTCAATTTTATTTGGGTTTGTATCTTGCTTGTATGCAGCCATAAGACCAAGGATCGGATCTGTCGGTAATGGTTTCAATGTTGAGAACATGGGTTATCTCTTTTATTAGTGTAATATCAGCATATAGCTAATTGGCGTAATAGCTTATATGCACTGAATAAACGGGGATTAAAACTGTGTTTATAGTAACATAAATTAGCTATAACACGAGTCTTCACATCACGGTAAATATTGAGGAATTCTAATGCAAACAGCGATTAGTAAAGCTAAAATTTCTGCTGTAAAAAAATCATTCCGAAATGCTTCAGCATCAATGATCCCAATGCATTGCATTTTCTCATTAAAAAGTGGTAAACAACTTTCTGATTGTACTTTTGGATCGCATGTATAATATTCTCCACCACTTGCAATATAGTCCTGAACGTTATTAATCACCCGACCATGGCCAGACATAGCAACTTGGACATTATTACTCGTTTGAGAAAATAACGTATTTATTGGAAATAAAGGTCTACTTGGCGCACCAATATATGCCAATTTTAGGAGTTGAAGTCCCTCCCCTGTCTTCGTATTTTGATAAACCCCGAACCAATCTACATGTGTTCTTTGCTTGATAAATTGAACAATTGTCTGTAATTGGCTTAAACTCAGACTATTTTTCTCTGAGTATTCTATGTATTGACTAAGTTCAAAAGGTTCATCTTGTAAATGTCCAAACAGACTACATGCTCCCCCTTCTCCTAATTCGGGGATCCTGAATGACCAAATTGCGCCGTGTGTATTATCCGACTCAGCAAGATAGTTATCCAGTTCTACTAATGCTTGCTCCACTTGCAGTACATCCACATTTAAATTTGCGCGATCAAGGTATTTAGAAATCATTTAGCCATCCATACATCTAAAGGTATAAATGGAGATTATCATGAAACGACACATTTGCAAATAATTGCTGTACCAAGTTACGTAATTAGCGTACTAAAAATATTGGGGACGTTTAAAAGTAACTCACTCAGCGAATATTAAAAAGAGGTCAAATTAAGGGGAAAATAGTTATTCCTCTAAGCAGGTATGATTTATTGCAATGAATACACCATTTCAACCTCATTTCCAGCGTGGTTATACCTTACGCTTTGTGCTATTTCATTCAATAAGCTCAGCCCTCGGCCATGCTCTCTATGTAACTCTGTATCATTACTTTCTTGATTGCGAAAACCATTACCAGAATCACATATAGAAAAGAATAAGCTGAGGGAGTCAGGACAATAACGGGCTGAAATTATAATTAATGCATCCGTAAGACAAACTAGTGCTTGCTCACGTAATTGATAAAATTCGAAAAAACCTTCATCTTGATTTTTAATCTCTGAATCTAAACCCAATACGCCATGATCTAATGAATTGTTATAAGCTTCAGAAAGTAATAAAAAAATGTTTGACCTATGCTCATTAATTCCTTCAAGCTGACTTAAAACATCAACCAACTCTAGAATAGGATCACTGTCCTTCATTTGACCCGCATTTAAACTCATCGAAATACTAAAAGGCAACTTAGAGTAAGTCGTTGACTCAGTACGAAGTGCTTCACTTGCAATACAGTTAATGATCGCAATACTCAAATCATCTTGTTGTTCACCGTGTTCAGAAAATGTATGTACTTTCTCGATAATATCCGCAGTTGTTACCATAGGTATGCTTAATAGCGCACTTTTTAGTAACTCTTCTCCAAACATATCGCCTTGCTTACTTTCTGTTTCAATGATCCCATCTGTAGCCATAACCAGTCGCTGATTTGGCTTAACTTCTAAGTGAATTAAGTGTCTCTCAAACTCCTCTTCATCCAAAATACCCAACGCCATATGTTGCGCTTCTAGAGTTCGAATTACTACCCCTTCTTGATCAATCAAATATAAGTCAGGTAACCCCCCAATCCAAGCTGAAATACTCTTACCTGATTCACTCAGTTCAACAATTGCTGCGGCACAAAACATATGGCCAGGTAACAGTGTATACAAGACATTGTTCAGCTCAAATGCAATATCATTTACAGCCATGCCTTTATTCACCATGGTGTAAAAAACACGAGAGGCGGGTAATGCACCAACAGCGGCCGCAAGTCCATGCCCAGTAAAATCACCTAATAAGCAATAAAACCCACCCATTGGGCTGCGTGCCATCAAAAACATATCCCCGTTAAACATTGAAGCCGGTGAGAGGTGATAATCACAATGATGGGGAAATTTTACTTGTTGAGACAACGCATTACTAAAGATGTGTTCTACAATCTCATGCTCACGTTCGGTTTGATTATAATGATACTCAAGCTGTTTCTTTTGCAAGTGGGCTTCTTGGCTCAATTTACGAGTTCTAGCATGTGCCTTAATTTTTGCCGACAGTATAATTCGGTCAAATGGTTTATGAATAAAGTCATCGCCACCCACAGCCAAACATTTTTCAAAGCTCGCATGGTCTTCAAGCGCAGTAATAAAAATCACTGGTAAATAAACATCACCCGCCAATTGTTTTATTTTTGGAGCCGCTTCAAAGCCATCCATAACCGGCATCATTACATCCAACAGCACGATATCTATGTCCGTACTTTGTAATACTTCTAGTGCCTGACATCCATCATTCGCTACTTCTACATGATAGCTTTGTTGCTCAAGCATCGCTTTAAGCAAAGTACAATTAAGCGGCTGGTCATCAACAACGAGAATTCGCACAGACTTAAGCCTTACATTATGAATTAATCAATATCAAACTTCTTATCAAACCGAGATATTTGTAATATTTTTTTAAGCTGGGGTCTACAATTACTTATGTGAATACTGCCTATGGAATCCCCCAATGTTTTTTTCATATTAAGTAACATACCTAACGCAGAACTATCCATATAATCGGTTTCACGCAGGTCTATAACTACTTTTTCTGTTTGTTCGCCCACTTCAGCATAGGCCTGTCGAAATGACTGAACTAAATTAAAATCGAACTTTCCCCTGATCTGGATGGTCAATGTTTTTCCATCCGATGAAGCATTCTTGCTCAAACTCATCTTAAGCTCCTAATATGGTTTGAATTTGTTATCCGTGCACTGATTTAAATATAACGCTTATACATTTTTTCGCCAAAAATAAACGTCATCAAATGTAATTTATTTTTTTTATTTGCGTTTCTCTTACTCCTAAGCATAAAAATAAGCTTGGTATCAGCAAATAATATATCTAAAATGCAAAGATAGGCATAACATACAATAGGGTTTAGGTAAAAAATGTCAGAAAATCGCTTAGTATATTCAACCGACATTGGTCGAATTAAAGTAGATGAGCCTCAAGTTGATTCACCAGCAAAAATATTTAAAGATGGTGCTATACGAATTGAACGGCAGACCAAAGGCCGTAAAGGTAAAGGCGTCATGCTGGTTGTTGGTGTTGACCCTCAAGTCCATGATTTAAAGAAATTGGCTAAGACCTTAAAAAGCAAAATGGGACAAGGTGGTGCGCTAAAAGAAAACATCATTGAAGTCCAAGGCGATGACAGGAACAAACTCAAACTTATTCTTGAGTCTCTTAAGTTTAAAGTAAAAATAGCCGGTGGTTAAATACCGGCTTTATCTTGTAGTTGAGATCTAAATATCTCTATTTCATGTTCTGGTAAAGGAGGACTGTAATAATATCCCTGAACAATAAAACAATTATTACGTTTTAAAAACGCAACTTGCTCTTTAGTCTCTACCCCTTCAGCGACAACCTGCAACTTAAGTTTTTGCGCCATCGCAATAATAGCCGCCGTAATTTCCATGTCATTAGAGTCATCCGGAATATCTTTAACAAACGATCTATCCACCTTTAAGCTATCGACAGGGAATCGCTTCAAATAACTCAGAGAAGAGTAGCCTGTTCCAAAATCATCAATTGACAACCCAATACCCAGATCTTTCATCTGATGTAACTGTGCAATTGCCGCTTCTACATCTCCCATTAACATACTTTCTGTTAATTCCACATGTAATAGGCTTGGTGGCATTTGTGTTCGTTCTAAAACATCGGAGATTTCTGCTATTAAGTGCGCATCTTTAAATTGCCTTGCTGAGAGGTTGATTGACATATTTCCCGAGCGCCCTTGACGCTGCAATCGCATTGAGAACATACAGGCTTCTTCCAATACCCATGCACCCAACTCCACAATAAGCCCTGTAGCTTCAGCAATTGGAATAAATTTCGTCGGGGGGATCATGCCTTTATCAGGATGTTTCCAACGGATCAACGCTTCATAACCAACAATTTTCAGAGTCTTGCAATCAACTTGAGGCTGATAATATAGTGAAAACTGTTTTGATTTAATAGCTTGCCTAAGTTCATTTTCAATATACAGTCGTTCATTCGCAGCAGCGTCCAGTTCCTGAGAATAAAAGTGGAAGGTATTTCGTCCTTTGGCTTTTGCTTCATACATCGCTAAATCAGCATGCTTAAGCAATTGCTCCTCTTCTTGACTGTCAAAAGGCGCCATTGTTATGCCAATACTGGCACTAACAATCACTTCATTATTACCGAGTTTAATTGGCTGATTTAAAGTACGCTGAATAATATGTGCCACTTCCATTGCATTTTCACGTTTCTCGATACCACTTAGTAGCACAGCAAACTCATCGCCACCGAGTCGTGCAATAGTATCTTCTGATCTTAACCGTAGTTTTAACCGTTCAGCAACTTCAACCAATAACCGATCACCGGCATCATGACCTAACGTATCGTTAATTCGCTTAAACTCATCAAGGTCAAAATAAAACAAAGCAAATGCATAGTGACCGCGCTCAGCCAGTGCCATTGATTTTCGGAGCTGCATTCTAAAGAAGGTTCTATTGGCAAGCCCTGTCAATGTATCAAAGTATGCGAGCTCTTCCATTTTTCTCTGACTTTCTTTTACAAAAGAAATATCTTGCGCAGATGCCACATAACTAGAGATTTGCCCTCCATCTTCTCTGATTGGAGAAATACTTAGACTCACCCAAATAGGCTTAGGTCCAGCCCCTTCAAGCATGGTATCACCACGCCAGTAATTACGACTGCGCAGGTCAATATCGATATCATCAACCAATATTGCCATATCTTTTGAGATTATATTCAGTAATGACTTTCCTAAAAAGTGACCTTCTTCAAAGCCTGTCATTTCCAACATCTTAGGATTTACATATTCCACTTGAAAATGTTCATTCGTAATAACCACAGCAGTACCAGAAAATGAAACCGCCTTTGACAATCTATTTGCGGCTTTTTCTGCTATTTCTTTTTCCGTAATACGTTGATTCAAGCCGCTAACTAATTTTTTTATCTCTGTGCTCATATCGTTAAAAGACGCATTTAACTGACCAATCTCATCTTTACTACTGGGCATTGACGGCATATCCCATTGGCCTCGACCAAAGCCCACAACCGCATTAACTAACACATTGATGCGACCCAATACTAATTGATATAACACTTGATGCAGCAACAGTGCGACAAATAATGCATACAGCAAAAATAAGCCAAAAAATTTAACTTTCAATTCTTCCAGCGCCGATAACGCTGAATCCCTTTTCTTATATACGCCTATATACCAATCCAGTTGCTTTAATTGTTTAATATTAATAATATGATCTTCATTCTCATGAATAAATTCATCTTGAAACTCAGGCAGCTTAACCAACAAAGCTGACTCAATCACATTGCTTAACGCTGGAATTGACAATGCGTCTTCATTTGTCAATTTAGCGCCTTGGTTTTGTTTGCCAAAGTTTGGCGCCGCAATAATCTTGCCTTGTTGGTCAAATATTATAAATCCTTGCCTCGTATCTGGGGCTGGTAAATGCGACAACAGTGTATCTAACTCAAGATCTGTTCCTGTAAAACCTAAATAGCGATCATTGTGATAAAGAGGGACCAGAATACTGATAACCCATTTATTCCAAACATCGTCAAAATGAACCCGAGACCAAATCGCTTCCCTCGTAGGGTTTAACTCTTCTCTCAACAGAGGCAATGTATGCGTGCTAAATAACGCTTGTTTTGGTTTGCTATTTAATAAAATATTGGGAGGCGCTATACGGACAAAATTTCGCTGTGTTACTAAATAAAAATTGAAAAAATCTTGTAATAATGGTGGTGCAATGATGTTCCACAATGATTCTGACTGGGAAAACAAGGACTTGTCTTTTGTGCTTAACTCACTTGACGATAAATACGCCGCAGATAACCCATTTTTTGCAGTGCTTCTAAATGCACCATCAAGATCAACGACATTCAACTTTGCCGGTGTTAATGTTAAATTTTCCCCGGTGAATAGCTGCTTGGCCACAACTGCATTTGCTTGTTCCGCCAAACTGGTTTTTAATTCAAGATACTGGCTAAATTGAGTAACCGCCTGACCACTAACTCGCTTTAACTCTGCGTATTCTTCATAAATTAGCTGTCTCTCTTCTGATTTCAGCATGAGTGCCGCTGCGAAGATCCCCGCAACCAAACACACCGCCGAAATCAACATCGACAGTTTAACACTTAAGGAGTTGGCTCCAAACCTCGAAGGGGGTCTACGATTGACCACGGTTAAACCCTTATCATAATTGTAATTTTTCTATAAAGATTCGAATTAATATAACAGATCCTTGTTGCTTAAGTCACGCGCGTATCACCCCCCCACTGAAACAATTATGTGTCATAAATCTAATTACACAAAATAATAACTTGTCGAACTAATTTAAAGTGTGGTAATAATGTATGTAATTTAAGTTATTCGATTGTTCGAAAAAAACTATGAAAATCATAATTACGCACATTACATATTTCTTTTTTAGCTTCTTTAGGTGAAGAGGCTGAACTGTTTGTGAGTAAATCAAATAGCTAAGCCTCCCAACTGGGAGGTTTTTTTTTGCCATTGGGAATGAGGACCTATGACTGAAAACACATTAAATGCACTTCGTCACGACATCAATGAAATAGATGCGGACTTAATGGTGCTGCTAGCAAAACGCCGTCGTATTAGCCACAGTGTATTAGAATACAAAATTGCGAACAGCAAACCTATTCGAGATGAGGAACGAGAGCAAGCACTGTTAGAAAAACTAATTAGCTATGGTAAATCACTGGGATTAGACGCCTTTTATGTCAACAGTGTTTTTCAAACCATCCTTGAAGACTCTGTTTTAAACCAGCAGGCTTTATTGCAAAAAAGCCTAAACCCACAAGTGCTTGGCGATACACACCGAGTCGCATATTTAGGCGGCCAAGGGTCTTATAGTCAATTAGCCTGTCACAAATACTTTAGCCGTCGGCCCGGTAAAATTGTAGAAATGGGTTGCTCTACGTTCGATAAAATAACGGAGCAAGTTGAACAAGGTAAAGCTGACTATGGCTTACTTCCAATTGAAAATACCAGTTCAGGGAGTATAAATGAAGTTTTCGATTTACTTCAACATGCGCAAGTCTCCATTGTTGGGGAAGTTACGCAAACCGTTGAACACTGCTTGTTAAGTAACCCTGGAACAGAGTTAAAAGATATTACTAAAATCTTTGCACATCACCAGCCATTTGCACAATGCAGCCGCTTCCTGCAAGGTTTAGGTGAGCTACAACAAGAAACTTGTGACTCAACTTCCAGTGCAATACAATGCGCGTTAGAAACACCAAACAGTGCAGCAATTGCCTCAGCTCAAGCCGGTAAAAATGTTGGCCTCGAAGTTGTAAAAACGGCCTTAGCCAATCAGGCTGAAAACCACAGTCGTTTCATTGTTGTAGCTCGTCAATCGCTGCAAGTTTCAACACAGCTCCCAACAAAAATCAGCTTAATAATGGCGACAAAACAGCAAGTTGGTTCATTAGCTGACGCATTAATGATTTTTAAACTTCATAATATTAATATGGTCAAACTAGAATCAAGGCCGGTTCCTGGTAATCCGTGGGAAGAAGTCTTTTATGTGGACTTACTTGCAAATACTGCAGAGCCTAAAGTGCAAAAAGCACTAGAACAACTCAAAGAGTGTACTCAATTTATTCGTATTTTAGGGTGCTATCAAAGTGAATCTTTACAGGCTGTAGACGTCCTTTAATTTTATCGGTTAAAAATAGCGGACAATCCGCTATTTTTAACTCGATTTGTCAATCTAATACTTTTGAATCGTTGGCTTTATTTAATAGGCCACGACTTTGCGATAAAAACTGAGTTACACAACTGGAAAAGTACTGTTTGGCGTCAGCAAATGCATCTATCAGCGCCGCTTTATCGCCTTTTTTCAACATATCCAACGTTCCGGCAAAAGTGTCTTGATAACTCGCTAATAGCCCTTCTACATCGTTGTATTGGGCGAGCATAATATCTGAGTAAAGCTCAGGAGATTGAGCGAATAACCGCCCAACCATCATGAGTTCAAGTTGATATATTGGGGAAGAACAGCTTCTTAGCTCTTCCAAAGTATGACACTGTTTTGCTAAAAACCGACCATAAACAAACGTTGTTAAGTGACGCATAACTTGGATTATTTGCATCGCTTGATCATGTTTCTTTGCATCAATATTGACCAACTGACAACCCCAAACACCCAACTGCTTTAAAAACCCAGCATAAGCCTCTGACGCTCGGCCATCACATACAACAACGGTCTGTTTTACCCAATGAGAAATATCAGGGCCAAACATTGGATGCAGCCCAACAACGGGACCCTTATGTTTGTTCATCAAACACTTCAACGGGCCTTGTTTAATAGACGTTATATCAGCTAATACGCAATCATCTGCCAATGGGGGTAATCCGGCAACAACTTCTTCAAGCGCGTTAATCGGGACACTAATTAATACCAGTTTAGCCCCTTCAAGCACTTCTGATATGTTGTCTTGCTGAGGTCTATCGAGAATGCGGACCTCATAGCCAGAACGGCGAAACTGTTTCGCAAATAGTTGCCCCATAGCCCCTTCACCACCGACAATAACAATGGGTGATAGGTCAGGTGCAGCACATGCGAGCTTACTTTGTTGATTCTCATACGCTTCGCGCATCATTCGCCTGAGTATATCTTCGATTAAGTCAGGATTAACACCACTTTCTTGTGCTTGCTGTCGCCTTGCAGAGATCAATTCTGCTTCTCGTTCTGGTGCATGTAAAGGTGCACCTGTCTGTTGTTTAACAATGCCTACCTGCTCTGTCAATGCGCGACGCTTCGCTAATAATGCCACTAATTCAGTATCACAGGCATCAATGCCTTCTCTCAATGTATGTAAATCAATTCCATTATCCATAAGTGTAAACTTAAAATTACAGTGTAAAATATATAATACAGCCAGTCTATCAGGAACAAAGTCTTGAGAAAAGACATAAAATAAGCAGTCATAAAAATATAACGCACAAAACAAAACAGGCCACTCAAAGAGTGGCCTGTTTTTTCAGCGTGATAAACGCCCGTATTAATTAAGTTTTTCTTTAATACGTGCTGATTTACCTGAACGCTCACGTAGGTAGTAAAGCTTAGCACGACGAACTGCACCGCGACGCTTAACTGTAACGCTATCGATAAGAGGGCTGTGCGTTTGGAATACACGCTCAACACCTTCACCGTTCGAGATCTTACGAACAGTGAAAGCTGAATGTAGACCGCGATTACGCTTAGCGATTACAACACCTTCAAAAGCCTGTAGACGCTCTTTGTTACCTTCTTTTACACGTACCTGTACAACTACTGTATCACCAGCACCGAATACTGGTACGTCTTTTTTAAGCTGCTCTTCTTCAAGCGCTTTAATAATATTTTGGTTTACTTTTGCCATTATATTTCTCACATTCCTAGGTGTAACTGTCTTCTAGCCACAAGCTTCTTGGTACTCATGCTGAAATTCAGCGAGTAGTGCCGCTTGCTCCTCAGTCAGAGCTAGGTTACGCAACAAGTCTGGACGTCGTAGCCAGGTTCTTCCTAATGACTGCTTTAAGCGCCATTTCGCAATTGCCTGGTGGTTTCCACTGAGTAATACAGCAGGCACCTGTTTGTCGTCCAATGTTTCTGGCCGAGTATAATGAGGGCAATCTAACAAGCCATCCGAAAAGGAGTCTTGCTCAGCTGACTGGTTGTGCCCTAATACACCAGGCACTAATCGCGCGACTGCGTCAATAAGTGTCATGGCGGGTAGTTCACCACCGCTGAGAATAAAATCACCAATAGACCATTCTTCATCTACAAGAGATTCAATGATCCGTTCATCTATACCTTCATACCGACCAGCTACTAAAATCAATTTTTCAGATGCCGCTAACTGAGCAGCACCTTGTTGATCTAGTTTTCGCCCTTGAGGGGACATATAAATTACTTTAGCGCCTTCTCCAGCCGCAGATTTTGCAGCTAAAATAGCCTGTTGCAATGGTTGAACCATCATCAACATACCAGGGCCGCCACCATAAGGTCTATCATCTACGGTTCTATGCTTATCTATTGCATAATCTCGTGGATTCCAACAGTTAAAATCGATTAAACCGTTTTTAACTGCACGTCCTGTAACGCCTTGTTGGGTTATCGCATCAAACATTTCTGGAAAAAGTGAAATCACTCCTACCCATAGTGGATTTTGCTGACTCATTTAAAAGCCTGGATCCCAATCAACAGTAATTTTTTTCTCTTCATGTTTGACTTCTTTAATAACTGAATCAGTTAGAAAAGGAATTAAACGCTCCGATTGACCAAATGCATCTTTTTTGTTTGCTTTCACAACCAAAACGTCATTTGAGCCTGTCTCCATCAAGTCATCAACCGTGCCTAAATCATAACCTTTATCCGTTACAACCGACATGCCAATGAGATCTCGCCAATAAAACTCCCCAGAAGGAAGTTCCGGCAATTGCGCTGAATCAACTGAAATTTCAGCATTGGTATACGCCATTGCTTCGTCTCGGTCGTTTACTTGCGCAAACTTGGCGATAAAGCCCTTGTTGTGACGACGCCAGTCGCTCACTTCAAGGGTTTGCCATTTACCTTGTTGCCCTATTAACCATGGGCTGAAATCGAAGATCCCTTGGGGATCATCAGTAAATGAATGTACCTTAAGCCAGCCCTTAATTCCGTAAGGAGCACCAAGCTTACCTACTACAATAATCGTGGTGTTTTCTTGACTCATGGTTACACTTACGCCTATTAAGCCGCTTTACGAGCGTCTTTAACTAACTTAGCTACGCGATCTGTTAGAGATGCGCCCTGACCAACCCAGTGTTCAACACGGGCTAAGTCTAAACGAACTTTCTCTTCTTGACCTTGAGCAATAGGGTTAAAGAAACCTACTTTCTCGATGAAACGACCGTCACGCGAGAAACGGCTATCCGCAACCACAATTTGATAGAAAGGACGCTTTTTAGCGCCACCACGTTGCAAACGAATAGTTACCATACCGTCCTCTGAATAGATTGACTGTTTTCATTAATAAGATTTACTTCCCACAATAGGAAGCTGGGGAATTGTACGAGTTTTTAGCCACAATGCAAGTAAGAAGTGCGGATAAATGACACTTAGGTAGATTAAATGCTGATCTGGAGGGTGAAAAACAACCATAACATGGTGCTGCTTTTGTAATCAATAAAAAAAGAGGCTGTTGCCTCTTTTTTATTTTCATCAAAGAAATAGCGATATTTTGCTCTAGAACTTAGGACCACCACCGCCCATCATTCCAGGCGGCATCATCCCTTTCATGTTGCGCATCATTTTCATCATGCCACCTTTACCCTTCATTTTTTTCATCATTTTTTGCATTTGGGTAAACTGCTTAAGCAATTTATTGATGTCTTGCACTTGCGTGCCTGAACCTGCTGCTATACGTTTTTTGCGCGAACCTTTAATAATATCTGGACGAGCTCGCTCTTTAGGCGTCATAGAGCTAATAATTGCCTCCATTTGTAAGAACGTTTTGTCCCCTACCTGCCCTTTAACAGCATCTGGTAAATTATTCATACCAGGCAGTTTCTCTAACATCGACATCATGCCGCCCATGTTTTTCATTTGCTTTAGCTGTTCAGCAAAATCTTCCAGTGTAAAGCCATCGCCTTTAAATACTTTCTCAGCCACTTTTGCAGCTTTATCTTTATCGACTTTCATCTCGACTTCTTCGATAAGTGATAAAACATCACCCATCCCCAAAATACGAGATGCAATACGGTCAGGGTGGAACGGCTCTAGTGCATCCGTTTTCTCCCCTACACCCATAAACTTAATAGGTTTACCCGTAATATGACGGATAGATAATGCAGCACCACCTCGGGCATCACCGTCGGTTTTTGTCAGAATAACACCTGTAAGCGGTAATGCCTCACCAAAAGCTTTCGCAGTATTTGCCGCATCTTGACCTGTCATCGCATCGACAACAAATAAAGTTTCTACTGGTGTAATTGCATTATGAAGGTCTTTAATTTCATCCATCATGTCGGTATCAACATGCAAACGACCTGCTGTATCAACTAACACAACATCTATAAACTTCTTCTTCGCATGGCTTATCGCATTGTTTGCAATATCTACTGGCTTTTGCGAAATATCACTGGGGAAAAACTCAACATCCACTTCAGTTGCCAGTGTCTCTAGCTGTTTTATCGCGGCAGGGCGATATACATCCGCACTCACCACTAATACTGATTTCTTTTTACGTTCTTTTAAGAATTTAGCAAGTTTAGCAACACTGGTTGTTTTACCCGCACCTTGCAAACCAGCCATCATTACCACAGCTGGAGGCTGAGCCGCTAAATTAAGCTCTTCATTTGCTTCACCCATCGCGCTTTCAAGCTCTTCACGCACAATTTTGATAAAGACTTGGCCTGGGCTTAAGCTTTTTGTGACCTCAACGCCCACCGCTCGTTCTTTTACTTGTTTAACAAACTCTCTAACAACGGGCAGAGCAACATCGGCTTCAAGCAATGCCATACGCACTTCTCGTAGCGTATCTTTTATATTTTCTTCAGTAAGGCGGCCTCTGCCACTGATATTTTTTAACGTTTTACCTAAGCGTTCTTGGAGGTTTTCAAACATGTATAGGTTCCAATATATCGTAATTGCTGTGCATTATACTGATATGCACTTAACTAATACAGTATTCAAGTGCAGACAAAGATTCTTTTTAGAAACTCTATGCAAGCGGCTAGGCTTAAAATACAATAGCCTATCAAAGGAAATTAATTATTAGGCCTTAATCATATGTTGATTGTTAGCTTGTCTCTTATTGCCAGCGTTTTTTATGTGCTTGCCACCGGGCATGTACTATCTCGCCTCTTTCATAAAGAAGGGCCTAGCCATAAATTGACAATCATACTCAGTACGCTCGCGATACTGACACATATGCTTGTTTTAGTGAATTCTGTGTTTACCATTGAAGGGCAAGATTTAAGCACCGTCAACGTCGCATTACTGACATGCTGGGTCATTGTTGTTAGTGTTACCACTGTGTCGCTTAAGTTCCCGGCAACTTTGTTACTGCCTGTTGTCTATGGGTTTGCTGCGCTACTATTAACAGCGAGTTTGTTTATACCTCATCATATTGTTATGCAATCAATTAATGTCGATATTGGACTTGTCACACATATCTCTTTATCGTTATTAGCGTATTGTGTGCTTATTATTGCTACTTTATACGCCATTCAGTTCTTCTTTATTGATAAACGTTTAAAACAAAAAGACTTAGCTATCATGCATAGTCACCTACCGCCTCTTATGCAGGTTGAACGTCAATTATATCAATTACTTACAGTTGGTACTGCACTGCTTACTTTGGCTTTATTGTCTGGTTTTATATTTCTTGAAGGGATGTTTGCAAAGGAATTTATACATAAAACTGTATTGTCACTGCTCTCATGGGCGATATTTACAGCCGTTACAATTGGTCATCACTATTTGGGTTGGCGCGGGAAACCCATCGTGTTCACTATTATCAGCGCTTCAGGGCTGGTTACTCTTGCCTATTTCGGCAGCAGATTCATTCAAGAAGTGATACTTGGTAAGTTTTAACTTGACTAACAATCCAAGCTAACGCTTAATACGCTTTCGTAAGAAAAAAAGGACTCCTCTGTTGGACGACATATCTACAAGCACCCTATTTATAATATTGGGTTTGCTTATTTTGATCTCGGGCTACTTTTCAAGCTCTGAAACAGGGATCATGTCAATTAACCGTATTCGGTTACGCCATCTCGAAAAACAAAATCACAAAGCAGCGAAACGTGTTAGTAAGTTACTACGTCGACCTGATAGGCTCATCGGCCTGATCCTTATCGGTAATAACCTCGTTAATATTGCGGCTGCGCAAGTTGCCACAATCATCGGCATTCGTCTGTATGGTGATATGGGTATAGCCATTGCCACATTTGTATTAACACTCGTGGTGCTCATTTTCGCTGAAGTAACCCCAAAAACATTGGCCGCACTTTACCCAGAAAAGGTCGCTTTTCCCAGTTCAATAATTCTTAAGGGTTTACTTAAAGTTCTTTTCCCTTTTGTTATAGCGGTAAATTGGATAACCAATGGGATGTTACGTATTTTTGGCATCTCAAATCAACAAATAGAAGAACATAGCCTAAGTAAAGAAGAGCTTAAAACTGTGGTGAATGAGTCAAGTGCGTTGCTGCCTTCAAATCACCAAAATATGCTCACATCCATTCTTGATTTAGAGCAAGTTACCGTTGAAGATATAATGATCCCGCGTAATGAAATTAACGCAATAGACATAAATGATGATTGGAAAGACATCTCTAAGCAACTCACCAATGCACAACACACTCGTGTATTGCTTTATCGTGACCAAATCGACGATGCTGTTGGCTTTATTCACTCCAGAGATGCGCTGAGGCTGCTTACTAAAGAGCAATTCGATAAGCCTTCATTGTTGCGTGCCGTTAGAGAAATTTACTATATTCCTGAGAATACCTCATTAAATACGCAGTTACTGAAATTTCAACAAAGCAAAGAGCGAATTGGCTTAGTTGTTGATGAGTATGGTGATATTCAAGGGTTGGTTACACTCGAAGATATTCTTGAAGAAGTTGTAGGTGACTTTACAACCACGCAAACACGTGCGACAAGTGACGAAGTAGATGTACAAAGCGACGGCTCAGTACTGGTTGATGGTGCCGCTAATATTCGTGATATCAATAAAGAAATGACTTGGGAGTTGCCAACTGAAGGGCCAAAAACACTCAGCGGCTTAATTGTAGAGTATTTAGAAGATATTCCGCAAACACAGCTCGGAATGCGTATTGCAGGCTACCCAATTGAAATTATTGAAATTAAAGAAAACATGATTAAGCAAGTCAAAGTATTTCCACAACAACGAACAGCAACAAAATAAGCATACTAGAAATAAAGCACCAAACCATCAATTTGGTGCTTTAACATTACGTTTTTATAAGCTGTTTTTAAAAGAATAAACGTTCAAACCAGTTTTTATCTAAATCTGCTTCACAGCGTTTCAGTTGTGCGCCATAGCGACTCGCACGGTGTTTTACTTTATTCGCCACTGCCATCAACCATTTTTTCTTACGATAAGTACCGCGCTTGTAGCCGCCCCAACCATCGTGATAATTTAAATATTGTGCGTAAGCATCCCACTTAGAAATACCATTTACCTTATGGGTTTTATAAACAAACCATGCCATAAAATCAATGGCATCTTCGAAATCATCTCGGTCTGCACCTGAATTACCTGACTCACGAATATAATCTGCCCAGGTCATTGTTTTCGCTTGCGAGTAACCATATGCAGAGCTCGCCCTGCCTGTTGGAATGATCCATAGAAAGTACTCCATTGGCGGAGCCGCATCATGTTTAAATGAGCTTTCCTGATACATCATTGCCATCAACACATGCTTTGGGGCACCCCACTTTTCTTGTGCGTCTCTGGCATCATAATACCAATCTTCTTTTTCCTGAAAAATTTTACATAAATCATCAGGTTGCTTTGGTGGTGCCGTTGCGCACCCACCCAATATAAACAGCAAAGGTATAAATAATCGTTTTTTTGTCATCTTTTTTTAAACCTATTGAACTTTTGCAATTCTGGTGAGTCATAACTTATGAATGCAGTTATTTAGCATTGTTTCATCCCTGAATTTCAATTTACGCAGCTTCTTAGCTGCGTTTTTTTTGCCCCTACGTTTTTCTCCACCTTACTTCCATTATTAAACTCAGCATCATTTATCTACATAAAATACACTACATCAAACACAATCAATACCCTTTTCTCTAGTCAATAGTTCTGAGTCTATAAATTGATTGTACCTGAAAAAGCAGGCAAAATACGCTTGAAAAATACATCGTATTACATTAGTAGAATAAAGATGAAAAAAGCATAATCTTATTTTCATTAGGTATCACCTCGCGTAATACACTCGCCGTTGGCACCAGCACCATATCAATTACTGATGCGCCTTTTAGTGCTATTG